>DASYAT010000011.1:0-11733 GCA_036501205.1 Streptosporangiaceae bacterium | reverse complement strand
TCCGAGTTGCGGAAGGTCGCTGAGCCTGGCCGCAGGTCGACGATCACGTCGTAGATCGCACCGTAGGAACAGCGGACCAGCTTCGCTTCGCCCGCGCCGCCCCGCAGATGCATCCCGCGGATCACGCCCAGCCGCGACCGGGACACGCTGTCTTGCGCGAAGCCGAACGGGTCGATCCCGGCCGCGCGCACGATCTCGGTGTCGAAGGTGCGGCAGAAGAACCCGCGTTCGTCGACGTGCGGGGCGGGCGTGAACAGCATCGCGCCGGCGATCCGCGGAACTGGCGTGACCTCCACCTTTAGGCCTGCGAGGCAGCGGAGCGGCGCGGTGCCGCTTTCCCGACGAGCGACGGTGCGTCAGCGGAGCCCCCGGATAGCACCGTCTTGCGGCGCAGCGTGTCGTCGATGACGCCGTCGTCCAGCAGCTCTCGGATCCGGCGCAGCCTTACGTAGCGCGAGGAGGCGAAGTCTTGGTAGGTCAGGCCGTGCTCGGTGTAGGCGCTGGCTAGCTCTTCGACTCCGGCTTGCACGGTCCAGGTGAGCCCAAGCCCGGGGAAGGTGTCGTTGAGCTTGGCGAAGTCCACCTGGTAGTTGCGCAGGTCGGGCCCGGCCCCGTCAGCGAAGGAGATCGTCGATCCTGGCACCGCCTCGTGTACCAGCTCGGCGATCTGGCGGACCTGGACGTTGTCCTGCGGCCGCCCGACGTTGAACGCCTCGTCGTGCACCAGCTCCCTGCGGGCGGTCAGCACCGCCTCGGTTGCCCGGGAGATGTCCTCGATGTGCACCAGCGGCCGCCACGGCGACCCATCGCTTTCCATCCGGACCTGGCCGGTGGTCGTCGCGACGGCGGTGAGGTTGTTGACCACGATGTCCAGCCTGAGCCTGGGCGAGGCGCCGTAGGCGGTGGCGTTGCGCAGGTAGGTCGGGCTGAACGAATCGCTGGCGAGCTGGCCGAGCTGGCGTTCGGCGATGGCCTTGGTCTCCCCGTACGGGGTGACCGGGGTCAGCTCGGCGTCTTCGGCCACGGCCGCCGAGCCGGCCGCACCGTACAGGCTGCACGATGAGGCGAACACGAACCTTGGCACCCCCGCCTGCTTGGCGGCTCTGGCCAGGGCGAGAGTCCCGTCCAGGTTGACCGAGAACGTGGCGGCCGGGTTGAGGTGGCCGAGCGGGTCGTTGGACAGCGCGGCCAGGCAGACCACCGCGTCATAGCCGGCCAGGCCCGTGGGCTCGGCGTCGCGGATGTCACCGGTCCGGCGGTCGGTTGCGGACCTCGGCGCCGAGCCGAAGTCGCAGCCCTCGTACAGGCCGAGGTCGAGCCCGTCGACCTCGTGTCCGGCGGCTTGCAAAAACGGCACCATGACGGCCCCGATGTAACCACGGTCACCAGCTACCAGGACCTTCATGCTTTGCCTCCCCGATGAGCGGACACCCCTAATGGATCAGCCGCGGCCCGAGCCTGATACATCCCGCGTACCCCCTGGTGTGCGCCCGCACGTGCTGCATCCATCCCGCTTTCCTGCCCCGACACTCCGGCTTGTTCGTATCAAGGCACCCAAATCAATGCTCCTATGCACGACGGGTGGCCAGATATCACCGAAGCAGTGACTAAATCCAGGTAAGGCGGTGCGATGAAGGCTGCAGATAGTGGTCTTGAGCATGCCAGTCCCCGCATCCTGATCATCGTCCAGAACCTGCCGGTGCCGTTTGACCGGCGGGTATGGCTGGAGTGCCAGGCCCTGACGGCGGACGGCTACCAGGTGTCGGTGGTGTGCCCCAAGGGCGACGGCGACCCGTCGTACCACGAGGTGGACGGCGTGCGGCTGTATAAGTACCGGCCGTATGCTCCTGGTGGTAGCAAAATCAGTTTTATCGCTGAATACGTGTATTCGTTCCTCGCTACGGCGTGGATGACGGCCAGGGCCCGTCGGTCGGGCAAGTTCGCCGTCATGCAGGCGTGCAACCCGCCGGACATCTTCTGGCCGATCGCCATGTTCCTTCGCGGGCTGGACGGCACGGCGTTCGTCTTCGACCACCACGATCTGTGCCCGGAGCTGTATGAGTCGCGATTCCCGACCGGCAGCAGGCTGCCGTACCGGGGGTTGCGGGCGCTTGAACGGCGCACCCATCGCACCGCCAGGCACGTGATCTCGACCAACGAGTCTTACCGCGACATCGCGATAGCCCGCAGCGGCAAGAAGGCGGACGAGGTCACGGTCGTGCGCACTGGACCTGATCCGAAGCGGCTGTGGCGAGGTCCGGCTAAGCCTGAGCTGAGGCGCGGCCGCAAGTTCCTGGCTGCCTACATCGGCGTCATGGGCCCGCAGGACGGCGTGGACATCGTGATCCGCGCGGCCCACGTCGCGGTGACCGAACTCGGCCGCGACGACATTGCCTTCACCTTGATCGGCTCCGGCGACTGCTACGCCGAACTGGTCGCGCTGCGCGACGAGCTCGGCCTGGCCGGGCACGTGGAGTTCACCGGCCGGGCGCCGGACCCGGAGGTGGCCGAGATCTTGTCCACCGCCGACGTCGGCCTGTCCCCAGACCCGAAGAATCCGCTCAATGACGTATCAACTATGAACAAGACCATGGAATATATGGCCTACGAACTTCCGGTGGTCGCGTTCGATCTGCGGGAAACCCGGGTCTCGGCCGGTCCTGCGGCGGTCTACGTGACGCCCAACGACGTGCGCGAGTACGCCGAGACGATCATCGCGCTGATGGACGACGAACCCGGACGGCACCGTCTCGGCAAGCTCGGCCGGCTCAGGGTCGAGACCGACCTCGCCTGGAGTCATCAAGAGCGCGCCTACCTGGGCGTCTACCGAAACCTGACCGGCCGCGCCAAGGCCGAGCAGCAGGCGAAGGTCTGATATGTGCGGAATCGCTGGGTGCTACCAGCAAGTCGACGGCAAGAAGCTGGTCGACGTCATGACCGACCGGATCGCGCACCGCGGCCCGGATTCCAGCGGAATCTGGGATTACGGAGACGACCAGGTAGCGGTGCAGCTTGGGTTCCGGCGGCTGTCGATCATCGATCTTTCCAGCGCCGCCGATCAGCCGTTCACCAAGGACGGCCTCACCCTGGTCTACAACGGCGAGCTGTACAACTACCGAGCGCTGCGGACCGAATTGGCCGGCCGGGGAGTCCGGTTTCGCACCGAGTCGGATACCGAGGTGGTACTAGAGGCCTGGCGCTGCTGGGGCCCGGACTGCCTGAAGCGATTCCGCGGCATGTTCGCGTTCGCGCTGGCCGACGTCAAGACCGGGGAGCTGTTCCTGGCTCGTGACCCGTTCGGCATCAAGCCGCTGTACTACCTGCACCGCGGCGGCGGCGTGCTGTTCGCCTCTGAGCTCAAGGCGCTGATCGCGGCGTCGGGCACGCAGTTGCGGATCGAGCCGGGCGCCCTGGTGGCATCCATGCTCTATTACTGGCTGCCAGAAGAGCGGTGCGCCATCGACGGGGTGCAGAAGCTGCCCGGCGGTACCTGGGCCAGGTGCACGCCCGATGGCGCCTTGACCGTGCGGCAGTACTGGAACATAGCCGAGGTGGCCGCGCAGGCCGCCACCCAACCGCCGGCCGACCTGAAGGCGGTAATCGAGGACGCGGTTAACGCGCACCTGGTCGCCGACGTGCCGGTCTCCTGCTTCCTGTCCGGCGGGCTGGATTCGAGCATCATCACGGTTCTCGCGCACCAGGCGGACGCGGCGATCGACGCCTACACGATCACCTTCCGGCCGCAAGACCAGCGGCTCGAAGCGATGCCCGACGACGCGATCTACGCGCGCAAGGTCGCCGCGAAGTACGGCGTCAACCTGCACGAGATCGAGATCTCACCGGACATCGTGACCATGCTGCCCCGGATCGTGGACATCCTTGACGAGCCGATCGGCGATCCGGCGGCGATCAACACGCTGCTGATGTGCGAGGCCGCCAGAGAGCGCGGCGTCAAGGTAATGCTGTCCGGCATGGGCGCCGACGAGCTGTTCGGCGGTTACCGCAAGCAATGGGCCTGCCTGCTCGCGAGCCGGTACGGCCGGCTGCCGGCCGGGCTGCGGCACCATCTCATGCAGCCGGCCGTAGAGCGGCTGCCGCTCAGGCTCGGTAGCCGGGGGATGCGTTACACCAGGTGGGCCAAGCGCTTCATGACCTTCGCCGACCTGCCAGAAGAGCCCAGGTTCAGGCGCAGCTACACGCTTTACGACGCCGACGAGCTCACCGCGCTGATCAGCCCTGACCTGGCCGCCCACGTGGGCCAGGTCATCGATGAGCACACCGAGATCTACAACGACAACTCGCTGTCCGACGACATGGTCAACCGGATGTGCCTGGCCGATACGCGCATGTTCCTGCCTGGCCTGAACCTGGCCTACACCGACCGGGCGAGCATGGCCGCCTCAATCGAGGTGCGGGTGCCGTTCGTCGACCCCGTCGTCGCGGCCGCGGCGTTCTCGATCGACGGCCACGACAAGATCAGGCGCGGCAAGAGCAAGATCGCGCTGAAGCAGGCCGCGGCGAACTGGCTGCCGGCCGAGATCGTGCACCGGCCGAAGGCGTCCTTCAGCGCCCCGCTGCGCGCTTGGGTCAAGGACGACCTGCACGAGGTCATCCAGGACGTGCTGGTGGCCGGTGAACTCGTGGACTGCGGAATGATCCGCCGCGATGCGCTGACCCGGCTAATCGACGACGAGCAAACGGGCCAGCAGGACCGCTCCAAGCAGATCTGGCAGTTGCTGACGCTTGAGCTCTGGTACCGCCATGCCCGCTCGATGGGCGTCTCGGCGTGATCCGGCCCGTCAGCCCGAGCTGAGGATTCAATGAAGCAAATAGCCCAGAACTACAAGTCAGGCGAGCTCACCGTTCTTGACGTGCCCGCCCCGTCTTGCCGCCCGGGTGGCGTGCTCGTGCGGTCACTCTTCTCGCTGATCTCGACCGGCACCGAAGTGATGAAGGTGACCGAGGCCAAGCTGTCGATGATCGGCAAGGCCAGGGCGCGCCCCGACCAGGTCCGCAAGGTGCTCGACTCGGTCGCTCAGCAGGGCGCGATGGCCACCTACAAGAAGGTCATGGACCGGCTCGACTCCTACACCCCGCTCGGCTACTCGCTGTGCGGCGTGGTGACCGAGGTCGGCCGGGGCGCCGAGGAGTTCAAGGTCGGGCAACTGGTCGCGGCGGCCGGTAACGAGCACGCGCTGCACGCCGAATACAACTGGGTCCCGGTCAACTTGTGCGTTCCGGTGCCGGAGGGGGTCGCCCCTGAGCACGCCGCCTTCGCCACCGTCGGCGCGATCGCGATGCAGGGGGTCAGGCGCGCTGAGGCCCAGCTTGGCGATACCGCCTGCGTGATCGGCCTCGGCCTGGTCGGCCAGCTCGTCGTCAGGCTGCTGATCGCGGCCGGCGTCCGAGTGGTCGGTATCGACGTCATTGAGGATCGCTGCCGGCTGGCCGAGAAGGCGGGCGCGGTGCTGTGCGTGGCGCCCACCGACGATGGGATCGCGGCGATCACCCACGCGCTGGCCGGGCTCACCGATGGGCGCGGTGCCGACCAGGTGCTGCTGGCGGCCGGCGGGGCCTCGAACGGGCCGGTGGAGACCGCCGCCAAGCTGGCCCGCGACCGGGCGACGATCGTCGACATCGGCAAGACCAAGCTCGACCTGCCGTGGAATGCCTACTACGACAAGGAACTCGACGTCCGGTTCTCCCGGTCCTACGGTCCTGGCCGCTATGACGACCGGTACGAACTCGAAGGCATCGACTATCCGGCCGGATATGTCCGCTGGACCGAGCGGCGCAACCTCGCCTGCTTCCTTGACCTCATCGCCCGGGGCGACCTTGAGGTTGATTCGCTGGTATCCGGCGTATTCGCGCTTGACCGCGCCACCGAGGTCTACAGCGACCTGACCTCGGGCAAGCTCACCGCGGGGGGTTCTGCGGGGTCGTCCCCCCTGACCAGCTCCGCGATCGGGGTATTGCTTGAGTACCCGGCGGGCGAGGCCGCTGAGCAGGCCCCGGCCACGAGCCTCAAGCTAGCTGAGGGTCGTCCGGCGCCGCGCCCGGCTGGCCAGAAGGAACTGGCAGTCGGTTTCATCGGCGCTGGCAACTATGCCTCGTCGATGCTGCTGCCGCACCTGGCCAAGCTGGACGGGGTCCGGCTCGCGCGCGTCGCGACGACCAAGTCGCTGTCCGCCGTCAACGCCCAGCGCCGGTTCGGGTTCGCGGAGGCGTCGACCGCCGCTGACGCCGTGCTCGAGGACGACGGGCTGGACGCGATCTTCATCGTGACCCGCCACCACACCCACGCTGACTTCGTCTGCCGGGCCCTGCGCACCGGCAAGGCGGTGTTCGTCGAGAAGCCGCTGGCGCTGACCACCGACCAGGTCGACCAGATCGCCGAGACCGTCGCGAGCACCGGCAACGACCGGCTCATGGTGGGTTTCAACCGGCGGTTCGCGCCGCTGCTCGGCCAGCTGAAGTCGCAGTTCAGCGCGGCGGGGGGTTCCGGGGGGCCGTCCTCCGGGGCTGGCTCGGCCGACGGGGCCGGTTCCGCGATGCGCTACCTGGTCAACGCCGGGCAGCTCGAATCAAGCAGCTGGTATCTCAACGACGAGCTGGAAGGCTCCAGGTTCATCGGCGAGGGCGGGCACTTCATCGACACGCTGAGCTGGTGGGCCGACAGCGTCCCGGTCGAGGTCTACGCCCTCGGTGGCCTGGAGCGCGATGACGTGCAGGCGACGGTGCGGTTCGGCAACGGCGCGGTCGGCACGATCTCCTACCTCACCGGCGGCAACTCCAGGTACCCGAAGGAAACGTTCGACGCGACCGGCGGCGGCCGGAACGCTCGCCTGGACAATTTCAAGAGCGCGACCGTCTGGGCAGGCAAGCGCACGACCGGCACCCGCTCGCGGGGCGGCCAGGACAAGGGTCAGGCGGGCCAGATGGCCGCGTTCGTCTCCGCCTGCCTGGCTGGCGGGCCGCTGCCGATCTCGCTCGACTCGCTGCTGGCCACGACCCGGGCAACGCTCGCGATCGGCGAAAGCCTCGCCAGCGGCCGCCCTGCTGATGTTGGTAGACACGGGCCGGAGCGGGTGTGAGCGTGATGGACCTTTCGCGCCTTGGCTGGTATCTGCAGCGGGCCGCGCGGATGTCGCCGAGTGAGGTTGCCTGGCGCACCCGCGACCAGGTTCTGCGCAAGGCCTGGTCGGCTCGGCAGGTCAAGCGCTGGCAGGACAGCGGTGCTCCGCCCGGGCTCGCCGAGGGCCGGGAATTGACCGTCACGCTGCCGGCGCAGGCCCGTGACCTAGTGCCGAGTCCGGCCCGGCTAGAGCTTCTGGCCGCAGCCGACCGGCTTATGGACGGCGAATGGGAAGTGCTCGGCGTGCACCGGGCCGACCTAGTGGCGCCCGACTGGTTCTCCGACCCGGTCACCGGCAAGCGGGCGCCCGCTGACCAGTACGCGTTCAGCATCAACCACCGCAGCGAATCGGTGACCGGCAACATCAAGCAGGTCTGGGAAATCTCCCGGCTGCACCACCTCACGCTGCTCTCGGCCGCCTGGTTCATCAGCCGCGACGATCGCTACGCCGACCGGGTCGCGGATCAGCTCCGGTCATGGTGGCAGAGCAATCCGTTCCTCACCGGCGTGCACTGGACGAGCGGCATCGAAGTCGGCATCCGCTTGATCAGCCTGGTCTGGATCAGGCGACTGCTCGATGACTGGCCGCCGGTGAGTGACCTGTTCGAGCGCAACGACCTGGCGCTTGCGCAGATCAGGTGGCACCAGCAGTACCTGGCCGCCTTCCGCAGTCGCGGTTCGTCGGCCAACAACCACGTGATTGCCGAGGCCGCCGGGCAGCTCGCGGCCAGTTGCGCCTTCGGCTGGTTCGCCGAGAGCGGGAAATGGCGGCGGGACGCCGGCCGGCTGCTCGAACGTGAGCTGATCGCGAACACCTTCTCTTCTGGCGTCAATCGCGAGCTGGCCTCTGAGTATCAGTACTTCGTCGCCGAACTTGCCCTGGTCGCGGCGATCGAAGCCGAAACGGCGGGTCATCCGCTCGGCGAGCAAGCCTGGCAGCGGCTGGCCGCCACCGTGGACAGCGCAGTGGCCATGCTGGATGAGACCGGGCGGCCGCCCAGGCAGGGTGACGGTGACGAAGGGCAGGTGCTGCTGCTCGACGCTCCGGCCGGCCGCGGCGTCTCGTCGCTGCTGGCGCTGGCCGCGGCGACGATCGGCCCGCTCAGCTGGTGGCCGCCGGTCGCACCTGATGTCCGCAGCGCCGTCGCGGGTTCGGTCATGGGTTCCCTCCGCAGTGTCCCTGGCCGACCCGCGCAGCGGCCGTGGCGATTCGACGGTGCGGGCATGACGATCTTGCGTACCGCCGAAGACGACACTCCTGAGATCTGGTGTCGCTGTGACGGCGGGCCGCACGGCTTCCTGAGCATCGCGGCGCACGCGCACGCGGACGCGCTCTCGGTTGAGGTGCGCTACGGAGGCGTCGATGTCCTGGCGGACCCGGGTACTTACTGCTATCACGGTGAACCTGCGTGGCGGTCCTACTTCCGCTCGACGATCGCGCACAACACGGTCGAGATAGCAGGTCAGAGCCAGTCCAAAGAAGGCGGCCCGTTCCTGTGGGTGCGGCACGCTGACGCCAGGGAACTGGACGTCAAGGATGTCGGGGACGCGGTTGAGTGGACGGCCGAGCACACGGGGTACGCCTCGCTGCGGCCTCCGGCCCAGCACCGCCGGTGCGTACGGCTCGATCGGGCCGCCCGCGGCATCGATATCGTCGATGAGCTCGACGGTGGCCCGCACGAAATCAAGCTCGCCTTTCACTTCGGCCCGCAGGTCGAGGTCGAACTGTCGCAACACAGCGCGACGCTGAGCTGGCCCGCCGCCCTGGCCCCTGGGTCAGCCCGCATCGACCTGCCGACAAGCCTGGAATGGGCTCTGCATAAAGGTGAGGAAGACCAGATTCTCGGCTGGTATTCGGAGGGCCTCGGGCGCCGGGTCCCCGCGTTTGCCCTGGTCGGCACCGGTGTTTCGGCCGCTGATCTCCCGCTTTGCACCAGATTGCAGTTCGTTGATGCGAGTAAATCTAGATCGTCGGGTAGTGGTTTGCTCGCCGTATCATGGTTGACGTCCGACGCCGTATGGCACAGCGCCCGATGAGCTCCAGTGGAGGGCGGATGAACCGCCGCAGCCCCGAGGAACCGGAAGCTCTGGGCCCTGCCGACCTGACCGGTCGTGAAGGCGCGGGCGTGAGGCCCCAGCAGGGCGAGCCCCATCACGGCGAGCCCCAGCGTGGCGGCGAGTCGGCCATGTGGACCGATGATGACTTCACCGCCTCTGGTGAATACGCTGCCGAGTACGGTGCGGATGAATTTGGCGCGCTCGGCATCGGCACCCCAAGCAGGCCGCCACTTGGTCCGGTGATCCGCCGTCGCGCTGTGGTGTGGATCCTCACCGCACTGGTCGGGCTCGTGCTCGGCGCGGCCGCCCTGAGCGTGAAACCGCCGCCTTACAAAGCGGTTACCTCAGTGCTGGTGACCCAGAGCCCGGACCTGCCGCCGACTGACCAGAGCCTCACCGAGGTGGCGCTGGTACAGAGCCGCACCGTGGCCCTGAGCGCGATGCGCAGCCTCCATCTGCCGATCTCGGACAAGGCGGTTGAGTCGTTCTCCGCCGACCTGGCGGTCAGCTCGGTCACCGACCGCGTTATCCAGATCGTCGTGAAGGGCGGGTCCTCGGCGGCCTCGGTCAGCGCCGCGCGGGCCACGGCGACGGCCTTCCTGGAGATCAGGAACGCTGAACTGCGGTCAGCCGAGCAAAATACGACCGCCGCGCTCACCCGGCAGATCGACGATGGCAAGGCCAGGGTGGTCTCGCTCACGACCCGGATAGCCGCCTTGCCGCACAGCGGCCTGACGACGGAGCAGCAAACCCAACTGGCCACGCTTACCAGTGAGCTGCGCACGCAGAAGGCCTCGCTTACCGGGCTCGTGCAGGCCGCGCAATCCGAGGAGGCGACGGCAGCGGTCCAAACGAGCGCGATGATCCACGGCAGCCAGGTGCTCGATCCGGCCACGGCGATTCCGCGCTCGCATCTCAGGTACCCGGTGCTGTACTACGGCGGTGGCCTGTTGGGCGGCCTGGCGGTCGGACTTAGCCTGGTCATCCTGCAAGCGCTGATCTCCAGGCGGCTGCGCCGCCGCGACGACGTGGCCCGCGCGCTCGGCGGCCCGGTGCAGCTCAGCGTCGGCCGACTGGGCGGCTTCGCGACCAGGTCCGTCTCCAGCGCGGCGCAGCGACCGGCGGTAAGGCAGATCGTCACGCACCTGCGCAAGTCACTGCCGCCGAGCGAGCACGCCGCGGTGCTCGCGGTCGTGCCTGGCGACGACTTGCGAGTGCCCGCGATTTCGCTGGTGTCGCTCGCGTCGTCGTACGCACGCGAAGGCAAGCGGGTCCTGATCGCGGATCTAACCCCTGGCATGACGGTCGGCCGTCTGCTCAAGCTGCCTGGCGCGGGTGTGACGCTGGCCGAGGCCGACGGTCACGAGGTGCTGATCGCGATCCCCGAGTCAGGCAGCGGAACGCCGACCGGGCCAATTGACCGGGCCGCGTCCTCCGGGCTGCCGCCCTCGCCCTTCGACCAGCAAGTCGACAAGGCCTTCAGGACCGCGGACATCATGCTCACCTTGATGTGCCTGGACCCGGCCATGGGCGCCGACCATCTGCCGACCTGGGCCGGCGGCGCCATCGTCATGCTGACGACCGGTCGGTGCTCGGTCATGAAGGTGCACGCCATCGGCGAGATGATCAGGGTGTCGGGTACGCCGCTGACCGGCGCGATCTTGCTCGGCGCCGATCGCGGCGATGAGAGCCTCGGCTTCACCCCGGGCGCGGCCGACGAGCTCAAGCCCGAGTTGCCCGTCTCGAAGCCGCAGCCAGCGGCGAAGCGACCTGGACCTGACCACCAGACCCAGCCCACCGGACATTCACAGCCCGGCGGACAGCCCCAGCCCGGTGGACAGCCGCAGCAAGGCGGACAACCCCAGCCCGGCGGACAGGTCCCGTCCGGCGCACAGCCGCAGCCCGGCGGAGGCGAGGCCACTGGTCCTAACCAGGGCCAGGCCGACCACCGCGACCATGGCAGCGGGCCAAGACCGGTTAGCAATGGCAGCCGAGTGGTCGCCTCGCTAGCCACCGGCAAGGCCAGGTCAGGCTGGCCAAGTGATGGCGAATCGGGAGATCGCGAATAGCTGGCCCAGGCCATGTAACTAATCCGCTCGCCCGAGCAGGTCCTGCTTTCGCTGCCGATCGAGCCCGGTCAGCAATTCATCTCAGATCCACATCAGTCACGCGAGTGCTTTCCGATCACGATCGCCCCAAGCCAGCCCGCCAGATCATCTTCCAGAAACAGATGAATATGCCTTTTCATCTGGGATTTCGAGGATGAATATGCGCATTCATCTGCCGGACCAACCATCCGGTTAGCCGTGAGTGCGTTTCCGGCCTGTCAGGCGAACCCGTTCTAGCGGGGGACTCAGGTCTCTCAGCCGCAAGCAGGCCCGGCCGTGTGCCTCATTCCGGGTGTCAGGCTGGGTTGGTGATGGCGAAGCGGTAGATCTCGAGTAGCTGGTCGATGTTGCGGTCGGGGTCGAATTTTTTGGTGTAGGTGTCGCGGGCTTGTTCGCCGTAGGTGTGGTAGCGGCGGGGGTTGTCCTGGATGT
>DASYAT010000010.1:0-31118 GCA_036501205.1 Streptosporangiaceae bacterium | reverse complement strand
CCGCGATCGTGCCGCCGCTGCTCAGCGTCAGGCCGTCAGGAAGCGAGCCGCCCAGCAGCGTCCAGGTGAACGGCGTAGTACCGCCGGCGGCGGCCAGCGTCGTCGAGTAGCTTCCGCCGAGGGTCCCGCTCGGCAGGGCCGAGGTGGTTACGGTCAGCACGGTGTAGCTGATTGACACCGAGGGCGCCTGGCCTGCGGCGGGCTGCGAGAACGACACGCCGGTGACCGAGGACGCGGCATGGCTTGACCCGCCGCCGCCAGACCCGGCGTCGTCATTGGCGTGGGAGCAGCCGCCGCCGGCCCCGCCGCCGAACCAGCCCGCCCCGCCACCGCCGCCGCTGACGCCATCCACGCCGTTCGCCGAGCCCGCGTTGCCGCCCGCCCCGCCGGCGGCCGCGCCGGGCGAGCCAGCCCCGCCGCCATCACAGCCGGCGCCGCCCAGGCCGGGCGCGGTCGAGGTCGCTCCGTCGCCGGAAGTCGCGTTGTGCGCGCCGGAGGATGCCGCCCCGCCATCGCCGCCTGGAGTCGGGGTGCCCGCCGCTCCCGGCGCGGCGCCGAAGTCACCCGAGCCGCCGCCACCGCCAGCGACGATCAGCCGGGATGCCAGAGTCGAGCCGGACGTACACGGCTGGCCGGCGGCGGCCGGGCAGAGACGCACGTCCGATTCACCACCGCCGGCACCGCTGTCGGAGAACCCTGGAAACAACTGGCCCGCGGCCCCGCCGAGGATGCCGACCTCCGCGAAGATGGCCTGGCCGGGCGTCACTGAGAGGGTGCCGGTCGCCACTGCTCCGAGTCCGCCGGGTGTGCCCTCCCCGAAGTCCTCGCCGCCCTGGCCGCCGACAACGGTCGCCGTAACCGAGGTGACCCCGGCCGGTACCCCGAACTGATGCTCGCCCGTCGATGTGTACTTGCAGGTGACCGTCGCTCCAGACTGACTGCAGCCAGTGGGCAGCGCGGGAGCGGCTGGGCTCGCCGGCGTCGCCAGGCTAACCGAGGTCGCCGCCGCGGCTGATGCCGCCAGCGCTGGCGCGGCCCCGACGCCAAGCGCGGCCCCGACGCCAAGCGCCGCCGCGGCCACCGCCACTGTCGCGGCTCGCGTGATCAGTGCCGGCCTAGCGCGGCGGACCTGTCGAGACGTCATCAAGGATGCTACTTCCTGCAAGATTGCTAAAAATGGCAGTCTGATCCTACGGTTAAAGGCAGGAAAGATGGCGCGCAGGCGTGCCCCTTTGGGCGACGCTTAGTGAGTTGGGGTGAGTTCAACCCATAGTTCGGCCAGCGTTCGGGTGAAGTAGCCAGGAGCGAACTCCGGCTCGTGGCCGGGCAAAAGCCGGAATCCGGGAAGAATGCGGAGCAACTCCGAGAACAACTCCCGCAATTCCAGCCGGGCCAGATGTGCGCCCAGGCAGAAGTGCGTGCCGAAACCGAAAGCGGCGTGGTGGTTATGGCGCCGGGTCACGTCGAACCGGTCGGGATCGGCGAACTCGCGCTCGTCGCCATTGGCGGCCGCGTACATGAGCAGAACCTGGTCGCCTTCGCGCAGTCGCTGCCCGTGCAGCTCGTGCTCGGCGGTGACGGTCCGGCGCATGTTCAGCACGGGAGTGGCGTAGCGGATGAACTCCTCGACCGCCGTCGTCCCGATCATCGCCGGATCGGCCAGCAGGATTTGACGCTGATCGTCGAACCGGGCGAGATTCCAGACCGTCTGCCCGATGACCGAACGGGTCGTCTCGGCCCCGCCATCGAGCAGCAGCATGCCCTCCTGGATGATCTCAGGAAGGTCAAGCGGCTGGCCGTCGACCGTGCCGTGCACCCAGGCCGAGACCAGGTCATCACGCGGGTCGGCCCGGCGGGCCGCGATCAGCTCGACGAACGCGGCCACGAACTCGTCGATGGCTTCGGGCGAGCCTGGCGGCTGGCGGGGGTCGCCGTTAAGGAAGCCGGCCGAGCTCATCGTCACCTCGGACCAGCGCATGCAGTCGCGCCACCGGGCCCGGTCGAACCCGAGCAGTTCGGCGATGACCATCGACGGCAGCGGTGCCGCGATCTCGCTGACCACCTCGAGCGTTCCCTTGGCGGCGGCCGCCGCCGCCGCGACCAGCTCGGCCACGATGGCGCGGACGCGGTCGGCGTGCCGGCCAACTGCCCTGGGCGTGAACCGCCCGGACAGGAGCCTGCGCTGCCGGCCGTGCCGCGGATCATCGCGATTGATCATCGAGGCGGTCATCTCGATCAGCGGGCGGCTGCCCTTGGCCGAGCTGTACCGGGCCGGATCGCGCTCGATGGCCAGTACGTCCGCGAACCGGGAGATCCCCCAGATCTCGTTCACCGGATCCCAGTAGGCCGGTGCCTCCTCGCGCAGCCACCGGTAGTCCGGGGCCGGGTCGCCCGCGTACAGCAGGGGATCAAGGAGATTGAGCGGCGCGCCGCCTGCTGGTGTCATCGGTGCCCATTATGCGGCCAATCGCCCGGGGCCGGGGGCGCCGGGACAGCGCCCCCGGTGATAACGGGTGGCGCCTCAGCAGCGGCCGACTGCTTGCCCGCACGCGCAGAGACAGGTGAAGTAGTACTGCGTGCACCAGGTGACGCCGCATGGTGACGCGCACTTGCACTTCGTGCCCACGTCGACGCAGCAGGCGCCTGCTTCGACCGACGGCAGGACGGCCGCGAGCATCGCGTCGCCCAGCCTGCTCATTGCAGCTTTCATAGTGCCTCCTTGCTGATTGCCAGCCGGTTTCACCGGCTCCAACGCCTCCAGCGTGCGCTGTCGGCCGTGGCGCGGCGGTGGCGCGAAGGCCGCGGCCGATCGTCATCCGACCTGCCTGCGCTGCCCAGGCAGCACCGCCTCGGCCCAGCGGGCGGGCAGGCGCGCCACGCTGACGCCACACCCCGCGCGCATCATGGCGGCTGAACGGGATGCGAGCTGCTTCGGCTAGGAGGGTGACGCCTTGATCGGGATCTTGATAGCGGTCGTCGTGGTGGTCGGTATCGTGGCCGGCGCGGATCTGCTGCTGAGCTTCGCCGTGATCCGGCGGCTCTCCGCCCTGCAGGCCAGGATGCAAGGCGGGAGCGGCGGCAATCCGTCCCCGGCCGCCGGCCGTCAGGTCGGCGATTTCGAGGTGGAATTGCTCACCGGCGGCGTATTCACGCTGGCGGACCTGATGGACCAGGCCAGCATCGTCATCTTCCTGACCACGACCTGCGAGCCGTGCCAGGCAGCGATCGCTGAACTCCGTGACCTGCCGGCGCCGTTGTCGTTCCCCATGTATGTCCTGATCAACGCGACCGACCAGGACCAGGACAACGCGGTGCTGAACGTCGCCGCGGACATGCCGCAGGGCACCCGGGTAGCCGAGATCTCCGCCTCGCATCCGGTCCTGCGGGCGTTCGGCGTCGATGGCTTCCCGTCGGTGCTGGGGATCGAAGGCGGCATTGTCCGCACGTCCGAGTACAAGGTCGGCCGGGTGCTGGAGACCGCGCACCAGTGAGGCTCGCGCTGGTCACGGCGTGGCGGGCGGGCCGGACCACGTGGATCGCCACCATCGCGCTGGCCATCGTGACCGGTGCGATCTCCCCGGCGGCCGCCTGGGTGCTGCGGGGACTCATCGACCACCTCACCGGCGCTGATCCAGCGGCCGCGGCGGTCGCCGTGCTCGCGGCTGTCCTGGTCCTGCTGACCGGCTTCAACATCGGGATCGGCAATGTGTCCTCGCTGATCGCGACCGGCTGCCAGCGAACCATCGCGGTAGCCGTGACCTCGGATCTGTACGGCGCCGTCAACCGGATCCAGGGTCTGCGTCACTTCGAGCGCCCCAAGTTTCAGGACGACCTGCGGCTGGCCGAGCAGGCGGCCGACGAGGCGCCGATGGCGTTGAGTTCGGTGCTGTCCTCGGTCCTGCAGAGCGGCACGACCGTCGCGGGCTACACCGGCATCCTCATCGCGACCTGGCCGCCGATGATCTTGCTGCTGGTGGCCGCCTGCGTGCCGACGGCCATCGTCCAGGTGTTCCTGACCAGGCAGCAGGCGCGCACCACCGAGGCCGTGATGGGCCGTTATCGCGAGTGGTTCCTGACCCGAGCGCTGTTGTCCGATCCGAAGGCGGTGATGGAAGCCCGGCTACTCGGCACCGGAGAGTACTTCAGGTCCCGGATGGTGTCCGCGCTGCGGGACGCCACCACCGCCGACTACGTGGTCAAGCGCCGGACCGCGTGGACCGAAGGCGGTCTCAACCTCCTCGGCACGATGCTCACCGCCGGAGGAGCAGCGATCGTAGGGGTTCAGGCGGCGCAGGGCCGGATCGGCGTCGGCGCCTTTGTCATGTTCCTGGCGGCGGCCGGCGGCACGCAGGGCGCGCTGATGGGCACGGTGTCGCAGGCGGCCGGCTTCGGCACTGCGCTGCGCCTGCTCCCGCACTACGCCGCGATCTTGAATATCGGATCTGACCTCGCGACCCCGCCGGCCAATGCGGGCCGGGCGGTCCCGAAGCTGCGGCAGGGGATCACGCTGGCCGATGTCTGGTTCCGCTACGGCGAGGACCGGCCCTGGGTGCTGCGCGGCGTCACCGGTGAACTGCCGTTCGGCCAGGCGACCGCACTGGTGGGCATCAACGGCTCGGGAAAGAGCACGCTGGTCAAGCTGCTGTGCCGGCTCTATGACCCGCAGCGCGGATCCATCTTCTGGGATGGCTGTGATCTGCGCGAGCTCGATCCAGCCGAGCTTCGCAAGCGGCTGGCCGTGACGTTCCAGGATTTCCTGACCTACGACCTGACCGCGGCGGAGAACGTCGGAATCGGGGACCTGTCAGCTCTCGATGATCGGCAACGAATAATCTCGGCCGCACGTCTGGTGGGTATGGACGACAGCATCCGCCGGCTGCCGCGCGGCTACGACACGATGCTTAGCCGGGCCTTTGCTACCGAAGACGGGGAAGCGGGCACCGCATTGTCCGGCGGCCAGAACCAGCGGCTGGTGCTGGCCAGGACCCTGATGAGGCCCGAGGCCGACCTGATGGTTCTCGACGAGCCCAGCTCTGGCCTGGACGCCGAGGCCGAATACGGCATTCACCAGTCGCTCGCCACCCACCGGCAAGGGCGTACCAGCCTGCTGGTCTCGCACCGGCTCAGCGCGGTCAGGGAAGCGAACCGCATTCTGGTGCTCGAGTCCGGCCGGATCAGCGAGGCGGGCACCCACGACCAGCTGATGACAGCAGGCGGCAGCTACGCGCGCTTGTTCACGTTGCAAGCCAGCGCTTACCAGGACGACCGGATCCGGCCAATAATGCATTCCACCACCCATCAATCCGCCTGAACTCAAGCCGCCTGACTGAAGGAGGACGAAATGGCCGTGGTTGAGATAGCACTGCGCACGATCCTGGCTGTTGTCTTCGCCGTAGCCTTCCTCTCGAAGGTGCGCTCCGCGTCCGCGTTCGGCGAGTTCGCCAGTTCGCTGGGCGACATCGGCTGGCTGCCGCGCCCCGGTCGGGCCGGCGCCGCGCGGCTCATCCCGCTATTAGAAGCCGCGGTGGTGGTGCTGCTCGCGATACCCGGCACCGTCGCCTTCGGGTTCGGCCTTGGCGCGCTGTTGCTGGCCGGCTTCACGATCGTGACGGGGGCGGAAGTCGCGAAAGGCCACCGGGTTCGGTGCCGGTGCTTCGGCGCGAGCGCGGCCCCGATCGGGCCGGCCCAGATCGCCAGGAACATCGTGCTGCTGGCGGAGGCGTTAGCGGGCCTGGTGATCGAGCCGATCAGCCACGGCCACGCTACGGCCGCGGCACTGGTCCTGGCCTTCGGCCTGGCCGTGCTGGCGGCGGTAGCCCTCGTTCGCTGGGACGATCTCGCGTTCCTGGTACGCACGTCATGAAGGCTCGCCGGGTAGTGGTCACCGGCACGGTCGCGGCGCTCGCGGCCGGCTGCCTGACCCTGGCCTGGGCCAGGCGCAAGCTCATCCTGATCACGGTCAGGGGCGACAGCATGGCGCCGACCTACCGCAACGGCCAGCGACTGCTGGTTAGGCGCGGCGGCTACCAGGCAGGCCAGGTCGTGGTGTTCCGGCCCTCCTCCCGGGTCTACGACGTCGACTGGCTGGTCAAGCGGGCCGTCGCGGTAGCTGGTGATCCGGTTCCCGCCGATCTGAGCGAGCAGGCCGCGGTGGCGGTCGTGCCGGCGGGCCGGCTGCTGGTGCGGAGCGACGCGCCGGACGGGCTGGATTCCCGGCAGCTCGGGCTGATCGACGATCGTGACGTGCTCGGCGTGGTTCGCTACCCGCGGGCCCGCCCCGCACCTGTGTGAATCCAGCCGAATCCGCCTGAACCCGGAGTCTGAACCTGGCGACACTGCCCGGGAGGCTGCATGAAATTCGGGCTATTGGGACCGATGCTGGTAAATGATGGTGACCAGGACATCGCGATTCCGGCCGCGCGGCAGCGGGTACTGCTGGCGGCGATGCTGGTGCGCGCGGGCCGGGTGGTCCCGGCCGGTGAGCTTGCCGAGCTGGTCTGGGACGGGATGCCGCCGCCGGGTTCTGCGGCCACCTTACGCAGCTACGTGAAGCGGCTACGGCAAGTACTCGGACCGCGGGCCGGAGCCAGGGTGGTGACCCGCTATCCGGGCTACCTCGTGAGCGCCGGCAAGAACGAGGTGGACCTGCTCCGGTTCACCAGCTTGTGCCGGGACGGCGGCGACGCGGTGCGGGACGGCTCCTGGGCCCGGGCGTCCGCGCTGCTCGGCGAGGCCCTCGGGCTCTGGCGCGGCGCCGCGATGGCCGACGTGCCTTCGTTAACCTTGCAGCGCGATGAGTCGTCGAGGCTGGAGCAGCTGCGCCTGCAGGCCACCGAATGGCGGATCGAGGCCGGGCTGCACCTCGGCTGGGATAGCGAACTGCTGCCTGAGCTCCAGACGCTGGCCGTCGACTATCCGCTGCGGGAACGGTTCCACGCCCAGCTCATGCTGGCCCTGTACCGGTGCGGGCGCCAGGGCGAGGCGCTGGCCGCCTACCGCCTTGCCCGCCAGATCCTGGTCAGAGAACTCGGCGCGGAGCCCGGCCTCGAGCTTCGCGAACTGCATCAGCGGATCCTCGTCGCCGACGCGGGCCTGCTCGACGCGCCGCACCAGGCCCGGCTGGCCATCTCGCCGCCACCCAGGCAACTGCCGGCCGCTCCAGGCCTGTTCACCGGCCGCGGTCAGGAACTGGACGCGCTGACGGCGCGGCTGCTCCCCGGCGGTCACTGCCCGAAGACCGTTGTGGTGCTCCTTCTCGGCGGCACGGCCGGCGTCGGCAAGACGTCCTTGGCCTTGCACCTGGCGCATGAGGTCGCGCACCGGTTCCCTGACGGGCAGCTGTTCGTGAACCTGCGCGGCTTTGACTGCGGCGACCCGGTCGACCCGGCGCAGGCGCTGGCGGGGCTGCTGCGCGCACTTGAGGTGCCTGGCCATGAGATACCGGCCGAACTCGAGGCGAGAGCCGCCCGCTACCGGAGCCTGCTGGCCGGCCGCCGGATGCTGGTGCTGCTTGACAATGCCAGTTCCGCCGAGCAGGTGCGGCCGTTGCTGCCGGGCACCGCCGGGAGCGCCGTACTAGTCACCAGCCGCAACGCGCTTACCGGGCTGGTGGTCGGCGATGGCGCGCACCGGCTGGACCTGGAGGTACTGACCCCCGAGGAGTCCGCCGAGTTGCTCTGCGCGCTGATCGGGCCGCGCGCCGAGGTGGACTGGGCCGGGCGGCGGGTGCTGGCCGAGCGATGCTCGCGGCTTCCGCTCGCGCTGCGGCTGGCCGCCGAACTGGTGTCTGCGCGGCCTGGAGCTGACCTTTCCGATCTGGCGGGCGAACTGGCCGATCGGCGGCAGCGGCTGCAGCTACTCGACGTCAGCGGTGACGATCCGCGTACCGCCATCCGCTCCGTGTTCTCCTGGTCCTACCAGCGGCTGGAAGCCGACCAGGCCTACGCGTTCCGCATGCTCGGCCTGTATTCTGGCCCCGATTTCGACCCGTTGACGGTCGCGGCCCTCACCGGATTTCCGGCTGAGCGGGCCCGGCTCCTGGTCGAAGCGCTGCACCGCGCTTACCTGATCCAGCGCTCGGCCGATGGCCGCTATCGGATGCTCGGCCTGCTGCAGGCCTACGCCACTGAGCGGGCCCACGATCAAGACGACGACGCGACCAGAAGGGCCGCGCTTACCCGGCTGCGCGAGCATTGCTGCCACGCCAGGCCGGCTTGAACGGTCTCGGCACTGAGATACTGAGTGCATGGCAACGGAGGACACGCCCGGCGCGATCGACGCGGCCAGGTCGGTGGAGCTGACCGGCCCGGCCGCCCTTACCGGAAACCTGTCGGTCCCTGGCGACAAGTCGATCTCGCATCGGGTGCTGCTGCTGGCCGCGATCGCCCACGGCACCACTTATGCGAGCGGCGTCTCGCTGGGCGACGACGTCCAGCGGACCCGGCGAGCGATCGAGCAGTTCGGAGCCGAGGTCGAAGACGTCGAGCCGGAGCCGGGTCCGCGGGGCCGACCGCGCGCCGGGATGGCGCTCGCGGTGACGGGCGGCACCCTCACCGAGCCATCCGCGCCGCTGGACCTCGGTAACTCGGGCACGGGGATGCGCCTGGTCGCCGGCGTCTGCGCCGGGCAGGACGCGTTCACCGTGCTGACCGGCGACGAATCCCTGGTCACCCGCCCGATGGACCGGGTGGTCGAGCCGCTTCGGGCGATGGGCGCCAGGATCGAGGGCCGGGCCGGCGGACGGCTGGCCCCGCTCGCGATCCGCGGCGGCGGCCTGACCGGGATCGACTACTCGCCGCCGGTGGTCAGCGCCCAGGTGAAATCGGCCGTCTTGCTCGCCGGCCTGTTCGCGACCGGATCGACCACCGTCCGCGAATCCGTCCCGACCCGCCGGCACACCGAGGAACTGCTGGCCGAGTTCGGCGGCGACGTACACCTCGACGGTGCGTCAGTGACGGTACGCCCGGCTCAGCTGTCCGCCGCCAAGATCGTCGTCCCCGGCGATCCTTCCCAGGCGGCCTTCTGGGTCGTGGCCGGCCTGATCTGCCCGGACAGCCAGATCACCGTCGAAGGGGTGTACCTCGGCTACGGCCGGGCGGGCTTCCTCGACGTGCTGCGCCGGATGGGAGCCAACCTTGAGGTCAGCGTCGCCGAAGGGACGGTGCGAGCGTCCACCAGCACGCTGCGCGGCATCGCCATCGGCCCGGATGAAATTCCGGCCCTGATCGACGAGGTGCCCGCCGTCGCGGTTGCTGCCGCCTTCGCGCAGGGAACCACGGTCATCAGCGGCGCGGCGGAACTGCGGGTCAAGGAAAGCGACCGGATCGCTTCGACGGTCGCCATGCTCAACGCCTTCGGCGTCGGCGCGACCGAGACCGCTGACGGCATGATCATTCCGGGCGGCCAGCCGCACGGCGACGCGGTCGTGGACGCGCGCGGCGATCACCGGCTCGCGATGGCGGCCTGCGTCTGCGGCCTGGCCGTAGCAGGCTCCACCAGGATCCGTACCTGGGACTCGGTGGCGACTAGTTACCCAGGCTTCGCCGCCCAGGTCGCCGAACTGACCGGGGGAGCAGCGACTCTGAAGGCCTCGGACTGACCATGGACGCCGCGAGGCTGAAGGACCTGTGCCTGGCGCTGCCCGGGGCAGGAGAAGAGTTCCCGTTCAACGACGAGGTCTCGGTGTTCAAGGTCGGCGGCAAGATGTTCGCGCTGAGCGCCCTCGACGCGGCGCCGCTGCAGGTGAGCCTGAAGTGCGACGCCGAACTCGCCCCGCACCTGCGGGCTACCTATCCGGCGATCACGCCCGGTTACCACCTGAACAAGCGGCACTGGAACACCATCACGATCGACGGCTCGCTGGCCGAGGCCATGGTGACTGACCTGCTCAAAGACTCCTATGACCTGGTCGTCGCGTCGTTGCCCAGGACGCGCCGGCCGACCTGAGATGCCTGAGATGAGGGACAGCTTGCGCGGCAAAACCGTCGTGATCACCGGTGCCAGTTCGGGGATCGGCGCCGAGGCAGCCCGCCAGTTCGCCGGCCTGGGCGCCACCGTCGCAGTGGTCGGCCGGTCAAAGGAGAAGACGGAAGCGGTCGCCCAGAGCGCAGGCGGCCAGGCCTATCTGGCGGACTTCACCCAGCTCGACGACGTACGCCGGCTGGCCGCCGATCTGCTCGCCGACTACGAGCAGATCGACATCCTGGCCAATAACGCGGGCGCTATCTTCATGACCAGGACCATCAGCACCGACGGCTATGAACTGACGTTCCAGGTCAACTACCTGGCGCCGTACCTGCTGACCACCCTCCTGCTGCCGAGGCTGGGCGCGAATCCCGCCGGGGCCAGGGTGATCAACACCGGCAGCAACGCCTACAAGAACGCGTCGGTGGACCTAGCCGACCTCGACGGCACCCGTCGCGAGCGCAAGCAGCGGCGGGCCTACGGCGAATCCAAGCTCGCGACCATCTTGTTCACCTCAGAACTCGCCCGGCGCACGGAAGGCACCGGCGTCACCGCGATGGCCTTCCACCCCGGGCTGGTCGTCACCGACGTCGGCCGCGACAGCCCGTTCTTCCACAACCTCATGAACTCCTGGCTCGGTCGGATGGCAATCGCCGGCCCGAGCCGCGGCGCCGAGCCAATGATTCACCTGGCCACTGCCGCCGATCCCGCGGACCTGAACGGCAGGTACTTCAACCGGCTCAAGCCCGAGACGCCAGGCAACGCCCAGGCCCGCGACCCGGAGGTGGCCCGCCAGCTCTGGGACCGGACGGCCAAGCTGATCTAGGTCCCTGCGATGAGGTCCCACTTGTTGCCCGCGATGTCGAGAAAGACGGCGACGCGTCCGTAGGGTTCATCACGCGGCGCGGTCACGAAGGTGACGTCCGCCGCCAGAAGGCGCGCGTAGGCAACGTCAAAATTCTCAACCTTTAGGAAGAAAGCTACCCTGCCCCCGGTCTGGTTCCCGATGCTGGCGACTTGCTCGGTGCCATCGCCTTGCGCCAGCAGCAGCCCGGTCTCGGCACCCGGCGGCCGCACCACCACCCAGCGCTTGGGCCGCCCGTCGTTGGTGCTGGCCGGCGAATCCTCGACAAGGTCGAACCCCAGAGCGCCGGTGAAGAAACCGATCGCCTGGTCATAGTCCTCAACCACGATCGTCGCAAGGCTCAGGTGCACCGCGCCAGTGTAGGCGGCCCCCTATCCCGCCGCCCGCGCCGCGCCACCTCCCTCCGTCCGCGTCGCGCCGCCTCCCACTCCCCGCGCCGCGCCACCTCCCACCCCTGGCCCGCGCCGCCTCCCACTCCCCGCGCCTGAGATACATAGGTATGTGATATAAATATTTTCATGAGTCACGCCGGGGTCGTGAACCCGTTCAAGCAGCCGAAGGCCGTCTTCGCGGTTGCCTTCGCCTGCGTCGTCTCGTTCATGGGGATCGGCCTGGTCGACCCGATCCTGCCGGCGATCTCGCACCAGCTCAACGCCTCGCCGAGCGAGGTGACGCTGCTGTTTACCAGCTATCTCGTGGTCACGGCCGTCGCGATGCTGATCACGAACTGGGTCTCGAGCCGGCTGGGGGCCAAGAAGACACTGATCGCCGGGCTGGCTCTGATCGTGATCTCGAGCGCGCTAGCCGGAGCCTCGCCCTCGATCGGCGGCATTATCGGGTTTCGGGCCGGCTGGGGCGTCGGCAACGCGCTGTTCATCGCGACCTCGCTCGCGGTGATCGTCGCCTCGGCCAGCGGCGGCTTCGCCGGCGCGATCGTGCTGTATGAGACCGCCCTGGGCGTGGGCATAGCCGCCGGGCCGCTGCTGGGCGGCCTGCTCGGCAACATCAGCTGGCGCGGCCCGTTCTTCGGGGTGTCGGCCCTGATGGCGATCGCGATGATCGCCACCATCGTCCTGGTGCAGAAGACCCCGCCGCCAGCGCAGAAAACCGGCCTGTCGGCCCCGCTGCGGGCGCTGCGCGATCGCGGCCTGCTGACGCTGTCGCTGACGGCGCTTTGTTACAACTGGGGCTTCTTCACCGTGCTCGGTTACGCGCCGTTCCCGATGGACCTGTCCCCGATCAGGCTCGGGCTGGTCTTCACCGGCTGGGGCATCCTGGTCGCGCTGTTCGCGGTCTTCGGCGCGCCCCGGCTGCAAGCGCGGTTCGGCCTGGCCAGGACCATGTACGGCAACCTCGCCGCGTTCGCGGTGATCGTGCTGGTCATCGCCATCTGGACGACCGACAACGCCGTGCTGATCCCGGCCGTGATCGGGTCAGGGATCTTCATCGGCGTCAACAACACGATCACCACCCAGGCGGTGATGACCGTGTCATCGGTAGAGCGCCCGGTCGCCTCGGCCGCCTACAGCTTCGTCCGGTTCATCGGCGGCGGCCTGGCCCCTTATGTCGCCGGGCGCTTGGTCATCGCGCTCAACATCCACGTGCCGTTCTTCATCGGCGCGGCCGTCATCGTGGCCGGAATCGGAATCCTGGCCACCGCCCACAGCCTGCTGGCCGACGCCGAGCGCGTCCAGGCCGAGCAACTCAGCGACCACCAGCCCGAGCCGGAGATCATCGTGACCGCACTGGCCGAGCCGGCCGCCGCCTTGGACTGACCCGCCCCTGAACTTCATAATGGTTTCATGCTGCGGCGACGCTGAGTCAGTACTGCGACAGCGACGGCCCGCCGCTGAAGACTTCGCCTGCTCAAGGGGGCGAAATAGTCGACGGCCAGAATCCGCCCGCTGCGCCAACGGAAAAGCAGCGCCGACCCAGATGAATATGCGGATTCACCCCCTGGAAACAAGATGAATATGCGGATTCACCCGCTCGAAAGCTGATCATGGCGGGTCGCGCGGCAACCAGCGCGCCGAATGTGACCGTTGTGGCTTAGGTGAAAGAATGCGGGGGGATGGAGCCCGTGATCGCGAAGGGTTTCCGTTTGGCGAAGAGTTTGCCGCGGATTTTGGCGATTTTGCGCGGCTAACTCTTCGTGAACCGAGAAGTCTTCGCCGAAATTCGGGCATTCAGGTCAGTCGAGCTTGATCGGGCGGACCGGGCAGCGGGTCAGGCTGGTTGGGATGGGGTCCAGATTGGGTCTGCGGTGCCCGCTTCCAGGCTGTCCTGGTAGATCTGGACTTTGAAGCTGATCATTTCGAGGCAGGCGGTGAGTTCGTCGATCTGGTCGGTGAGACGCTGCTGGTGCTCGCGCAGGATCGTAAGCCGGTCGGGCTCGTTGCCCTCGCCTTCGCGGACCAGTTCGGCGTAGCGGCGGATGGCGGCCAGCGGCATCCCTGAGGAGCGCAGCTTGATGCACAGGTCCAGCCATTCCAGGTCGTCTTCGCTGTAGGCGCGGCGGCCGTCGGCGGTGCGGGCCACCGAGCTGGCGAGCAGGCCTTCCCGCTCGTAGAAGCGCAAGGCGTGCACGCTGAGCCCGGTGCGGCCTGCGGCTTGGCCGATGGTCAGGTAATCCGGCATGGTCTCAGGCTATGCGTTTGACCTAGAGCGGACTCTAGGACCTAGCGTCCGATGGCATGACGATGAGCTACCGCATCCTGGGCGGCACCGGCATCGAGGTGAGCGCCTATTGCCTGGGGACCATGATGTTCGGCGCGGTCGGCAACCCCGATCACAACGACTGCGTCAAGATCATCCGCACCGGGCTCGACCACGGGATCAACTTCGTCGATACCGCCGACATGTACGGCGCCGCGGAGTCAGAGGAGATCACGGGCAAGGCACTGCAGGGCCGCCGCGATGACGTCGTCCTGGCCACCAAGCTGCACTTCCAGATGGGTGAAGGGCGTAACCGCAGCGGCAACTCCCGGCGCTGGATAAACAAGGCCGTCGATGAGAGCCTGCGGCGGCTGCGGACGGACTGGATCGACCTGTATCAGGTGCACCGTCCCGATCCCCGCACCGACATCGAGGAGACGCTGTCCGCGCTCACCGGCCTGGTGCAGGCCGGCAAGATCCGGGCGTTCGGCTGCTCAACGTTCCCGGCCGAGCGGATCGTCGAGGCGGCCTGGGCGGCCGAGCGGCACGGGCTGCTGCGACTGCGGACCGAGCAGCCCCGGTATTCAATGCTCCAGCGAGAAATCGAATCCTCGATCCTGCCGACCTGCCAGCGCCTCGGGATGGGCGTGCTGACATGGTCACCGCTGGCCTGGGGATTCTTGTCCGGCCGATATCGCAAGGATCAGCCGGTCGATCTGACCTCGGGACGGCCGGTGCTGGCTCCAGACCGGTTCGACCCGGCGCTGGCGGGCAATGCGGCCAAGTACGACGCGGTGGAACGGCTGGCCGAGTTGGCCGCTGAGATCGGCTGCTCGCTGCCGCACCTGGCGGTCGCGTTCCCGATCGCGCATCCGGCCGTGACCTCGGTGATCATCGGCCCGCGCACGATCGAGCAGTTGCGGGACACGCTCGATGGCGTCGGCCTGGCCCTTTCCGACGAGATCCTGGACCGGATCGATGAGATAGTCGCGCCGGGCACGAATGCGTACCCGCCGGACGGCGCCTGGAGTCCTCCGGCATTGACCGAGGTCGGATTGCGACGCCGGCCGGTCGCGACCCGGGGGGCGGCACAGGCGGGGGCCGGTGCCCGCTAGCCGACCCGGTCGTGCGCGACCACGGAACGCATGACCGGGCCGGCCAGCCTCTTGAGCTGATCGACGGTGTTCAGGTGCAGTGGGTCAGCTGACCTGCCACTTCCTACCGTTCCAGTGCAAGATCTCATCGACGGTGGGCAAGCCGACGGTGAACGCCTCCCCGACCGCGAAGCAGTTACTTGAGCTGGTGCACCGCACGCCGAGCAGGTCGTTGACGTCGCCGGTGCCCGTGCCGGCCGGGTTCGGCGTGCCCGCCTTCTGCCACTTCTTGCCGTTCCAGCGCACGGCCAGGTTGCGCGCCGGGTTGCTGCCGTTGCCGCCGAACTCGCCGGTCGCCCAGCAGTTGACCGCCGATGAGCAGGTAACGGCGTCCAGTTCGTTGAGGCTGTCGCCGCTCGTGCCGCCTGGATTCGGGGCGGTGGCCTTGGACCAGCTCCGGCCGTTCCAGTGCAGGAGCTCGTCGAGCCCCATGGTCCGGTTCAGATCCGGGCTGATGCGGCCGAAGACGCCGGTCGCCCAGCAGTTCGACGCCGATGCGCAGGACAGCGCCTTGATCTCGTTGTCGTCCCCGGCGCCGGTTCCACCTGGGTTCGGCACCGACGCGGTCTTCCACTTCGTGCCGTTCCAGCGCAGCAGCAGGTTACGCAGGTGCGGGGTGTCACCGATCGGCCCGAAGTCGCCGGCCGCCCAGCAGTTGGAAGCGGACGTGCAGCGAACGGCGTTGAGGAAGTTGCCGTCATTCATGCCGGTCCCGGCCGGATTCGGAACCTTGGTCTGCGACCACTTCGTCCCGTTCCAGCGCAGGACCAGGTTCACGCGCCGCTGCACCTGATTGCTGACATTCGAGACGAACAATCCGTCGTTGCCTACCGCCCAGCAATTCTTCGCCGACGTGCAGGAGACGTCTGTGAGGTAACTGAACGAGTTGGTGGCCACGCCGCCGGGATCAGGGGTGGCGATCACCTTCCACCGCTTGCCATTCCAGTGCAGAGCCTGAGTGTTCTGCGCATTACCCGCGGCCCGGGAGAAGCCGACGGCCCAGCAGTCGTCCGGATTCAGGCATCGGACCGAGGACAGCTGATTGAAGTCGCCCGACCCGCCGCCGGCCGGGCTCGGGACGGTGACCTGCGACCACATCGCGCCGCCCCAGTGCAGGACCTGATTCAGGGTCGTCCCGGCCGGCCCCCCGTCGCCGACCGCCCAGCAGTCGACCGGTGAGGTGCACGTCACGGCCTCCAGCACGCCAGGAAAGCTGACGGCCCCCGGCCGCGCCTGCGAGGCGGCCGAGGCCGACAGCGTCGTGGTGGCCAGCACGCTGGCCGTGACCAGCCCGGTACCGATCACCACCCGGCCGAACAGCGCCGCGTACCCGGCGGAATTCCAGGTCAGCCAAGACCTCGCTGACCTGGCGTGGCGATTCAACATCGTTTCCCCGTTTCTCTTAACTGCGCGCCCCGTGAGTTCATGCACTTTGGTTCAAATGTCGTCAGAAGATTGTCGGCGATCGCGCTGATCCGCCGCTGGAACGGCACTGAAACGGCGGTATCCGCGCAGGTCAGAAGTCGGCAAGCCACCTCCTGCCGGTCCAGTGCAGAATCTGACCGAACTCGGGTCCGTTACCCGTCTCCTCGACTCCGACGGCCAAGCAGTTGGCAGCGGCTGTGCACCTGACCGAAGCCAGCGAGTTGGTGTCGCCGGAGTTCATGCCGCCCGGGTTCGGGGTACTGACCCGCGACCAGTGCATCCCGTTCCAGTGCAGTGCCTGGTTGATCGTCGGCTTGGCGGATTCGCCGCCCGAGTTGCCGACCGCCCAGCAGTCGGTGGGTGACGAGCAGTTGATGCCCGCGAGCGCGTTGTTGGCGCCAGGGTCGGTGCCGTCCGGGTTGATGACGCTGACCTTGAACCACTTCCTGCCGTTCCAGCGCAGGACCTCATTGCGGAACCGGCCGCCGGAATTGAAGCTGCCGTAGCTGCCGGCAGCCCAGCAATTGGTCGACGAGGTGCAAGACAGGCCGAAGAGCTCGTTGATCTGAGATGGCTTTGTTCCGGCGGGACTAGGGACGGCGACTTTGGCCCACTTCCTGCCGTTCCAGTGCAGGACCTCGTTCAGCTCAAAAAACTTCCCGTTGTCCGACTCGGCATCCCCGGGGACGGCGATCGCTGGCACCACCGGCCCGTCGACGCCTACGGCCCAGCAGCTAGATCCCGAAGTGCAGGCGACATCAGCCAGGGCGTTGAAGGCTGCACCAGGCGACGGCGTTGGCACCACGAGCCAGCCCTTGCCGTTCCAGTGCAGCGCCTGATTGCGGTCGACGTGTCGAGAACCTTGGGAATCCCCGACGGCCCAGCAATCTCGCGCGGCGGTGCACCGGACCGCGGTCAGTTCACTCCGTTCACCCGGTGCGGTGCCTCCCGGGCTCGGGACGGTGATCTTGATCCATTTCTTGCCGGTCCAGTGCAGCACAAGGTTCAGCAGGGCGCCCTTGGCGTCAGCTCCTCCGACGGCCCAGCAGTTGGCGGCCGTCGTACAGAACACTCCGTGGAGCTGACCCGATTTCGCCATGGCCGCCGGCTTGCCAGCCGGGGCGGCCTCAGCCGGCACCAGGCCGGACGCGATGCTGGCCGCGATCAACGAGACGCTTAGCAAGGTCCCAGCCCACCGTGCTGTTTTCCGCTGTGCTGGTTTCCGCGACTCCCGGTGCAGGATCACGCGTAAGTCCCCCGTTCTCATAGCCCACATACAGGACAGGCTCAGCTCACAAGCCACTTGTTGCCGTTCCAGTGCAGGATCTGATCGGCCGAAGGTTCGCCGTTCAGCTCGGAGAACCCGACGGCCCAGCAGTTGCCAGGCCCGGCGCACCGGACCGAGCTCAGCGCGTTGCGATCCTCGGCGCCCTTGCCGCCGGGGTTCGGGGTGCTAATCACGGACCACTTGGTGCCGTTCCAGTGCAGGGCAGTGTTGAGCGTGACCTTTGCCCCGTTGATATTGCCGGCTTGCCCGACGGCCCAGCAGTCGCTGGGTGAGTTGCAGGTGATGCTGCCCAGCTGATCGGACTTCCCGGCGCTGGTGGCACCGGGCGACGGCACGCTGGACTGCACCCACTTTTTGCCGTTCCACCGCAGTACCTGGTTGAGCACGCTGGGCATGGTTGGCGCGGCGCTGAGACTGCCGTAGAACCCGGCCGCCCAGCAGTTGACCGCACTGGTGCAGGTCAGGCCCTGGAGTTCGTTGATATCCCGTTCCCGGTCCCGGCCGGACTGGGAACGGTCGTCACGGCCCAGTTCTTGCCGTTCCAGTGCAGCGCCTGGTCAAAGTCCACCGAGCTGGGACCGCCGTAGTCCCCGACCGCCCAGCAACTGAACGCCGACGTGCACCGGACCGCGGCCAATTCGCTGTTGTCGCCTTTGCCGGCCCCAGCCGGGCTCGGCACGGCCACTGTGAGCCATTTCTTTCCAGTCCAGTGCAGCACCCGGTTGAGATTCCCCAGGTCGGTGGTGTCGTGGCCGACCGCCCAGCAGTTATCCGCTGAGGTGCAGAAGACCGAGGCCAGATCGGTCTCCACGACCTTGGGCGATGCGGCGGATGCCGGCGCCCAGGATGTGATCACGCCGGCAACCGCCAGCGATCCGCCGACGACCAGGGCGGTAAGTCGATGCGTCGTCCAGGAAAACCGGCCGAATCTCATCGCATCCCGCCTCCGTAACCGCGCAACTCGGGCTGACATCGCCCCAGCTCGCCCGGTTGTACGCGCCCTGGGTGCACAACGGTTCAATTCACCCCGGTGCTGACGGTCCGCCCGAATCCTCCGGAGTCCGGGCTGGCCGCCCGGACGGCAGCGCGGTACAGGCGGGGGACGGGGTCCGCTAGCCGACCTGGTCGTGCGCGACGACGGACCGCATGACCGGGCCGGCCAGGCTCTTGAGCTGATCGACGGTGTTCAGGCCCCGCTTCATTCGCACGATCCCATCGGCGTCGGTCACTACCGCGAACGGCCGCCCGCTGACTGCGAACACCTGCCCGACTTCGCGGTTCGGCATATGCAGGACGCGGAGCCTGGCCGGCGGCCGCAACCTGGCGTAGTCGGTCGCGTCGATGACGATGATCAGGGACGCATCGAACTCGCCGAGGTCGGCGGCCCGCAGCTCTTCGGCCAGGCTGGCGCAGGGCGGGCACGTCGCCGACATGAACAGCAGCACGTTCGGCCTGCCGAGCAACTCGGCCGCGTGAACGAGTTGCCCGGCGGGATCATGGCCGGTGAACGGCGGCAGCTTGCCGCCAACCGCCGGACCTTGATCGGTCAGGCGTCGTGGCGGCCGCGATTCGGCTAGCTTCTCCAGGTGCGGCGTTGCCTGACGCAAGACTCCCAGCACAATGGCGGCCAGCGCGATGATGACCAGCCACTGCACCACGATGACAACGGCCCAGCCGATGGGCATGAAGGCTCCTCTGCTAAGACGGGATGGCCGGATCTGGGGCCGCCGGCGGTTCCAGCGCGGCGGATCGCGCAGCGACCGCGGCCCCGAGCAGGCGGGTAAGCACGAATCCGAGCGCCGCCGCCAGCACGAGCGGAACCGCAGAACCGGCTGGGACGGCAATGGAGACCAGCCCGGCCTGGCCGCGAATCAGGTTCAGGCCGGCTGGCGGCGCGATCGCGATCGCGACGGCGCAAACGGCGAGGACCGTGTTGGTCAGGACGTGCCGCCAGCTGATCGCTCGCGGCGCCACGCTAGCGTCGCAGCCGCAGTCGAAGACCCGGCCGCGAGCCAGGTTGACGGCGATGGCCGCTGAGAAAAACAGCAGCAGGGCGGCCAGGACGGCGGCGGACTCCGCTGGGAAGACGCCGAGCAGGAAAAGCAGCCCGACGGTGATCTCGATTGCCGGGACAATCACGGCCGCCGCCGGAACCAGGCGCGCGGGCAGGATCTGGTAATTCTCGATCGCAAGCCTGAACTCCCGGCGAGCGGGCAGCTTCGCCGCTCCGGCGCGGACGAAAGTGCCCGCGATAACCAACCGCACGACCAGCAGAATCGCCGCCGCTACTCCGGCCAAGCCGGAACTGTTGATCATCGTCTGGTCACCGGATCATGGGATGATGCTGTTGCAGATCTCGTAATCGCCAGGAAGGCACTGGTGCCAGCAGGAGTATTCCCGACCGCCGCAGTAAGAGAAATCCGTGCAGCACAGATGGCACCAACTGCCCTTTTTGCAGGGTCCTCCCGGCGATCGCCGCGGTCGCGGCAGCGCCCATGCCGACCTGGTGCAGGAACTTCCTGCGGCTGCCTGGTGCTTGCTCCGAACGGTTCTCATGCCCGTCGGTATTCACTGGACCACTCCCTCGTGTTGCCGCTCGCCGTCCTGGCGAGTCTGTGATTGCCGGGTGCTCGGCCAGGTCGCCAGGCCGAGGAGGTCGGAGAGCAGGTCGATGCGCGACTCGGCGGCGATAGGCCGCCCGTCGTCGCCGGTGTCGCAGTACCGCAGCGCGTTCGCGCGCAGCGCCGCTCCAAGGTTGGCGCCGCCGCCGAGCACGTCTTCCCACATCCGGTCGGAGCCGAGGACATCCCATTCGGTGCCGTCGTCGGCACCGTCGGCCGACCGGGTGATGCTCCGAGTCGAGAGATCGATCCGCAAGCGCAGGTCACGTCCGTCAGCGCAGGGACTGACGACGATCCCGAACGGAGCGTCGGCGTGAGGTCCCCACCGCCGGGTGAACGCACCGTCGAGCCCGGCGATCGCGGCGGACAGCCGTCGCCGCAGGAGAGTTGCTCCAGGGCCATCGGTGTCGCAGGCTCGGCCGTTTTCCTTTCCCGCGGCCGTCGGCTCGCAACCAACCCGGACATCGGCTGGGGCCGAGGTCGTTCCCCACCCGCCATCAACCTGCAGGTAGCCGAGCTTTTCAGTGAGCTCGTTCAGCTGGTCGGTGATCGCAGCCGGAATGCGCGTGACCGGGATCGTCCAGCCCCGCCCGATCGAGTCCCGGCTGATCCTGGAGGTGTGCCAGATCTTGAAGTCGGCGGGCCCGCTGCGCTCCCGATCCCCGGTAAAGCACTGCGCGGTCACGTCGGGCGCTGAGGGTACGCCGATGAATTTGAACATCTCGTCCGCCGTCCGCTCCGGATCAGTGACCAGGTCCTCGTACCTGACTCGGTGGCAGGACTGCGGGAACTGCTCTTCGGCGGCGAGGATCGCGCCGGTGTGGTCGGCCCAGTAGCGCGCTAGCGCCAGCACGATGTTCCCTGGGCTGCCGGCAATGTAAGAGTCGAATCCGTAGCCGGTCAGCCCCCACGGGCAGGCCTCGATGCCCGACGCGATCATGTCCATCGGATGCCGGTACAGGCACAGGAACTTCGCCTCGGGATACACCCTCAGCAGCAACTCCGCGTACCTGGCGGTGCCCAGGCTCTTGTCGCAGAACCGGTTGCTGGCGCGGCGCCCCAAGTAGGAACTCGTCATCAATTCCACGGTGTGACGGATGCCGTCGATCGCCGCATCCGGCACCTCCGGCGGCTCCGCGCCGCGATCCGGGGACAACGGAGCACCCTCGATCAGCGACCAGACCGTCGCCAGCTGCGCGCACAGCGCGGGAAGGTTCGTCTCTGGCGGGCAGGCCAGATCGGGATGGGCGTCCAGAAGGAAACGCAGCAGGGTAGATCCTGACCGGGCGTTGCAGAGGACGAAAACCGGTGGCTCAGTGGTAACGGAAATGTCGGTCAACGCTACCTCTCCTAAGCCAATACCTAAATGACAGGCCAAAGCCTAGATGATCCACTAGTAGCATCTCATTACGGTTATTAAGTCCGGTATCACTAGTAGTTGTAGTTTTTCTTGATTAGGACTGCTAGCGTGGGAACGTGTCTGGGACCGACACTCGGAGCAAACTGCTATGTCAGAAACCGGTAGGTCTGTTGGTTCGTGCTGCTGCTTGTCCGAGCATCTGACCGCGCGGGAGATCCACGTGCTTTGCGAGGTCGCCGCTGGTCACAGCAACAGTCAGATCGCGAAGACGCTAAGCCTGAGCGTGCATACCGTGGCCAGGCATATGACGATCATGTTGCAGAAAGCCGGCGAGCGGAGTCGAACGGCCCTGGTCAGCCGGGCCTTCCGGGTCGGCATCCTGGCCATGAGCGACGACGGCCCGCAGGCCACTGGCAGGCGCTGCCTGCAGTAGCGCCACCCGGACCGTCTAAAGGCCGAGCAGGGGCCGCCATTGCTGGACCGAGACGTACTTAACGCTCATTGTCCCGCCCGGGACGGTCGCGGCGGTCGGGGCGGTGCAACGGCAGACGGAGTCCGGGTAGTTGCCGCCGATGGCCAGGTCCAAGATGATCGAGAAACCGTGGTCGACAGCCCGCGTCCAGGCGGCCGTGCCGACCTGGGATTCGCTGACGCTGAAGAACTGCTGGCCGTCCACGGACCAGCGGATCTGCTCATCGGAGGAATCGCGGCGGTCAATGGTCACGCTGTAGAGGTGATAGCCGGTCTGGCACGCCGGGCACGGTTGCAGTCCGCTGGACAGCCCGGTGTGCTCATGGCACGGTCCGGTCGTGCCATCTGAGTTCACCGTCGACAGGTTCCCGCAGTGCAGGGCGGCTGAGTGCTTGCTGATCGAGTCGACGTCCTCCATGATGTCGACCTCGCCGTCCTGCGGCCATTGGCCTGGTCCGAGCATCCAGAACGCCGGCCAGTAACCAGGGCCAGACCCGGCCGGCTGCCTGATGGACGCGGAGACGCTCAGCTCGCCGCCAGCCGGCGCCGCGAACGTGTTGTCCCTGGTCCTAATCCGGCCGGAAGTCCAGGTGCGGCCCCGCAGTGCCGTGATCGCGAGCGTGCCCTGGCCGCTCTGGTGCACATTCGCCACCGAGTTGGTCATGTCCTGCACCTCGCCGGTGCCGAAGATGCCCTGGCCGGTGTTGTAGCTCCACTGGCTTGGGTCGATTCCGGTGCCGGCCCGGCCATTGAAGGTGTAGTCAGCGATGGTCGTCCAGGATCCCGGTGTTGCCAGGCCGCCCATCGACCTGGCCGCCGCGAGCGGAATGGCCACGGCCAGGATCGCGCCAACGGTCAGGATCGTCGCCAGACGCGGAGTGCTCAGTCGCATTCACTCGTTTCCCGGATGGGTGTGATTACTCTACGTAGTCAATCGTAGTCGTCCTGGTGAGGTCGCTGGCGCCCTTCCTGCTGGGAAGGCTGGCGTGTCAGCCGCCGGCTCGATGATCGGCATGGCGAGCAGGTCGCAGGAAGGGCCGCTGATTGGCGCGGCGCGCAGCAGCACCCGGACGATCCTGGCGCCGCAGGCACTGACGGCGGCGGAGCCGAGGACGGCGGGCAGCAGCAGGCCGCCGAGCACGGCGTGCAGGCTGACCGCGAACGGAGCCACCGCGTAGACCACGACCACCAGGCCGCCGGTCAGGGCGAAGAAACCGAACCTGATCGCCTTCACCCGATGCTCCAGTCCATCTGCCGGTCCGCTTGCTTCGTCTTGGGCGTGGGCTGCCAGGACACCTCGCGCCGGCCGCACAGCCAGCGGAGCACGGCCCACAAGCCCGCCGAGCTCTCCAGGACTCCAGCGACTGGCGCCAGCGTGAGGGCCTTGCCGATCTCGGTCGCCCGGCCGAGCGGGGAGATGGCCGCGTGGGCCAGGTTGAGCCAGGCGCCGATGAACACTGAGCCGAGCCACATCACGCCGGTGAGTGAGATCCAGCCCATGAGCGGCAGAGTCAGCGGTGTGGCGGCCCAGCCGAGCCACGGAGCGGAAACGACGCCGAGCAGTTGCATCGCCACGTACCCGAGAAAGGCCAGCCCGACCGGAGCGCCGACCGCGAAGGAGAACACCCGGAACCTGGTACCCCAGATGAGCTGAGTTCTGATCGCCCAGGTGAGCTGGCGGTAGCCGGCCATCCTCAGCAGCATCGCCTGACCCTGCAGGACGCCGGTGATCCAGCGCTGCCGCTGCCGGAACGCGCTGCGGTAGGAGAACGGGGGCTGCTCGAGCATGACGGTGCCGTGCCAGCCGAACGCCCGCCGGCCGCCCTTCAGGAAGGCGAGCACCCCGAATACGTAGTCCTCGGCGATGAACGGCTGCCCGTCCAGCGTGCCCATGTCCCAGCCGACCTCGTTCTCGAACTGCTCCTCGACAACGAGGTTGGAGCCGTGCAGGTGCAACGGGACGCCGCGCTCCATGACCGAACGGCATTCGAAGCAGCCGATCGGCCGGTTCGCTTCCATCGTCCGGCACAGCAAGCTGGTGCTGAGGTACTCCAGCGGGTAGTAGATAGGCCCCTCGAGCACCTTCTTGTCGGTCAGCGCGAGGCAGCGCAGCAGCTTGCGGAGCTCGGCAGGCTCGATCACGCTCTCCTCGTCGTAGTGCACGATGAAGGTGCGCCCTGGCCGTCGCCCCCAGCCGGCCCGGCGCAACTCGGCCACGTAATGCAGCGAGCGGGCCTTGAGCAAGGTGCCCGCGGGAGTCCGGTATCGCTCGGGTATGAGCAGGATCACGACCGCGGCGGCCACTGCGGATTCGCTGAGGTAACGCTCGAGGAACTCCGCCTGCTGGGCCGACTCCGTGCAGACCTCGACGGTGATCCGCCCGCAGTAGAACGCCGGATCCTCAGCGACCAGGGCGGCCACGTTGCGGATGCCGCGCAGGATCACCTCGGTGCTGCCGAGCTGGCCCCTGGTGGTCACGTGCACCCGGATGTACGGCACCTCGAGCCGCTTGAGATCGGCCGTGCTCACCTCCTCCCGGTGCCGGTAGCGCCGCCAGTGCAGCAGGAAGCTGTGGTAGTAGGAGACCAGCCGGACTCCGACAATCGAGATGGCGGCCGCCTGCAGGCACAGGCCGACATCGGCCAGGCGGATTACCACAGGCGGGCCCGCACTCCGGCCTGGAATGCCGACAGAGCCTGGTGGCGAGCCGAGAGCCATTTGCCCGCCCAGCCGGGTCCTGGCTGGTCGAACCAGACCAGGCCCAGCAGATGGTCGCGTTTGACGCCGGCGAACAGCCCGGCTATGTCCGCGGCCTGATGACCGGCGCGAGGGGACACCGCGGTACGGGCGATCAGGATCGGCTTGCCGGTTACCTGCCTGACCGCCGCGATCGAAGGGCCGAAGACGCTGGCGTACGTCGCGGCCGGACCGAGCAGGTAGCCGTCGATGCCTACCCAGCTGACGTAGCTCGGCCCCGGCCAGTAGGCGCGGAGCCGGTTCGGGCCGGCGGCGTGGCTTACGGTCCACAGCCAGGTGACGTTGGCAGCCCGCTGGTGCCTGAACACCGTGACGACGTGCCGCCAGGCCGCCACCCACACTGGCGCCGAGGTCGTTGGCCGGCTCCAGCGATGCTGGGAGCTGGTCATCTCCGGTGCGAAGCTGATGATGACCGGGCCGCCGAACCGGCGGGCCTCATTGGCGAACATCCGCAGGTAGCGGTCCCGGCGGCCGGACGCGACGGCGGTCAGGCTGACTCCGGCCGGCTGCCATTGGATCAGCGGTTCCGCCCTATTGGCACGAGCCCGGTAGGCGAGCTGGAAATCGAAGCCGTCGTGCCAGTTGGCGTAGGCCAGCACCACGTTCGGCCGCACCCCGCTGGCCTTAGTGAAGCGCGCCACCCCGGCATAGGACGACTGGCGGCCCGGCTCGTGCAGGCCCAGGTACAGCAATGAACGAGGCGGCGCGATCACCGGATAGGTCGCGGCGGCGATCGGCTGGCTGAATCCAGGCTGGGTGCAGCCGGCCAGCGCGCAGCCGGCCAGGCCGCTGGCCGCGATCGCGCCGGCCAGCGAGCGTCGGGAACGGCTCACCTGACCTCGACCTCGCTCCTGGTGACCCAGCCCTGGCGCAGGCAGGTGGCCATTCCGTAGATCCGCAGCGGGCGGAGCACGAAGGTCATCCACGCCATCGCGAGCGGGACGAGCAGGAAGGCGTCGAGCCGGTCGGTCCAGGTCTGATCGCTGCGCCGGACCGCATGCATCCTGGCCGCCACCAGCCAGGCCCAGAGCGCGCCGACGTACATCATCGTGAAGATGAAGGTGTGCGCGGCCCGCCAGTCGGCCGCGACCACGGCGACGATCGCGACGAACGAGAAGAACCACCAGGTCGGCAGCACCGTGAACCACCAGCCCCAGGACCACGGCGGCAGGTAGCGGATCCGCCAGAAGTTCCTGATCGTGCTGCCGCGCATCCATCGGGTCCACTGCCGCAGCGTGTGCGAGAACGTCTCCGGATACATCGAGAAGCAGACCGCACTGACCTGCTGGACGGCCCGTCCTGACCCGAGGGCGAACGTGGTCAGCATCGAGTCGTCGCCGAGGATGACCTTGCGTCCGAAGAAGGTCTCCCCGGTGTAGGCGCTGAGCGTGTCCCTGATCAGCTGACCCCGGTAGAGCGCGAACGTGCCCCGGTTGACCAGCACGTTGCCGCCCGCCACGCTCTGCGCCGAGCAGGTAATGAACTGCCAGACCAGCGTGTTGACGCTCTTCAGCCGCACCAGCAGGTTCGCCGAGTGATTCCAGGCCAGCTCGATCCCGGCCACCGATTGCACCCGCCGGTCGGCGAACGGCTTCAGCCCCTCTTCGAGCGCGTTGACCTCGAGCGCGGTGTCGGAATCGACGGTAACGAAGATGTCGGCCCGCGGATCGTCTTCGAAGACCCGCGCGTGCGCGGCCTTTTTCCCGGCGTTCTCCTGCCAGGTCCAGACGAAGTCAACGACCGGATTGGAATGCCGTTCCCACCAGGTGCGTATCTCGGTGTAGTCGACGTCCGAGCCGTCATCGACGACCAGGATCCGGTTAGGCAGCCGGCTCTGATTGAAGAGCGAGTAGATCGTGCGGTCGAGCAGCAGCGGATCCTCGTTGTAGACCGGGACCGCGATCGTGACCTTGAGCCGGTCGAGCCAGGCCTGCTCGGCCGCGGACACGGTATGGGGGCGTTCCAGCCAGGACAGCAGCCACTGCACGCCGATCGCCAGGAACGAGATCGTCCACAGCGTCGTCACGAGCCGGTAGTGCCGCCATTCCTCCAGGTACCAGGCGTGCCGCGCCACGGCGCCGGCCAGCACGACGGCGACCAGCGTGAGCCGCAGCACCGTCAGCCGCGGCCGGATCGTCACCCGCGGGATTTCGTGTTCGTGAGTCACAGGTCATACATCCCTTTGCCGCGCCTCCAGGCCAGCCTGATCAGCGTGGTCGTGATGGCGGTCAGCACCAGCGCGCCGCCGAAGCACTCGCCGACGATTGTGAGAAACGGGCTCGGCAGGGTGAGCGGCAGCAGGTCGCGCAGGATGAAGTTCATCGGGCGGCCGTCCGCACCCAGACCGAATAGCCGCTCTTGCCGTACGGCACGATCGCCAGCAGCCGGTAGTCATGATCTCGTTCGATGTACCTGATCAGCACCCGGTCAAGGGCGCTGGCCAGGCCGTGGTCCAGGGCGATGACCGAGAAGTAGCCCCGGACGATGAACTTCCGGTAGGTCTGCGGATGGCCGGGGAAGCCGATCTGGCCGCTGTGCTCGACCACGTGCCCGGAAGGCAGAGTGATGTTGAACGTGCTCGACCAGCGCTTCCACTGCGATCCCGCCGGCAGGTAGTACTCAGCGACCGAAGGCGTCTCGATCAGCATCGGCCCGGTCCGGTGATCGGCGACCGGCCGCAGCCAGGTCACGAAGGCCGCCGCGTTGGGCCAGTTGCTCAGCGCGTCCGCCTGCGCTACGCCGGTCATGACCGGGAAGTACAGCGCCGCCGCGCAGGTCAGGCAGGCCATGACCTGCAGCACCCGCAGCCGCAGCAGCGAGATCGTCCGGCAGATCGCGTACCCGACCGCGATCGCCGCGAACCAGGCGCCGACGTCGGCGTGCTTATTCAGCGAGGTCAAGGTGCCGATGCGGGCCTGCTCGGCCGGCACCAGCACGGCCGCGACCGCCAGGGTCGCCAAGATCAGCCGGGGCTGCCAGCCGGTCTCGCAGACCAGGCCGATCCCGACCGCCGCGAAGCTGAGCACCACGATGACGCCGGTCCAGCCCCACGCCTGGCCGAGCACGGCCAGCGCCGGCGAGCTCCCGCTCACCCGGTCGAGCACCGTGTGGGCGATGCCCTGCAGGTACCAGGGCCCGCCCAGCTTCACCAAGATCGCGACCGCCGTGGCGAGATAGGCGAGCAGCGAGGTGATCCTGGACCGCGCGGTCGCCCAGCCGGACTGCCGCTGCGCGGTCAGCGCGGCCAGCGCCAAGATGACCGGGTCAAAGAGCAGCGATGAGTATGTGGCGGCATTGGCTGCCATCAGCGCCGCGCCGGCGGCGAGAGTCCACCCGGTGGCCTGCCTGGACTGGCCGGCCCTGACCACGCAGCAGGCGGCGGCCGCCATCAGGAACAGCGACAGCGCGTCGAAGGTCGCGAACGCCCCGAGTTGCTGCGTCGGCCCGAGCGCGGCCCACAGCGCGGCGGAGAAGAACGCCGCCCGCCGGCCGAACAGCATGCTGGCGGTGCACCAGAGCAAGGCGGTCGCGCCCAGCATCAGCAGCAAGGACAGGATTCGCGCCGCCGCCAGCCCGCCCAGGCTGTTCGCTAGCGCGCCCAGCGGGGGATAGAGGACGGGGGCGCCGGAGAAGTAGGTCGGGAAGGCCGGGATCGACGCGCCGTGCAGCCAGTGCGCGAGCTCAAGCCGCCCGGCCCACAGGTAAAGCGCTTCGTCCTGGAACGCCGTATTGGCCCAGATCAGCCTGGCCGACAGGCACGCCTGCCCGATCAGGATCAGCAGCAGCAGACTCGGGCTGAGTACCCGCGCGGCTGGTGGTCGTCGGACGGCCGGGATCGGCTGGACCGGCCGCCGCGTCGCGGCCACGTCGACGGCACTCGTCGCCGCGAGAATGGTTCGACGGCCAGCCTCGGTTGGCATCGGCCAGAGTCGCGCAGGCAGTGCGGGTTCGCCTGTGGCACCTTGGCTCAAGGGTCTTCAAACCTCACCTTTTTATTTTATAGCGAGCAATAGGATGGCAAGGTTAACCGACGCACCAATATGTTGCGCAATTCCATGACCACCGCGAGCGAGTATCGCGCAAGCCGCATCGCCTGTCGAGTCCAAATGCAAATTAGGTCGACATCTATTTAATGGATGCGGGATAGAGTATCATGTCAGGTATAATGGTCTTGATTGGATGGTTTTAGGAATATGGAGAGCATCACTAAGAATCGTCAGCCAGTGGCAGTGCTGCGGGAGATGGTCGCGCGCGGCTACGGCGCTGATCAGGTCCCGGCCGGCGAGGGCTGGTTCAGTGAGCTCGGGCACGGCTGGTTCAACGCGGCGTACCGGATCCGGTTGCGTGACGGCACTGAAGTCGTGCTCAAGATCGCGCCGCCGGCCTCGGTCGAGGTCCTGGCCTATGAGCGCGGCGCGATGGCTACCGAACTGGCGGCGTTGCGGCTGATCAGGGAGCGGGCCAGGGTGCCGGTGCCCGAGGTTCACTTCGCCGACCAGGCCCATGAGTTGTGCGACGCGGATTACTTCTTCATGCCGTTCATCGACGCGGACAATCTCGGGATCATCTGCGACAAGCTGCCGGCGGCTCGCCAGGACGCGTATCACGAGGCGGTCGGGGCGGCGAATCGTGAACTGAACTCGATCCGGGGTCCGGCGTTCGGGCCGCTGACGGGGCCAGGCGACCCGAGCTGGCGAGCGGTGTTCGCCGGGATGGCCGAGGCGGTACTGGCTGACGGGGAGCGGCGGCAAGTCGCGCTGGGCTGGGACTATGAGGTAGTGCGGCGGGTATTCGACGCGAATGTGAGTTGCCTGGATGAGGTGACCGAGCCGAAATTCGTGGAATGGGATCTGTGGGACAACAACGTCATGGTTCGGGACGGCGCGATCGTGAGCATCATCGATCACGAGCGAGCGTTCTACGGCGATCCGCTGATTGAAGGCGGGTTCATTCCGGCGACATTGCCTGGGTTCGGCGATTCGGCGGCTTTTATGCGCGGTTACGGCCAGGGCGAATTTACCGCGGCCGAGCGGGCGCGACTCCGGCTATATTGCCTCTACCTGACGCTGATCATGGTGATCGAGTCCTTTTACCGCGACTACACCGACACTCGCCAGCGTGACTTCGCCCGCGACCGGCTGGCCGACAGCATGGCACTGTTCGGGAAGTCTTTTACTATTTAGAAATAATGCGCGGGCTTTTCACGCCAGACCCAGAGGCCAGTCCGGCCTGGCGCTGATCTAGGAGCCGCCGCCTGGCCGGACCGGTCCGCTGCCTGCCCCGGTCTCCTCGATCGCGGCCGTCAGCTCCTCGAGATCGGCGTCGTCGAGCCTCAGCTCGCCCGCCGAGATCCAGTCCCGCAGTTGCTCAGGCCGCCTGGCTCCGACGATCGCGCCGGTTACTCCCGGCCAGGCCAGCGTCCAGGCAACGGCGATCGCGGCCTGCGTGGTGCCGTGCCGTTGCGCCACCGGCCGCAGCCGCTCGGCCAGGGCGAGGTTCCGGCCGAACCGTTCTCCGCCGAACTCGCCGTTACGCGACCGCCAGTCGTCGGCGGGCATCGCGGCCACCCGCTCCGCGGTCATCGCTCCGGACAGCAATCCGGCTTGCAGCGGGCTGTACACGATGACGCCGGTCTGGTTCGCGGCGCACCAGCCGAGCTCGGCGCCGGCGACCTCCCGGCGGATCATCGAGAACGGCGGCTGCAGGCTGTCGACGTGACCGGCCCGCTCGGCCTCCGCGAGCTGGCTGACGTTGTGGTTCGAGAGCCCGGCCGCCCGGATCTTGCCCTGCTCGCGGAGCCGGACCAGCGCTCCCCAGTACTCATCGAGCGGGGTGCCGTCGTCGGCGGGCCAGTGCACCTGCAGCAGGTCGATCCGCTCGGTGCGGAGGCGTCGCAGTGAGTCCTCGACCTCGGCCTGGATCGAATCGGCGGTCAGGGCGGTGCGCAACGGGGCCATCGGGTCACTGGCGTCCCAGCGCCGGCCGAGCTTGGTGAACACGTAGGGCCGGTCTGACTGCGGTATCTCGGCGATGGCCTGGCCGAGAACTTCTTCCGCGTGCCCGTGCCCGTAGGCCGGAGCGGTGTCGATCCAGTTGATCCCGGCGTCGACCGCCGACTGGATGGCAGCAATGGACTCGCGGTCATCTTGCGGGCCCCAGCCGGCCGCCCACCCGCCCCCGCCCTGCGCCCAGGTGCCGAGCCCGACCCGACTCAGGATCATCCCGGTCCGGCCGAGCTCGGCAGTGGACTGCTCGCTTGCTGATTGTTCTTCTGGCGAGGGCTGCATGGGCATCGAGTCTGCCGCACGGCCGCAGCCCAGCCGATCCTGGGTTGCTACCAGACCGCATCCAGCGTCTTCGCCGGCAGGTGAAGCGGTACCCGCCGGTGGTTGGCATAGATCGTCGCGGTGAGTCCGACGCGCAGCACCAGCGCCTCGCGCTGGCGGCGCGGCAGTGCGCGCAGCGCTTTGAGTACGCTCTGGTGCTCATCGGCGAGGAGCGCGTCTTCTTCGGCCGAGGCCGCGGGGCTGATGGCCATGGGCTGGCGGCGCCGCTCGGC
>DASYAT010000009.1:0-19927 GCA_036501205.1 Streptosporangiaceae bacterium | reverse complement strand
CACGCCGCCGGTGCCGGCTGGCTTCGCAACGCCTGCACCGGCGACATGTCGTCCCATCCAAGGCAGCTGCTACAGCCGAACCCCTATACTGTAGTAGCTTCCTAGGAAGGAACTACAGTAAAGAGGTTTTACTGCTGCTCGGAACTGGCCGAAAGGTGCGAGGCGAGGGCGGCAGCAATAAATGGAGCCGCAGAACTCAGATAAGAGCCAGCGCTTAGCGCGGCCGGTCGAGACGCAGCCTTCGTAGCGGTATCGGGCCGCTACTTCTACCGGTTGCGGCCCAGTTTGGGGACGCGCCAGCCGTTGCCATTGACGCTTGGAGTTCTCAGCCAGTAGCCCGTCGGGAACAGGCGCAGGTGGAGATGCTCGTCGACCAGCCCCCACAAGCCACGCCGGGCGAAGAGGGCAACGAGGATCGCGACCAGACCCAAGATAATCAGGTACCAGGCGTTGAAGTTCTGCAGTGTCTGCTGCAGCACTATGAACACGACCGTTCCGATAATCGGGCCCTCGATCGTCCCGATGCCTCCGATGATCGTCGCGAATGCCATTTCGGCGGTCCACTGGATACTGAACACCGCGCTCGGCTGGACCTGGAGCTGACTGATCGCCAGCACTGCGCCGGCGGCGCCGCAGCCGGCCCCGGCCACTATGAACACCGCCATCCTGGCCAGGCCGACTCGCACGCCTGAGCTGCGGGCCGCGATCTCGTCGTCGCGGATGGCGGTCAGCGTCAGGCCGATCCGGCCTCTGAGCATCAGGTAGATGCCGACTAGCGCGGCCACGGTGACGGCCAGGCCGGCCCAGTAGGTATAGGCCGTGAGCAGCACCGGGTCCAGGCCGGCGAAGCCGGGCAGCGGCATGCCGGTGCCGCCGCCGATCGAGGAGAACTTCTCGATGATCAGCATGATCGTGGCGGCGAGCACCCAGGTGGCGATCGCGAAGTAGCCGGTGCGGAGCCGGGAGACCAGCCACCACAGCGGAAGGGCGGCGACACCGCTGCCGATCGCGGCGACCGGAAGGGCGGCGAAGGGCGAGATGCCGTGGATAGCCAGGATCAGCACGAAATAGGCGCCTAGCCCGACGAAGGCTTGCTGTCCGACCGAGACCAGGCCCGCGTAGCCGGCCAGCAGGTTCCACATGCTCGCCAAGGTGAGCACGATGAACGCCTGCACGAAGATCGTCGTGGTGCCTGAGTAGACGAGGTAGGGGAACAGCGCCAGCACGACGATGATGGCCAGCGCGACGAGGCCGGTCCAGGCGACATTGCGCTGCGACCTGGCGACCTTGATCTCCGCCTCCGGACTGACGGCCGCCTGCGTGACGAGGCTCATGAGCTGGCCTTCCTGGTGGTCAGCCCCTGCGGGCGCAGCACGAGAATGGCCAGGAAGACAAGGTATCCGGCCAGTACCTCGTCGGAGATGTTGATCTGGGCGCCGATCTGCTGGGCTACGCCGAGCACGATTCCGCCGAGCAGTGTGCCCCACAGCGAGCCGAGGCCGCCGATCACCACCGCCGCGAACGCATACAGCAGGATGGTGTCGGTGCCGGCGGTCGGGTCGAGCTGGGAGTACATGCCGTAGGCGATTCCGGCCAGGGCCACGGAGGCGAAGGCCAGCGCCGCCGCGATGCCGAAGACATGCCGGTAGTCGGCCCCGGATAGCTGGGCCGCTTCCTTGTCATCCGCAACCGCGCGGATCAGCCGGCCGTACTTGGATCCCGACAGGAAGTACTGCAGGCCGAGCAGCACGGCTACCGCCACGGCGAAGATCGTCACCAGCAGGTAGGGGATCTGGATCTGCGAGCCGATGTTGAATGCGCCGGTGACCAGCGCGAGTCCGGTGCCGATCCCGCGGCTGTTCGCGGTGAAGAACTGCAGCAGGCCGTTCTCGATCACGATCGACAGCCCGAAGGTGACGATCAGCGTGGTCAGCACGCTGCGATCCAGCGCGCTCTGGATGATCGTGCGCTGCAGGAAATAGCCGATCACGGCCATGATCGGCACCACGATGAGGAAGGACCACAGCACCGGGACGTGAGTGACCGTGATGATGCCGACCGCGATGTAGCCGGCGACGATCGCGAGGTCGCCGTGCGCTAGGTTCACGACCTTCATCACGCCGAACATCAGCGACAAGCCACAGGCGAACAGGGCGTAGAGACCGCCGGTCAGCACGCCCTGGATGATGGCGTTCACCCAGGCCATGTCGACTCACTTCCTCCACCGGGGTTGCCAGCAGCGCCGGACGGCGGTGTCGCGCCAGCTAGTCCAAAGTAAGCCGCCTCGACCTTGTCCGCGGTAACTTCGGACGGCCTGCCCTCCAGCGTCGTCCGGCCTTCAAGCAGGCAATGAATGTGCGTCGCCACTCGCAGGGCCTGGCTGACATCCTGCTCGACCAGCAACACGGTCAGGCCGGTCTCCAGGATCTGCGGCAGCATCGCATAGATCCGCTGAACTACCACCGGCGCCAGGCCGAGCGAGATTTCGTCGAGCAGCAGCACCCGGGGATTGGCGACCAGTGCCCGGCCGAGGGCGACCATCTGCTGTTCGCCTCCGGACAACTGAGCGGCGCGCTGATTCCGGCGAGCCGGCATCCAGTCGAAAAGCTGGTAGACCGCGTCGATGTTCCACGGTCCCGGCCGGGCGTAGGTCGCTCCGACCTTCAGGTTCTCCTCGACTGACAGGGATCCGAACAACCGCCGGCCCTCGGGCACCAGGCCGACGCCGGCGGTAGCCCGGCGTTCTGGCCTTAGAGAGGTAAGAAAAAGGCCATCGAGCCGGATCGTCCCTGCGGTGGGCTGATGCAAGCCCGCGATCGTGCGCAGCAACGTGGACTTGCCCGCCCCGTTCGCCCCGATGATCGCGTAGACCTCGCCGGGGTAGACCTGCAGCGAAATGGAGTCAAGCGCCCGCAACTGCCCGTGATGCACGACCAGATCGCGCACTTCAAGCAGCGGCGTTCCGGTCATCAGCCGTTCTGAGTTACCGGCCGGCTCGATCATGACGAACCGCCGGAGTCGCCGTCGGTCAGTGACCCGCCCGCCAGGGCAGCGGTGACGTCGGTGCCGAGGAAGACCTCTCGGACCGCCGGGTTGGCCAGCACCGAGGCCGGGTCGCCGTCGCCGACGAACGAGCCGCCGGCCAGGCAGATGAGCCTGGTCACCACCGCGGTCAGGGCCCGGACCACGTGCTCGATCCAGATCACCGCGATGCCGTCGGCGTTGATGCCCCTGACGATCTCGACCAGCTCGGCGACTTCGGGGTCGGTCAGGCCGCCGGCCACCTCGTCGAGCAAGAGCAGTTGCGGCTGCGTGGCGAGCGCACGGGCAACTTCGAGCCGCTTGCGCTGCAGCAGGCCAAGCCGCTCGGCTGGCCAGTTCGCCTGCTCGGACATGCCCGCCCGCTCTAGCGCCTGCGCCGCCGCGACAAAGCTCACCTTCCGCCGCAGACCACCGCCCTGCTGGGCGGCGACCAGCACATTCTCGAACACGGTCATGTCCGCGAATGGCCGGGGCACCTGGTAAGTGCGGCCGATCCCCAGTCGGCACCGCCTGGCCGCCTCGAACTTGGTGACCGTGTGCCCAGCGAACCGAACCGCACCGCCATCGGGGGCGAGGTCACCGGAGATGAGGCCGAACAGGCTGGTCTTGCCAGCGCCGTTCGGCCCCACGATCCCGACCATGTCGCCTGGCCCGACGGCCAGTGACAGGTTCTCCGCGATGACCACCTGGCCGAACTTCTTCGACAGGCTGTCGAGTTCAAGCAGCGGCGACGAAAGCACGGAGTGCCCAGGCGGCAGCGGGCTTGTCATGCTGGTTACTTGTTCGTCGGCAACAGGTCGGCGGTGATCTTCGCCTGCGGCTGCAAGGTGTTGTCGACAACCTGCATCTCGACCGGGAACTTGGTCCCCTTCTGCCACTGGACGCCGACCGGCGGGGTGATCGCCACACCGGGAGCGGGCCCGCCAGAAGCGAAGTCCAGCGGTCCGGCCACGCCCTGGATGTTGACGTTGTGGATGGCGTTGGCGACCTCATTCTTGTCGTGCGGGTCGCTGACCGACTTGAGCGCGGCGTACGCGGACTCGAAGAGGCTGTAGTTGCTGATGTTGGAGTTCCACTGCTGCTTGTTGGCGGCCTCGAACTCGTTGGCCAGCTGCTGGCAGGTCTCGCCGGTGAACGAGGACTTCCACGGCAGCGACGGGACCCACCAGGCGTCGGTGGCCACGTTGTAGGAAAGAGCGCCGAGCGCGTAGGCGTCCGGCGGGAACAGCAGCACCTTGGCTACCGTCGCCAGCTTGGGCTTGAAGCCCTGCTGGGCCGACTGCTTCCACATGACGGCGAAGTCGGGCGGCAGCGGCACGTTGGTGAAGAAATCGGCCTTGTCCGACTTGAACTGCGAGATCATCGAAGAGTAGTTCGTCGTGTTGTCCGGGTAGGCGGCGGACATGTCGAACGTGTAGCCGGCGGCCTTGGCGATCGGCGGGAAGACCGCACGGAACGCGTTGCCGTCCGAGTCGTTCGGGAACGCCGCCGCGACCACCTTGTCGGTGTGCAACTGGTCGTGGATCCGGTCCCACATCGGGATGAAGCACTTGATCAGGTGCTCGGCACCCAGGAAGTACATCGTGACGAACTTGGGCTTCAGCGTCGGCTTGCCCGGGTTGCCGCCGAGGTTGATGTACCAGGACTCCCACGGGATGTTCGCGCAGATCAGCGGCGTGCCGAGGCTCTCGGCCTGGCTGGCGACGGCGTTGACGGTCTCCGGCGTCGAGGATGCGAGCAGCAGGTCGACCTTGTCGCTCAGGATGGCCTGTTTCGCCAGGTCGCCGGCCTTGGTCGGGCTCGACTGGGTGTCGTACGACTTGATCGTGACGTCGTAGGTCTTGCCGCCGATCTTGAACCCGTTCTTGTACGGGCCAGTCGCCTTGATCTTGCTGATCACCCAGTTGTCGGGGGCGCCGAAGCCGGCGAGCGGACCGGTCAGCGGGTGGATCCAGCCGATGGTGATGCCCTTGGTGCTGCCACCCGAGCCACCAGACCCCTTGATCTTTGAGCTACAGGCGGCGAGCAGCCCACCGGCGGTGAGGGCGAGCGACCCGGCGCCGGCGCCCTTGATCAGCGAGCGCCTTGAAAACTGATCCAGCGACGACGGCTGGTCTGATTCCTGACGGTCCATTCCGTCTCCTCTGCGTAAGCGCCCGGGTACGCCGGCGGGCTGGAGGGCGGCCGCATCGAGCGGGGGAGGCCGATGCTCCAGGACAGGTACCTCAGGATGTTCGCTTGGCGTACGACTATACGCAATGTAGAACTTAGCCAGGCTTCTCCGCCACTGTCAACGTCATCCACGTAACAGTGCGATAGATCAGGAACGATCACAGACAGCCCGGTTTTGCCGCCGATGCAATGGTTTGCTGTCGTATTTGCGGGGAATTTTGCAGGGGTATTACCGGGGCGTCAGGTAGGTCCCTGGGATCGAAGGTCGGTTTCGATCTGGCGAGCCGTGTTCAGCATCGCCGGCAGCAGCTCGGTGCGCATGGCCTCAAGGCTGACCCGGCTGGCATGAGCCGACACATTGATCGCGGCGGTGACCCCTTCGCCGGATCCCCGGATCGGCGCGGCGATCGCGCGCAAGCCCTCTTCGAGTTCCTGGTCGACGATCGCATAACCCTGCGAACCGACCTCGAGCACGATCTCCTTCAGCCGCACCGGATCGGTCACCGTGTTCGCGGTGAGCGGCTCGAACGACGCCTCGGCCAGGTAGCGATCCAGGTCGTCTTCGCTCAGCCCGCTGAGCAGCACCCGCCCCATCGAGGTCGCGAAGGCCGGGAACCTGGTGCCCACCGAGATCGCCACCGTCATGATCCGCTTGGTCGGCACCCGGGCCACGTAGACGATGTGATGCCCGTCCAGCACCGAGATCGAGGAAGACTCGCGCAGCTTGGCGACCAGCTCCTCCAGGTACGGCGCCGCGATCTCAGGCATGGCCAGCCCGGACAGGTAGGCGTACCCAAGTTCAAGCACCCGGGGCCGCAGCGAGAATTCCCTGCCATCGTTCCGCACGTACCCGAGCTTGACCAGCGTCAGCAGGAATCGCCTGGCCGCCGCCCGGGTCAGTCCCGTCGCCCGGGCGACCTCGCTCAAGCTGAGCCGGTCCCGGTCTGGCCCGAACGCCTTGATTACCGCTAGCCCGCGATCCAGCGACTGCACGAAGTCGCTGTCCCTGGCCTGGCCAGACCCGGCCACGGCAGGGGCTGCCTCGCTGGTCTCGCCGGTCTCACCGTCGACCTGCGCGGTCTCGTCGGTCGTGTTCGCAATGCGCCCGGAGGTTCTCATCTCTTCAGCATCGTAACGCGCAGGTGCTCAAGCAGCGCCGCCGTCACCACCTCAGGCGACGACACGTTCGCCAGATGGGCCGCATCCTCGACCACGAGCAGGCGCGCACCGGCGATCCCGTCGGCGATAATGCCGCCGTGTTCCGGCGGCGTCGACGGGTCCCGTCCTCCCGAGATCACCAACGTCGGCGCCTCAATTCTGGCCAGGTCAGCCCGCAGGTCCATGTCGGCGATGGCCAGGCAGCACGCCGCGTACCCAGCCGGGTCCACCTGGCGAAGCTCGGCCGCGAACTCGGCCACGACTTCCGGCGAGCGCTCAGTGAACTCCGGCGTAAACCACCGCCCAAGCGACGCTTCGATGATCGGCTCCATGCCCGAGGACTTGACCAGCCCAGCGCGGGTCCACCATCCCTCGGCCGGCGGCAGGTAGGCGGACGTGCAGACGAGCCCAAGCGTCTCGATCAGGTCCGGCGCGTTCGCCGCCAGCCACATCCCGAGCATCCCGCCGAGCGACACCCCGAAATATGCGCAACTCTCGACACCCGCCCCGTCGAGCGTCTCAAGCACCTGCTCACCCAGGTCATCGAACGAACTGAACGGATCCCAGCTAGCGCTGGCGTGGCCGCCGTGCCCGGGCAGTTCGAAATGCAGAATCCTGAAGTCGTCCCGGAACGCGGGCTGCTGCGCGGCCCAGACCTGGTAGCTGGTGCCAAGCGACGGGCCGAGCACGAGCGCCGGTTGGTCGTCTGGTGCGTCGTAGGTAATCACCGGCAGCGGGACACGGCGCTTAGACATCGAAGAAAACGGTCTCTCTACCGCCCTGCAGCCGGATGTCGAACCGGAACTCGCCCCCGTCAGACCCCGGCGGCGCCACGGCGATCAACGTATCGCGCCGCTCAGGATCGACCCCAGCCAGCACTGGATCGGCAGCATTTGCGGCGGCTTCATCAGGAAAGTACAGACGAGTAACCACCCGGTTAAGCAACCCCCGAGCGAACACGTTGACATCCAGATGCGGCGCCTCCGCACCCCCGGAAGGCGTAGGCAAGCACCCCGGCCGCACAGTAACGATGCGATACCGCCCCTGCGAATCGGTAGCACATCGCCCGAACCCGCGGAACCCGGCTATCCCCGACTCCGCCGCCCCCCGAGGATCATCGCGATGGTTGAACCGCCCGTTCTCATCGGCCTGCCACGTCTCCACGAGCGCATCTGGAAGCGGCTGATTGTTCCCGTCGAGGATCCGCCCGGTAATAGCGATCGCCCCGGCCGTCCCCTCTGGCACCACATAGGGCCCCTCCGGCCACGGCAGCGCGAGCGACAGGTAAGGCCCGACCGTCTGCGAAGGCGTGATTCCGGCGTGCACCGATCGCTACCTTTCCTCGAAGACCGTGCCGTTACGGCCGCGCAGCACGATATCCCAGCTGTAGCCGAGCGCCCAGTCCGGCTTGGTCAGCTCCATATCCAGCGAGCAGATCAGCCGCTCCCTGGCCTTAGCGTCCGGAATCGAGTTGAAGATCGGGTCGTACCGGAACAGCGGGTCGCCTGGGAAGTACATCTGGGTGACCAGCCGCTGTGCAAACGCCTGCCCGAACAGCGAGAAGTGAATGTGGGCCGGCCGCCACGCGTTCAGGTGGTTGCCCCACGGATAGGCGCCCGGCTTGATCGTGATGAACCGGTACCGGCCCTGCGAATCGGTCATGCACCGGCCGCCGCCGTCAAAGTTCGGATCAAGCGGCGCCGGGTGATCATCGACCTGGTGGTGGTAGCGGCCAGACGCGTTCGCCTGCCAGATCTCGACCAGCGTGTCCGGAATCGGCCGGCCATCGGAGTCGAGCACCCGGCCGGTCAGGATGATCCGCTCACCCAGTGGCTCGCCCGGATGCCCGATCGTCAGGTCCGCGTCGGCCTCGGTGACCGGCGACGGCGCGTACCTGGGCCCGGTGATCTCGGTCAGCCAGTTCGGCAGCCTGACCAGCTTCTGCTTGGGCGCCCTGATCTGCGTCGACCGGTACTCCGGCGAGTGCATCGGCGGGTGCACGCCTTCGGGCCGGACGTAGCTCGGCAGCTCGAGCGGTGGTACCCCCCGCTCACCGCCGGGACGCGCTTCCTGGTCGGCCGTCATCAGCTCGCTCCTTGGCTGGCGGGCTCGCGCGCGCCCGAGCCCTTCTTGGTGGCCGGCATCGTGGCGACCAGCCCGCGCAGCACGGACAGCTCATCGGAATCCGGCGGCGCGATCTCCTCAAGATCGGCAGCTACCTGTAGGTCCCAGCCGGTTTTTTCTTTAATATGTTCAACGCTTTGCCCGGGGTATATTCCGCTCAGCCTGAGCTCGGCCGTGGCCGGGTCGGGCTGCAGGACCCCCAGATCGGTGATCACCCGCTGCGGACCGGCGCCGCGCAGCCCGAGTTGCCGCCGCACACCAGGGCCGTCCCCGAATCCGATCGAGGTAATGAAATCAACCCGGTCGACGAACGTCCGCCGCGACTGCCTCAGCACCACGATCACTTCCTTGCAGGCGGCCGCGATCTCGGGAGCGCCGCCCGCGCCGGGCAGCCGCACCTTGGGGCTGGCGTAGTCCCCGCCGATCACCGTGGTGTTGATGTTGGCGAACTTGTCGAGTTGCCCCGCACCGAGGAACCCGACGTCGATGCGACCGGGCTGCAGCCAGTAGTTGAAGATCTCCGGCACGCTGACCACCGAGTCGGCGGTCTGGGCCAGGATCCCGTCGCCGATCGAGAGCGGGAGCACATCGGGCTTGGCCCCGATCGTGCCGGACTCGTAGATCAGCACGAGGTTCGGCGCGTGCGTGGCCCGGGCCAGGTTCGCGGCCGCACTCGGCAGTCCGATGCCGACGAAGCAAGTCATCCGGTCGCGCAGCGCCCGCGCTGCGGTGACCGTCATCATCTCGTCCGAGGTGTAGTCCATTACTGTGTCCTCAGGTCGCTCACGGCTGCCTCCCGGCCGGGACGACGTTGAAGACATGCTCATCGAGCCACTCGGTGAACGTTGTCCGGTCTCGACTGATCGCGTCCCAGGCCACGTAGAAGTCATTGTCCCTGACGGAGTAGTCAAGCGCGTAGGACGGATGCGACCCGCCCGGCACCTCGGCGACATGCGATACCAGCCAGGATGGCAGCACGACGGCGCCGGGCCGGGGTTCAAGCTCGTCGACGACCTCCTCGACCGTGACGACCGAGCGCTGCGCCGCCAGCACTGCTTCTTTCTGCACGCCGGTGATGCCCCAGTACTGCACGTTCCCGAGCCGGTCGGCCCGCTGCGCGTGAACGATTGTCACATCAGGCCGAAGCGCGGAGACGGCGGTCAGCGTCTCGCCGGTGAACGGGCAGATAATGTCCGCGACCCCGGCCGTGTGCGTTGGCAGGTCCGTGCCCCGGTACCCGCGCAAGATCGCGAACGGCAGGCCGGAGGCCCCGGCGAGATAGCGGTTGGCCATGCCGGCGTGACTGTGCTCCTCTATCCCGAGCGGCACCGGCCAGGCGTGCTCGACCGCGTCCCTGAACCGGTGCAGCGAGCCGACCCCCGGGTTGCCAGCCCAGGAGAAGATCAGCTTCCGCGCGCAACCCGCACCGATCAGCTGGTCATAGATGACATCCGGGGTCATCCGCATCAATGTCAGGTCACGGCGCTGCTGCCGGATGATCTCGTGCCCGGCCGCGTGCGGGATCAGGTGCGTGAAGCCCTCCATCGCGAGCGCATCACCGTCATGCACGTTCGCGGCGATCGCCTCGGCGAGCGACACGATCTCCGCCATCCCACACCAGCCTCCTCTGTGTTTGCTAACCGCCAAGCGCTAATCATGCAGGGGTTCACCGAAACGATAACGACCGGCCGCTAAGTGAACAACTGTGCGGTCTACGAAATGCCCCCCAAGACCTGCGACGCGACCGCAAACGCCCGGTTAGCGGCCGGAACCCCCGCGTAGATCGCGACTTGAAGCAGCACCTCCTGGATCTGCTCAGGCGTCAGCCCGTTCCGAACCGCCGCCCTGATGTGCATCGCCAGCTCCTCTTCCTGCCGTAGCGCGGCCAGCATCGCCAGCGTGATCATGCTGCGCTCCGGTCGCGAAAGCCCAGGCCGGGTCCAGATCTCCCCCCAGGCATACCTGGTGATCAGATCCTGGAACGGAGCCGTGAAGTCGGTCGTGCTCGCGATAGCGCGGTCAACATGCTCGTCGCCGAGCACTTCGCGTCGTGTCTGCATGCCGGTCTCGTCCGGGGTTGATGTCATGAAACCAGGCTAGGGGGAGGTGGTTCGCAACTACGTTGACCCGGTTCTGCTGTAGCTCCGGAGGCGACAGCAACATTGTTGACCCCAAAACGTCGTTGGAACGACGCCCACGGGTCAACAATGTTGTGAGTCCGGGTGGGGTGCTGACCCGTTAGTGCTGTAAATCGCGGCCGGAGAGCCTCGCGCGAGCGGAATCGTGCGCGGAAAGGGCTGCGGCTATGAACTCAGCCGTCGAGCCAAGGTAAGAGCCGGGGTCGAGCGCGGCGTCAAGCTGACCCCTGCTGATATTGCTCGCAGCAAGCTGCGCCCTGCCTTCTTCGTCGCTGCAAAGAGCCTCAGCCAGCGAAACACCGTCAGCTATAGCTCGAGCGCTAGCCCGCTCGACGAGGGAATGAGCTTGAAGCCGGCCAATCTGCGGCGCGAGCAGCCCGGCCGCGCGCTCAGCCAGCGGCAGTCCGTGAGTCAGCTCCAGGTTGACTCGCATTTTCGCGGCATCGACCCGCAGACCGGACAGCAGGCGAGTCGCCCAGCCAGAGGCCGACGTCGTGAGGGTGAGCAAGCGCGATAGCGGCAGCCATTCCGCGTGCCAGGCCCCCGCAGCTCTTTGCAGTTCCTGTTCGGCGGCGGACGCGAGCGCGGCGTAAAGGTGCGGGGCTTGTTTCGTGTGACCCAAGAGCACGATCGCGGCAACGGGATTCTGCTTGTGCGGCATGGTCGAAGAGCCGCCCGGAGCCGATTCGGCAACCTCGGCAACTTCCGTCTGGGACAGAAGCGTTACGTCCCGGGCGATCTTTCCGAGGGCGGCGTTCGCGGCGGTCAGCGCAGCCGCGATCTCCAGCACCCGCAGCCGGTTCGTATGCCAGGGGAGCGCGGGAACGGGGAGTTCCAGTTCTTCGCCAAGCAACCGCGCGACCTCGACGCCTTTGTCCCCGAGCGGCGCGAGAGTCCCGGCCGCACCGCCGTACTGGACCGCGAGACGGGCGCGGGAGCAGCGGAGCTGGCACCGCGCCTCGTCCAGCGCGACCAGCCAGCCGGCGGTGACCAGCCCGAACGTGATGGGCACGGCCTGCTGGAGCAGGGTTCGGCCGGACATGAGCGTCGAGGCGTGTTCGCGGGTCAGGGCGGCGCAGCTCTCCGCCGCAGCGGCCAGATCCGCCAGGGTCGCGTCGATCGCCTGCCGGGCGAGCAGCATCGCCGCCGTGTCGATGATGTCCTGGCTCGTTGCGCCCAGGTGAATCGCCTGCGCCGCGCCGGTCGGGACCAGCCCGGTCATGGCCTTGACCAGCGCCGGGACCGGGTTACCGGCGGCAGCGGCAGAGACCCCGAGCGATGCTTTCTCCATAAAAGAAACACTGGCTATGGAGGTGACGGCTGCTCCGGATCCGGGGAGCGCCAGCCCGGCGCGTTCGGCCGCCCGGGCGAGGGCGGCCTCGGTGTCGAGCATCGCCTGCAGCCAGGCGGTGTCATCGACGGTGAAGGTGCCCGCTTCGAACAGGCCGCTGAACAAGCCGCGCCGGGGTTCGGTGTTCACCGTTCCATCATGTCGTCTGGTGCTGGAGTCGTGCGGGCGGGCACGATGGGAGCACGCGGACGCCTGTTTCGGGAAGGGACGAGCGATATGCCAACCGTGAACGCTAACGGCATCGACATCAACTACGAAGTCCAGGGCGAGGGCGAACCGCTGGTCCTTATTCCGTATCTGGCGGCCGATCAGGCCTGCTATGCGTTCCAGGTAGCGCAGTACGCCAGCCACTACACGTGCTATTCGGTCGACCTGCGCGGGGCTGGGCTGACTGACAAGCCGGAGGGTGAGTACACGACTGAGCTGTTCGCGGACGATGTAGCGGCGTTCATGGAGGCGGCGGGAGTCGGCCGGGCGCACGTGGCCGGGCTCTCGCTGGGGGCCGCGACCGGGATGTGGCTGGCCGCCAAGTATCCGGCGCTGGTCAAGTCGCTGTCGCTGCACAGCGCCTGGGATAAGACCGACCCGTTCCTGGCCACGGTCGTGCAGACCTGGCGGGTGATGGCGCAGGGACTCGGTAGCGTGACCGACATGGTGATCAAGGGGATCTTCCCCTGGTGCTTCACCCCTGAGTTGTACGCGGCCCGCCCCGAGTACATCGATTCGCTGGCCGATTTCGTCCGGGGTCGGCCGATGCCGCCGGTCGACGCGTTCATGCGGCAGTCGGGAGCGGTGCTGGCCCACGACGCGTCGGCGGTGCTGGGCTCGATCGAGGCGCCCACGCTGATTACCTTCGGGCGGCATGACCAGGTGACCTCTACCCGGTTCGCCGAGCCGCTGTCGGCCGGGATCGCGCACTCAGAGGTCGTCATCTTCGAGGATGCTTCACACGCCCCGATCTATGAGCAGGTCGAGGACTTCAACACGCGGACGCTGGCGTTCTTGCAGGCGCATTGATGCTGTCCTTGGGGTTTCATCTCGGTCCGAGAGCCGGATGGCGCGCTGGCCCTCGGCGGCAGTGCGCGCGCCAAGCCGGGGCCGGACGCGCTGGTCAAGGCGACGCGGGCCGGGCGGATGGCGCAGGACATCTGGCGGCGGCTTGACGAGGCGATCGACCGGCGCTGGGAGGAGCGGTTCGGCGCCGGCCTGATCGGCGAATTGCGAGCGGCGCTCCGGCCGTTCGCCGAGTCGCAGGCGGCCGCGATGCCGCTCTACCTGCCGGTCGTGAGTTACGCCAACGGGATGGAATCGGCGTACCAGGACCTGGCCGCACTCGGGTTGCCGACAGTTGGCCTGGCCGATCGCGACCTGTCCGGGCTACTGTCGCCGGTGCTGCTGGCGTTCACGACCGAGTACGAGTCGATAGCGAAGCTGCCGCTGCCGATCAACGCCAACGTGCTGCGGGTGATCGGGGCCAACGGCGTCCGGGCTAGCGACATCCCGCTGCTGGCTGGCGTCTCGAAGGAAGGCACGACATCGGCGATCGGCTTCCTGGAGCGGCAGGGCTACGTCAAGGTCAGAGACGAGCCGTCCGGGTTGCGCCGCAAGTTCGTCCAGCCGACCGAGCGGGGGCGGCGGTCCAGGGATGGCCGGGCGGCGCTGGCGGCTCGGGTTGAGGCTAGCTGGGCAGAGCGGTTCGGCGCCGAGGCGGTCGGCCGGCTGCGCGACGTGCTCACTGCGGCAGTCGGTCACGAAGCCCCAAGCGGCGGGCCCTCGCTGGCGCTCGGCCTGCGGCCTTATCCGGACGGCTGGCGATCTCGCCCGCCCTATCTGGCCCAGACGAAGGCTTTCCTCGCGGACCCGGCCGGCGCGCTTCCCCGGCACCCCATGGTCCTGCACCGGGGCGGCTACCCCGACGGCAGTTGACCTCAGCCGGGCCAGTCCAAAAATCACCTTCGCTTGACAGCAGGTACCACCAGCCTCCTATAGTGCTAGCATCCTAGTTAATTGAACTACTGGTACTACCTAGCTTTCTGGGAGCACGGGTGATCGAGTTCCACTTGGACGCGCGCTCGGGCCTCTCGCCCTACCTGCAGCTCATCCAGCAGGTGCGGCAGGCGCTGCGGCTCGGCCTGCTGTCCAAAGGCGACCAGCTGCCGACGGTCAAGGACGTCGTGGCCCGGCTGGCGATCAACCCCAACACGGTCCTGAAGGCCTACCGCGAGCTTGAGTACGAAGGACTCGTCGCCGCCCGTGCCGGCGTCGGCACGTTCGTGACCAAGACGCTGACCGATTCATCGCTCGCCGCGCACGAACCGCTCAAAGCCGACCTTCAGGGCTGGCTCACCAAGGCCCGTTCCGCCGGGCTGGACAACGAGAGCATCGAGGCCCTGTTCGCGAGCACGTTCCGGGCTCTAACCGAGGCCACTATCGAGGAGGAAGTCAGATGACCCCGGAGACTCCGGTTCTTAAAACAACAGGGCTCGGCAAGCGCTACCGGACCCGCTGGGCGCTGCGCGACTGCACGCTGAGCGTCCCGGGCGGGCACGTCACCGGGCTCGTCGGCCCCAACGGCGCAGGCAAGACCACGCTGCTGAACATGGCCGTCGGGTTGCTTGCCCCCACCGAGGGCACCGTGCAGGTCCTTGGTGGCGAGCCGGCCGGCAGCCAGGCTCAGCTAGCCAGGGTCGGCTTCGTTGCTCAGGACACCCCGACCTATGCCGGGCTGAGCGTCGCCGACCACCTGAAACTCGGCCAGCACATGAACCCGGGCTGGGACGCGGCCATCGCCGAAGACCGCATCTCCCGCCTCGATCTTGACCCCAAGCAGAAAGCCGGCAAGCTGTCAGGCGGTCAGCGTGCCCAGCTCGCGCTCACGCTCGCCATCGCCAAGCGGCCCGAGGTGCTGATCCTGGACGAGCCGATCGCCAGCCTTGACCCGCTGGCCCGGCGCGAGTTCCTGCAGACGCTGATGGAAGTCACGGCCGAACATGGGCTCAGCGTCGTGATGTCCTCGCACCTGGTCTCTGACCTGGAGCGGATCTGCGACTACCTGATCGTGCTCGTCTCGTCCAGGGTCCGGGTCGCCGGTGAGGTCGAGACGCTGCTCGCCACCCATTACCAGGTGACCGGCCCGCGCTGCGATCCCGCGCAACTGCCCGCCGACTGGCAGATCATCTCGGCGAGCCACACCGACCGGCAGAGCACGTTGCTGGTGCGCAGCGATACGCCGGTCGTCGAGCCCGGCTTCACCGTGGACCAGATCGGCCTGGAGGACCTGGTGCTCTCCTACCTGAGCCAGGCCAATAGCACGGCCGCGCGCGGCCAGAAGGAACTGGAGACCCAGCGATGATCTGGCTCAGCTGGCGGCAGTTCCGCACCCAGGCGATCGTGGCCGGCAGCGTGCTCGCGGTCCTCGCGATCCTGCTGCTGTCGACCGGGTTCGGCCTGGCCCACCTCTACCACGTCAGCGGCCTGGCCGGCTGCCAGGCCAAACACAGCTGCCACAACGCGCTTGCCCTGTTCAGCAGTGGCCTGCGCGGCAGCGTCTACGAGTTCGTCTTTTACATCGCTATCGGCCTGATTTACCTCGGGCCAGCGCTGATCGGGGCGTTCTGGGGTGCGCCGCTGGTAGCCAGGGAAGTCGAGACCGGCACGCTCAGGCTGGCCTGGAGTCAGAGCGTAAGCCGCAGCCGCTGGCTGATCGTCAAGATCGCGATGCTGGGCCTGGCCGGCATGGCCATGACTGGCCTGCTCAGCCTGATGCTCTACTGGTGGTCGCAACCCGCTTACGAGGCCGCCGCGTTGGCCAGGCCTGATACAGGGCTAAGCATCAGCCGGCTGACCCCTTTGCTGTTCGGCACGAACGGCGTCGCGCCGCTCGGTTACGCCGCGTTTGCCTTCGCGGTCGGCCTCGCGGCCAGCGTGCTGATCAAGCGGACGCTGCCGGCGATGGCCGTCACGCTGGCCATCGTCGGTCTGGTGCTGATTGCCTGGCCGAACTGGGTCAGGCCGCACCTGATCACGCCAGTGCAGAGCACCGTTGCCCTGCGCGCGCAGTCGGTCGAGGGCCTCTCGATCTCAAGCCATGCGATCTCGCTCATCGTCGGGGCGAACAGGCCAAGTTCGTGGGTGCTGAGCGACATGGCGGTCAACTCGGCCGGCCGGCCATACACCGGTCCGCCGACTCACGCCTGCGCGGCCGTATCCCAGTCCTACCAGGACTGCATCAACTCGATTATCGCGCTGCACCTCAAGGAGGCGATTAGCTTCGAGCCGGCCAGCCGGTTCTGGGCGCTCCAAGGCTACGAGGCCGGCACCTACCTGCTGCTCGCCGTCGTGCTGGCGGCCGCCTGCACCTGGTGGATCAACCGCCGCCGCCTCGCATGATCGGCCGGCCCCAAGCTACTCAGCCGCCCCTCAGATACTCAGGAGGTATCCGCCCATGCTCTGGCTGACCTGGCGGCAGTTCCGCGCCCAGGCCATCGTCGCCGCCGCAGCGCTCGCCGCAGTCGCGATCAGCCTGCTCGCCACCGGTTTCGCGGTCAGGAACCGGTACAAATCGGCGGGGATCTCCGCCTGCCACATCCATCACGACTGCGTGAAGGTGGCCAGTTTCTACATCCTGCAACTCAGGTCGAGCGGGCCTTATGACCTGTCCTTCAACCTCGGGGTGCTGTTCCTCTACGCGGTCCCGGCGCTGATCGGCCTGTTCTGGGGCGCACCGCTAATCGCCCGCGAGTTCGAGACCGGCACCTTCCGGCTGGCCTGGAACCAGAGCGTCAGCCGTACCCGCTGGATCGCGACGAAGCTCGGCTTCGTCGGCCTGGCGGCCATGGCGACCGCCGGCCTGTTCAGCCTGCTGATCACCTGGTGGGCCAGCCCGATCGACAAGGCACTGGCGCTAGCCGGGCAGAGCGCACCCGTCGGAGAGTACAGGATCGACCCGCTGATCTTCGGCGTTCGCGACATCGCGCCGATCGGCTATGCGGCCCTCGCCCTCGCGCTGGGCGTGACGTTCGGCGTGCTGATCCGCCGCACGATCCCGGCCATGGCCGCAGGACTCGCCTCGTTCGCCGCAATCCAGGTCGCCTGGGTGAACCTGATCAGGCCGCACCTCATCTCGCCGAAAGTAGCCAGTCACGGGCTTGGCCCGCAGAACCTGAACGAGTTCATCATCAGCGGCCCCGACAGGGCCGTGACCGTGGTGGGCTCCTGGCGCCCGCCCGGCGGCTGGGTGCTGTCGAACCAGGCCGTCACCCCGGCCGGCAAGGTTTTCACCGGCCCGGCTACCAAAGCGTGCCTGGGCGGCGTGCAGCAGCAGTGCAACGCCTGGCTGGCCAGCAAGCACCTGCACCAGCTCGTCTCGTTCCAGCCGGAAAGCCGGTTCTGGGCGTTCCAGTGGTTCGAGACCGGCATCTTCCTGCTCGTCGCCTTCGCGCTGGCCGTCTTCTGCGCGCAGCGGATCAGGCGCCGTCGGCTCGCCTGATCCGCCCGGAAGTATCTGTATCCACACCGGTCGCCGTAAGGTGGCCGGTGTGGAAGCCGCAAACGACTGCACTTCTGACCTGCGCACCCGGCTCAGTGCCGCGCTCAAGGACGCCATGCGCGCCCGCGATCAGGTCGCAGTGAGCGCCCTGCGCAGCGCGCTCGGCGCGATCGGCAACGCCGAGGCTGTGCCCGTCGATCAGCCTGCGCCGCCTCCCGGCCGGGACGGCCCCCACTTCGCCGGCGCCGTGTGCGGCCTGGCCGCGGCCGAGATGGCCAGGCTCCGGCTCACCCCGGCCGACCTCGACGCGATCATGCGGGCCGAGATCAGCGAACGCGAACGCGCGGCCGACGACTACGCCGCGAAGGGATTCGCCGACCAGGCCGAACGCCTCCGCCGCGAAGCCAGCATCCTGTCGTCCATCGCGCTTCCAGCCGATCACGAGTAAAGATCAAAAGAGTCCAAGATCGGGGCAGAAAACATGGCGGTGGCTGAATTGAGTGCCGACGGCCAGCCAGACGACGCGGCTGATCTGGCGGCCGCGTCGATTTGCTCGTCCACGCCGACTAAATGCGAGGCTCGCACCAGGGTCTACAGCGGCGGCAAGCTGGTCGCCCAGGGATTCCCGGTCGACGACATCAGCGAACACCTGAAGGACGAGAACGCCGTTATCTGGCTCGACCTGCTGGCGCCGGACCGGGCCGACCTGGCCGTGCTGAGCGAGGAATTCGGCCTTCACCCGCTGGCGGTCGAGGACGCCTGGCAGGCGCACGAGCGGACCAAGATCGACCGGTACCGCAGCCACCTGTTCCTCGCCGCCTACTCGGTCCACCTGGACGCCGATTCCGGTGAGCTGACGACCAGCGAACTGGCGGCCTTCGTCACCAACCGCGCGCTGATCACCGTCCGCAAGGACACAGGCATGAACATCGGCGCGGTGGTCGCCTACTGGGACGGTAGTCCTGACCTCGCGACCGAGGGCGTCGGCTATCTCCTGCACGGCTTGCTCGACAACGTCGTGGACGGCTACTTCTCCGCCGTTCAGCTACTGGACGACGAGATCGAGAAGCTGGAGGACCTGCTGTTCGCGACCAACGCGAAAGACCAGGGCGCGGTCCAGCGCCGCAGCTTCGAGCTGCGCAAGAGCCTGGTGCTGTTCCGCCGGGTCGTGCTGCCGATGCGCGAGGTGGTCAACACCGTGCTGCGCCGCGACCTGCACATCGTCACCGAGAAACTGCAGCCGTACTACCAGGACGTGTACGACCACGCGCTGCGCGCGATGGAATGGACGGAAAGCCTGCGCGACCTGGTCACCACGATCCTGGAGACCAATCTCACCGTCCAGAGCAACCGGATGAACGTGATCACCAAGAAGGTGACGAGCTGGGCCGCGATCATCGCCGTCCCGACGTTCGTCACCGGCTTCTACGGCATGAACGTCCCGTATCCGGGCTTCGACCACAGGACCGGTTTCGACATCTCCATAGCGATCATGGTGGTCGCCGCGATCGTCCTCTACTTCGTTTTCAAACGCCGCGACTGGCTCTAGCCCAGTTCGACCGTAAACCGGCCATCTCACCGGAAGTCTGAGATGGCGGGTTTTAGTTCATGGTCCGTACTCGAATGGCGTGGGACACTGCCTTTAATTCCCTCGAAAAGGGATAAATCAGGACGTCTGCTAGTGGCTGGCACGGCTGCCTCCGGTCGGATAGTTTCGGCATGCCTGGCCTTGTTCAAAAGGATGGCTAATGGGCGGGTCGCGCTCTTTCTTCTCCAACCTCACTAACCAATGGCTGGCGGTGACTGGCCGAGGAGTAGCTGTCCGGGCCCGGCGGCGGACCCGCCGGACGGTCGCGGCGATGCTGGGCCCCGTGCTCGTGGCGGGAACGGCAACGGTTCCGGTGACCGCGGTGGCGGCCGGGGCGGCGGCGCTGACAGCGGTGAGTACCGCGGTGGCGGCCGCTCCCGCGAAGGCGTCGCTGTCTGGTTCGGTGCTGATCCTGTCGACCAGCGTGAACGGGGGCACGTCGTCGGCCGAGGCGCACCAGGCGGCGGCGCTCGGATCGACGGTAACGGTGGCGTCGCCGGCGACCTGGGACGCGATGACGACGGCGCAGTTCAAGACGTTCTCGGCGATCATCATCGGTGACCCGTCGACCACGACCTGCGCGTCCGCCGTCCCGGCCGACGCACTGAGCACGGCGGCGACCTGGGGCCCAGCCATCACCGGAAACGTGGCGGTGCTCGGAACCGCGCCGGCGCTGGCGGGCAGCTCGGGTACGGCGCTGATCGGCGACAGCATCGGGTACACGCTGGCCGGCAGCGGCACCGGGTTGTACGTCTCGCTGAACTGCGAGTACGCCTCGGCGAGCGCCGGGACGAGCGTGCCGTTGCTGGCGTCGGTCGATGGCGGCGGGTTCACGGTGACCGGCCAGTCAGCGTCGTGCCCGGATG
>DASYAT010000008.1:0-1903 GCA_036501205.1 Streptosporangiaceae bacterium | reverse complement strand
GTTGAGGCGCTCATCGGGGACTTCGCGGGATGCGTCCAGCGCTTCGAGGCAAGCGCGGCGTTCTCCGGCCCCAGCGTCTACTTCCACCAGCGCGCCATCGAGACCCGCCGCCAGCACGCGAGCGCGGCAAGCCTGCTCGCCGACGACCGGTTCCTCGAGTACCTCTACGCTGTGCTGCCGTCGTGGGGGATGCACCGCATGGGCAGCCAGGCCGCGAAGGTCACCGAGTTCAGCCAGTTCGCGGCGTCGCTGCGCTCGGCGGTCCCCGTCATGGACCAACTCTGGTCACTGGACATCACCCGCCTGGACCCCGCCGCTGTTCCCGGGGCGGCCCGGCGCGCGTGGCAGGTCATCGCCGCCATCCGGGTTAGCACGTCAGAAACCCAGATCGTCGCGGGCACCAAGACCCTGCATCATGTTCTCCCCGACCTGATCCCGCCGATCGACCGGCAGTACACCTTCCGGTTCTTCACCGGGCAGAAACAGATCCCAGCCGGCGACCAGCGCGCTTTCCTGGAGTGGTTCCCCTACCTCGCCGAGATCGGCCGGCGCTGCCGCGGTGCCATCGAGACCGCGATGAACCGCGGCGGCCCAATGGCCAGCGGGCCCGCCAAGGTCATCGACAACGCGATCATCGGCTTCATGCAGGCCCAGGGCACAACTCGCATCCCTGACGCTGAACTCCGATGATCACCACGTATGACGAAGATTCAGGCGGGGTGGAGGGACCACGAACCGCCGTTCTGTGCACGTGACAGCTCGTCGCAGATCACCAGCCAGAGCACACCGACTAGGTCGATCTGTGCGCTGACGTCATCCGGATCTGCCGACGTGAGTGAGTCTGCGCCTCGTGCCAGGTTGCTCAGATCGCGCGAACCTCGGCGAGCCGCCTGACTGCGAACTGGTCGGTCCCGCTGGGGTCCCAGCGGACGGCGGCTTCCCATGCGGCCCGCGCTTGCGCGGCGATGTCATATGCGTCGTTGCCGAGACCGGCGGCGTTGTGCGGCAGCGCCAGGTCCCTGTCGGGGACGGGCGGCATCGCGCCGAGGTTGACCCTGGTCCCGGTCTCGGCATGCAGGAGGTCGGTCGACGATCGCCAGCCCGGGCGCTGTGGCCAGCCCTGTGTCAGCCGATGCAACTGGCGGAGCGTGCCGGCGACGCGACTCCAGTCGGCTTCGGTCTCGGGCGGTCCGCCCTCCACGTAGGTCATCACCACCAGACCGTCGACGAAGTGCCGGCCGTCCGTGGTCGGGATCGGCGCCGGCACCGGCATCCCGGCACGGTGGAGATGTCGCAGCAGGTCGGTCTCCCAGGCAAGATCAGCGTCGCTGCGCTGGCCGAGACGACCGACCGCGAGGTGCCCGTTGACGCGCACGCTCCACACCCCGTTGACGCCAGCTCCGCCAGTGAGCCGTTCGCCGCGAACGACGTCGTCACCCCACTGCTCGAGTGCCTCCCACCCCACCGGCCACATCCTCGCAGAGGAAGGGTGGCGCTCGAGTGGTAGGCGGTGAACTTCATGAAGTCGGCGTGTGGCAGCAGCAGCGGTTCGGTGCTGCCGGGCGTGTGCTAGCGGCACGGCCGACCGCTGGTGCCGGTATGGGTACCCGGAGCCGGCTTTCCGCTGCCTGGCGGGCTCTGATGGCGCAGGAGCCCGGCGAGCGAGCCTCACAAATCAAGAAAGCGGCCATACGATGACAGGCCCCCGGAACGGGGCTGGGCTTCAGGATCAGCGAGCGTCTGGGAGTGTCGGCAGCCGTTCTCTGGCTTCGGATGCGGCGTCGGCGTGCCCTGATTCGATCGCTCGCTGGTAGTTGGCTCGTGCGGCTTTGAAGTCTCCCTGTTCCTGGAGCATGATCCCCAGGGCAGTGGCGGCAACGGGCGCGTGCTGTGAGTGCCGGGA
>DASYAT010000007.1:0-42694 GCA_036501205.1 Streptosporangiaceae bacterium | reverse complement strand
GCTGGCCGTCAGCCGAAACCGCCGCCGTGACCTGGGGCCACGTTGAAATGCGTGCCCAGGTAGGCCCAGTACGCGATCGACACGAACAGCGTTACCACGCCGATGATGACGGCGGCGATGGCCAGGCCGCGGCCGCGCTCGCCGGTCTGCCTGACCCGGCGGTGCGCCTTGACCCCGAGCACCATCCCGAGGATCGAGCCGATTCCGCCAATCGACACGATTGCCAGCACGAGCGACCAGATCGCCATTGAGTTGGTCCGGTCGGCGGCCGATACCTGGTAGGAACTGTCGGTCGTCTTCGTCTGCGACCTAGCCATCGGCTGGCTCCTTCGATCGGGTCGGTGGCGGAACTATCTGCTAACTACCCAGGGACCGCGCGATATGCCTAGAGCGCCATTCGGCTGAGTTTGGCTCGCGGTTTAGCCGGCCTCGGCGCCCGCTGAGCTCCCTGACCGAGCTGGCTCGGCTGGTCTGCTGCACCGGTGCCCCTTTGGTGCAGTAGCTTCCCAGGACGGAACTACAGCAGGAGGGCAACGAAGTAGCTACAGCGCCACCGGAGAGGCAACGCTGTCGTGGCTTCCCGGGACGGAACTACACCGGAGGGGCTCCGATGCGGCGACGACGGCCAGGCCGCGCACGCCGTTAGTCGGCGGTCGCACGGCGCGGCCCGCGCAGCCGGCCGAGCGCGGCCGCGACCTTGTTCCGTACCTGGTTGTTGAGCTGGGCCAGTGCCAGCCGGCGGTACAGGTCGGCGAAGACCGTGGCCCGGTCTCGGCGGGGCAGCCTCAAGGCTGAATCCTTTGGCGGCAGGAAGGTCTCGCTCAGAGCGGCGGCAAGCTTGCCGCTCTCCGGCAGAGCGTCGGCGAGCAGCAACAGTTCGGCGACGACCGGCTCCTGCGATCGGGCGGCCGGTCCTTGATCGCGGTCACCGCAGAGCGCCTCAGCGAGCGCGCGTTCGGCCACGGTCACGCTGGCTGGCAGGGTAGTCGCCATGGTGCTGCAGGTCGGCCCGCTGATCCGCTCGGCCAGCACGGACGAGCAGTTGGGTTCTGGGTCACCGCCTTCACCGTCGCCACCATCGGCATCGTTGGCGATGATCGCGGCGACGACCGCCAGGCGGGGAGTGTTCTCTTGGGGAGTCATGACCTTCCGTTCGGTTGTGAATTCTGCGTCGGTTTGCGGCGGCAGGTGTTTCATGGCTTTCCTGTTTCATGGCTTTCCCCGGCACAGCGCGATAAACGTGTACCAGGTCATCATCCGAACACAGATCCGAACAGAAGGGTTGTTGTAGCCGACGCGGCGATCTGGAATATTAACGACATGTTTGGCATCGTGCGTCCGTGTCGGCACCGGCTCCGCTGCGGGCTCTTCGGCGAGTGGGCGGCTCACTTGTGCGGGCTCTGCCTGACCCTTCGCGACCTGCACGGCCAGTCGGCCCGGCTAGTCACGAACTACGACGGCCTGCTCGTCTCAGTGCTGACCGAAGCGCAGAGTCCCGGTGTCGCCCCGCACCGCTCGGCCGGCCCGTGCGCGCTGCGCCGGTTCCGGCGCGCTGACGTGCTCGACGCGTCCGCCACCGGCGCGCAGCTAGCCGCCTCGATCTCGCTGGTGCTGGCCGCCGGGAAGATCCGGGATCACGTCGTCGACCGGGACGGTGCCTACGCCAGGCGCGTGGTCGCCGCCGGGGCCGGTCTCGCCGCCGGGCGCTGGCTGGCGGCCGGGCAGCGGACCGGCGCGGCGATCGGATTCGACACCGCCGTGCTGACCGACGCGATCGCGCGCCAGGCCGACCTGGAAAGATCGGCCGGACTGGCACTCACCGACGTCACCGAGCCCACCGAGACCGCCGTAAGCGCCGCGTTCGCCCACACGGCGGTGCTCTCCGACCGGCCGGGTAACGCCGAACCGCTGGCCGAAGCCGGCCGCCACTTCGGCCGGATCGCGCACCTGCTGGACGCGGCCGAGGATCTCGCCGCCGACCAGGCGGCGGGGTCGTACAACCCGCTGATCGCGACCGGAACCGATATCGCTAAGGCCCGTCAGCTTTGCCTCGATGCCCTGGGTGGCCTCCGGAGCGCGGTCGCCTTGCTGGAGCTTGAGCGACCGGCGCTCACCGAGTCGCTGCTGGCCAAAGAGGTCGGGGTGGCTGTAGACCGAGTCTTCAAGCAGGTCTTGCGCGACAACGGCCTGGCCAGCGCCAACTGGCCGCCGGGTCCCGGCGGTCCCGGCGGGCCTTATCCAGGCGGTCCGGCCGGACCTTACCCGGGCGGGCCGGGTCAGTATCCAGGTGGCCCTGGGCCTTACCCAGGCGGCGACCGCCCGCCCGGCACCGAGGATGCCAACCCGCAGCAGCCCGGTCAGTACGACCAGACGCCGGGCGACGTTTTCAAGCCGGCACCCTGGCAGCAGGGCAACAACCCGGGTCAGTTCCGCCAGCAGTTTTCTCCGCCAAGCGGCGGCGAGTGCTGCTTTACCTGCTGCGAAGGCACCGAGTGCTGTAGCGGCTGCTGCGATGCCTGCGGCGATTGCGACTGCAGTTGCTGACCTGGATCCACCGGTCTTCCCCGGATAGGCGTGTGCGTGGTTCCTCGGCGGGCAGGGGGTTAGTCATACCTGATCCCAGGGCACGACGAGGGAGTTCGGCAAATGACGCAGAACCAGCGCATACCAACCACAAACGATGCAGGTAGCCCGGTCGAGAGTGATGAATATTCGCTGACCGTAGGACCCGATGGCCCGATCCTGCTGCAGGACCACTACCTCATCGAACAGATGGCCAACTTCAACCGGGAACGGATCCCGGAGCGGCAGCCGCACGCCAAGGGCGGCGGCGCGTTCGGCACCTTCGAGGTCACGAACGACGTGAGCGCCTACACCAGCGCGGCCGTCTTCCAGCCGGGCACCAGGACCGAGATGGTCGCCCGGTTCTCCACGGTCGCCGGTGAGAGAGGCAGCCCGGACACCTGGCGCGACCCGCGCGGGTTCGCGCTGAAGTTCTATACCACGCAAGGCAACTACGACATGGTCGGGAACAACACCCCGGTCTTCTTCGTGCGCGACCCGCTCAAGTTCCAGCACTTCATCCGCTCCCAGAAGCGGCGCGTGGACAACAACCTGCGCGACCACGACATGCAGTGGGACTTCTGGACGCTCTCGCCCGAGTCGGCCCACCAGGTGACCTGGCTGATGGGCGACCGCGGGATCCCGCGGACCTGGCGGAACATGAACGGCTACAGCTCGCACACCTACATGTGGGTCAACCCGGCCGGTGAGCGTTTCTGGGTCAAGTACCACTTCAAGACCGACCAGGGCATCGACTTCTTCACCCAGGAGGAAGCCGACCAGATGGCGGCGGCGGACGGCGACTACCACACCCGCGACCTGTACCAGGCGATCGAGCGCGGCGACTACCCGAGCTGGACCCTGAAGATGCAGATCATGCCGTTCGAGGACGCGGCAAACTACCGGTTCAACCCGTTCGACCTGACCAAGGTCTGGCCGCACTCCGACTACCCGCTGATCGACGTCGGCCGGATGCGGCTGAACCGGAACCCGACCGACTACCACGCCCAGATCGAGCAGGCCGCGTTCGAGCCGAACAATCTGGTACCAGGCATCGGCCTCAGCCCGGACAAGATGCTGCTGGCCCGCGGGTTCTCCTATTCAGACGCGCACCGGGCCCGGATGGGCGTGAACTACAAGCAACTCCCGGTCAACGCACCCAAGGTGCCGGTCCACAGCTACAGCAAGGACGGCGCGATGCGGATAACCGAGGCCCGCGACCCGATCTACGCCCCGAACTCCAAGGGCGGCCCGCGGGCCGATCCCGCCAGTGTCGGCAGCCCGCCCACCTGGCACACCGACGGCACGCTGCTGCGCTCCGCCTACACCCTGCACGCGCAGGACGACGACTGGGGCCAGGCCGGCACCATGGTCCGCGAGGTCCTGGACGACGCCGCCCGCGACCGTCTGGCCAGCAACGTCGTCGGCCACCTGCTTGACGGCGTCACCGATCCGGTCCTGGCCCGCGCCTTCGAGTACTGGCGCAACGTAGACAAGAACCTAGGCGACAAAATCGAAGCCGACGTCCACGTCAAGCGCCGGTAACCGGCTGCAGGACCGCCGGGCGCTGGCTCACGCCTCGCCCCGCCGATTCCCGCCCGCAACGGGGAAGGTTCGTTGTTGTCACGACCACAACGAACCTTCCCCGTTGTCCCCTGGCCTGGGCACCAGAGGCCGAGCCGAGCAGTGCGCGTATTGGACTATGGCGTAATTTGGGCGGCGTGAGCTTCCCGCGACTCCACGCCCGTGCGTAAGGCCACGATCACGCTCGCCGACGGCCGAGCGCTGACCTACTTCGGTGACCGCCCGACCCGTCCGGATGACTACCCGGACCGCCGCCCGCTCCCGCCCCGGCACGTCGAGCCCGAAGCCCGCCGCGACCAGTTGCTCGATGAGTGGGTCGTCATCGCCAGCCACCGGCAGGACCGTACGTTCCAGCCCGCCCTGGCCGAATGTCCCCTGTGCCCGTCGACGCCGACGAGCCTGACCGAGATCCCGGCCCCCGAGTACGACGTGGTGGTGTTCGAGAACCGGTTCCCAACGCTCGGCGCGCCAGCCAATGCCTCGTTGGCTGATCCCGGGCCAGCAGGCCTGCTCGAACACCACCCAGCCGGCGGCCGCTGCGAAGTCATCGTCTTCAGCGATGATCACAACGCGTCGTTCGCCAACCTGACGAAGGACCAGGCGGCAATCGTGATGGCGGCCTGGGTGGATCGCTCGATCGAACTCGCCGAGCTGCCCAGCGTGGAGCAGGTCTACTGCTTCGAGAACCGGGGCTCGGAGATCGGTGCCACCCTGACCCATCCGCACGGCCAGATCTACGCCTATCCGTACGTCACGCCCCGGACGTCGAGGATGCTGCGCTCGGTGGCCGACTACCGCGACGCCACCAGCGGCAATCTCTTCGATGACCTGATCGCGGCCGAGCTCAAGCAATCGACCCGGATCGTCGCCGAGGGCACCCACTGGCTGGCGTTCGTCCCCTACGCCGCCCACTGGCCCTACGAAGTGCACTTTTACCCGCACCAGCGCGTCCCCGACCTGCCCGCACTCAGCGACGCCGCCATGGCAGAGTTCGGCGAGATCTACCTCGACGTGCTACGTCGCTTCGACCGGCTCTTCGACACCCCGGCCCCCTACATCTCAGCCTGGCACCAAGCCCCGGTCCGCCACGGCCGCGACGACTTTGCCCTGCACCTGGAGCTTTTCACGATCAGACGCGCGTCCGGCAAACTTAAGTACCTAGCCGGCTCAGAATCAGGCATGGGCGCCTTCGCCAACGACATCTCCCCCGAAGCCGCCGCCCAGCGCCTACGCGATCTCGCGTGACCGACCTCGACCCCGTCGAAGGGGAGCTAGACGACGTCATCGCGCAATACGAGCAGACTCTCGCTGATCGCGAGCAAACCCTCGGCGACGCCCACCCCGACACCCGCGCCACGCGCAACTACCTCGCCACCGCTTACCTGGTTGCCGGGCGGTTGAACGAAGCTATCCCGATCTACGAACGCAACCTGGCCGACCGCGAGCGGGCGCTCGGCGACACAGACCCGAGCATCCTGACCTTCCGCAGCAGCCTGGCCAGGCTCTACAAGAAGGTCGGCCGCCTGGACGAGGCCATCGCGCTTTACGAACGCACCCTCACCGACCGTGAGCAAGTCCTCGGCGAAACTCACGTCAACACCATGATCACCCGCAACAACCTCGCCACTGCCTACCACGCGGCGGGCCGGCTCGATGTAGCCATCCCAGTGCTCGAACGCACCCTCACCGACCGCGAGCGAACACTAGGCGACACCCACCCCCACACCGTCACCACCCGCAACAATCTCGTCAACGCATACGAGGAAGCCGGGCGCCGGGACGAGGCCCAACGGCTCCGCGATCGCGCCGAAGCCCATCGGCTACCGCCCACGCTGGGCGCATGAAGCCTGAGTTAGCTCACGATTGGGCGGCGGCCGCAGCAGAAGCCCTTTACTGTAGTTCCGTCCCGGGAAGCTACTACAGTAGCGGGGTTCTGCTGCAGTTCGCCGCACCGCACCGCCAGTCCGCCGACTGCCACATTCACAGGACCGAAGGCACCGAGTTGCCGTTGTGATTTACGTTGCAGAAGTGTTTTGACTGCGCGACCTCGCTCGATCCGCGTGGGCGAGATCCTCGCACCTCGCCCACGCGGCTAATTCAAGGCCACTTAGATAATCGACACCTCATGTTCAGCTACAACCTGATGCTATTCAGGAACGAGCCAAAGGAGTTAGCCGCGTCCCTCAACCAGTTAATCGCACCATCAACCACGTTGGCGGCTCCTTGCGGAGAGGTAGCCAAGTAATAAATCACGAAGGCAATCCCTCCCCAGGTCAGAACCTTCTTCATCATGGCGATCACTTCCCTTGCGTCGAGCTCAAGATGCCCTACGCCCGCCAGCTAAGGATAAATCAGCAGATAGAGAACACCAATGGTCAGCCGCCGACTCGAATGCGCACGGGTCCCCAATGAGGCTGCTGGGGTGCGGGTGGCGGAAAGGACGTCGCCGCAGGGTCATGCGATGGCGGGCATGATGATGTTGGCCACCAACCCCATCGGGATCGCACAGCCCTGGCAGCCGTACGGTGCGGATGGCCCGGGGCCAGCGCCCGCGCCCGGTTCGTGGATTTCATTGCTCGCCTTGGATTGCCGTAACCCTTTCTCGATGGGTGTTCTGTACCGGCATTCGGGTAGCCGATGGCGTGAGAAGATTCGTATCAGCAATAAATGCTTGCTAGGGGGCGGACATGGATCCGGTGACATTGATTGTCACGGCGCTGGCGTCGGGCGCTGGTTCTGGGTTGACGGACGCCGCCTCATCTGCAGTGACCGATGCCTACAACGGGCTAAAGACACTGGCAGCCCGCGCTCTGGCCGGCCGGAACAAGGGCGAACTGGTACTCGCGGAGCACGAGCAGGCGCCGGAGGTATGGGACAAGCCCCTGGCCGAGGAGCTGCGCGCGGCTGGAGCAGCCGACAACGCGGACCTGCTGGCGGCGGCTGAGCTGCTGCTAAGCCTGATCGATGCGGCCGGAACAGCGGCGGGCAAGTACCGAGTCGTCGTGCACAACTCCCAGGGCGTTCAGGTGGGTGACCACAACACCCAAACCCTGAACCTCGGCGGCACCGCCCCGCCGGGCAACCGGACAACGCCATCGCGCTACACCAGCGCACCCTCACCCTCCGCGAGCAGACCCTCGGCAACACCCTGACCTCCCGCGGCAACCTCGCCACCGCCTACGAGGAGATTGGGCGACTGGGCGACACTCAGCGTCTCCGTGATCATCACGCAGGTTCTTGATCGGCAGAGGCACGCAGCAAATAGACGGCGAGCGAGCCACCAAATAGACGGCGAGCGAGCACACAAAGTCAACGGAGGCGGCTGGCGCTCGCTGAGGGCTGGGCTGGGCTGAAGGTTGGGGCGGACCAGCCGTTCAGGACGAAGCGGCGGGCGACCGCGTCGGTCACTGCCTCGGTTCTCGCGGCCGGGAGCAAGGCGATCACCGAGCCGCCGAAGCCGCCGCCAACCATCCTCGCGCCGAGCGCTCCCGCCTCGATGGCGGCGTCGACGGCCACGTCTGCCTCGGGCCAGGAGACTTCGAAGTCGTCGCGGAGCGAGAGGTGCGAGGTCGTGAGGAGCGGGCCGATGGCGGTCAGGTTGTTGGCCTTGAGGAGGTCTACGGTCTGCAGGACGCGGGCGTCGTCGGTGACGATGTGCCTGGCTCGGCGGAGCAGTATGGGGTCGGTTAGTTGATCAAGGGCCGCGACGCTGGTGATGTCGCGTAGGGCCGGGACGCCTAGGGCGCGGGCGGCCTCCTCGCAGGCCTGGCGTCTGGAGGCGTAGCCGCCGTCGGTCAGTTCGTGGCGGGCACGGGTGTTGATGATCAGCAAGGACAGCCCAGCGGCCGCTGGATCGAATGGGACCGGGGTCGCCGTGGCGGTGCGGCAGTCGAGCAGGAGGGCGTGGCCTTCCTGGCTGAGCAGGACTGCCATTTGGTCCATGATGCCGGTGGGGGCGCCGACGAAGTCGTTTTCGGCTCGGCGGGCCAGGACGGCCAGTTCGGTTCTGGGCAGGTCGATGTCATACAAGTCGAGCATGGCCAGGGCGACGGCGCATTCGAGGGCGGCCGAGGAGGACAGGCCGGCGCCCAGGGCCAGGTCGGCGTCGATCGCTACGTTCAGGCCGCCGATCGGGTAGCCCGCGCCGCGCAGGGACCAGGCCACGCCGGCCGGGTAGGCGGCCCAGCCGGTGAGCGACCCAGGGGCCAGACCGGCTAGCGGAACTTCGACCGGCTCCGTCCCCTCCTGGCACGAGGTCATGACCAGGAGATCGTCGTCCCTGGGAGCGGCGGCGGCGCTGACCTTGGTGCTGATCGCGAAGGGCAGGGCGAAGCCGTCGTTGTAGTCGGTGTGCTCGCCGATGAGGTTGACCCGGCCGGGGGCCTGCCAGATGCCAGCGGGTTCCGCGCCGAACGACTCCTTGAAGCGTTGGGTTGCGCCGGCCTCGGACTCCGCTGCTCTCATCTGCACGGAGCATTCTTACCCACGGAAACCGATTTCGCCCATCGGCCCCTTCCCGCCTCAGCGGGCCGAGAACGTGGGGGGCACTTTGCGGTAGCCAGAGCGACAGCAAAGTGCCCCCCACGCGGCGCCGATCGGCTCAGTTCGGGCTGGAAGGGCCGGCCAGGCCGGTTTCGTAGGCCAGGACGACGGCCTGGACGCGGTCTCTGAGCTGGAGCTTGGCCAGGATTCTCGCCACGTGGGTCTTGACCGTCGCCTCGCTGAGCGTGAGCCGGGCGGCCAGCTCGGCGTTGCTGAGGCCCTTGGCCAGCAGCTTCAGTACCTCTAGCTCGCGCGGGGTCAGCTCGGACAGGTCACCGTGAACTGGACGCTGCTGATCGCTCTGCTGCGGCGCGAAGCGCTCGACCAGGCGACGGGTGATCGACGGGGCGAGCAGGGCGTCGCCGGTGCGGACCAGGCGAACCGCCGCGACCAGCTGTTCTGGGGAGACGTCTTTGAGCAGGAAGCCGCTGGCGCCCGCATTCAATGCTGCGTAGACGTACTGGTCCAGGTCGAAAGTCGTGAGGATGATGATCCGGCAGCCAGCCGCAGCTGGCGCCGCCAGGATCCGGCGGGTGGCTTCGAGGCCGTCCATCTCCGGCATCCTGATATCCATCAGGACAACCTCAGGACGGTATTTCAGTACGGCCGCTATGGCCTGCTTGCCGTCGGCGGCCTCGGCCAGCACCGGGATGCCGGCGGCGCCGAGGATCATCTTGAAGCCGCCGCGTACCAGGGCCTGGTCGTCGGCGATCACCACGCTCGGCCCGACGGCCTCGGCCGACCCGGAAGACGCCACGGAAGACTCAGCGATCACAGTGCAACCGCCGCGACCTTCGCTGCCGAATCACGCGGTGCCGTGATCGGATCAGCCGGAATCCGGGCCTTGACTAGCCAGCCGCCGCCCGGTCGCGGCCCGGCGTGCAGCTCGCCGCCGTAGATCGCGATCCGCTCCCGCAAGCCGAGCAGGCCGCGGCCCGCTCCGGCGGCGACCGGTCCGGCCGCCGGAATCCGCCTGCCCGCGTCCCTGACCTCCACAATCAGGTCACCACCGACGTAGTCGAGCTTGACGGTGGTCTCCGGCTTGCCCACGTGCTTGATCACATTGGTGAGGGCCTCTTGCACCACCCGGAACGCGGCCAGGTCTATCCCTGGCGGCAAGCCGTCGGGTAGCGGCCCGGTCTCGAGCATGACCGGCAGCCCGGTATCCGCGACCCGGCCGACCAGCGCGTCGATCTGGGCCAGGCCGGGCTGGGGCGTGAGGTCATCGCCGGGACCGGCCCCCGCCTGGTCATCACACGGCGGGCTGAGCAGGCCGAGCAGGTGCCGAAGCTCAGTCATGGCGGCGCGGCCGCTGGTCTCGACCGCGAGCATCGCATCCTTGGCCTGGTCAGGATCCCGGCCCAGGACCTGTCGGGCGGCACCGGCCTGGACGATCATCATGCTCACGTTGTGAGTGACCACGTCGTGCAGTTCGCTGGCGATGCGGGACCGTTCGAGCTCCACCGCGCGCCTGGTCGCGGCCCGGTGCTCCGTTTTCATCGTGCGGATCCGATCGGCGGCGTAGACCGCCGTCCCGACGATCGCGATCGAGGCCAGCGACACGAACACCAGCAGGCCGGTGAGCCGCCAGGGGGCGGTCGGCTCGAAGATCAGGCCGCTCTGGTGGCCAGGGAAAGTCAGGATGGGCGCGACCGGCACCACCATCGCCCGGTGAAAAGGCCCGGCCGACCACTGGCCCGGTGCAAACGAGAGGGGTCCGAACTCGGGCAGGCGGGAGGCGGCCTTCCAGAACACCGCGCCGACGAGCAGGCCGGCCGGCGCCATGGTAATCAAGGCCGCACCCCGGAATCGGCTGTGCACGACGGCCGAATAGGCCGCGAGCACTATTGCGACGAACGTGAAGGAGGTCGCGAAATTTCGGGCTGCGAGCGCGACGCCGAGCACTATGAAAAAGACCGAGAGCGGGAAGACCCGGCGGACGACCAGCGAGCCGCAGACGAGAACAGCCGCGAGCACGCCGTACTTGTCGAACCGCGTCGCGAACAGCGCCGCGACTAGCAATGCCGCGGCGAGGACCGCGTCGATGACCAGCGCACGGCGGGAGACCGGCCGGCGCGGCTCGGCCGACTTGACGAAAGCGAGCGCCGCGCGGAGGCGACCCCGCGCCGACCCGACGGTGAACTCGGACATGATCCCATTGTCACTCGGAATCGCGCCGCAGAGCGTCGCTCGAAGGAGCGAGGTGAATACATCGCAAGGATGACCGCCGCGCGAAAACGTCATTGAGGGCTAGCCAGATTCCCTATCACGGCCGATCCGGGCGAGCCGTTGCGCCAGCTACATTCCCGGCCATGGATACTCTCGTTGCGATTGACAACCTGACCAAGCGCTATAGCAACACCGGCCGGCCGGCCCTGGACGGCGTCAGCCTTACGGTCCAGACCGGCGAGGCGGTCGCGATCATGGGGCCGTCGGGCAGCGGCAAGTCGACCCTGCTCAACCTGATGGCCGGGCTCGACCGGCCGACCAGCGGCTCGGTGACCGTGGACGGCCAGCGCATCGACTCGCTCAGCGAGACCGGGTCGGCCAAGTTCCGGCGCGAGCAGGTCGGCATGATCTTCCAGTTCTTCAATCTGCTCGATGACCTGACGGTGATCGACAACGTGCTGCTGCCCGCCCAGCTCGCCGGACTCGGCCGCGCGGCGGCCAAGGCCAGGGCGGAAGAGCTGCTCATCGCGCTGCGGATCGAGCGGCACAAGAACGCCTACCCAGGACGGCTGTCCGGCGGGGAGAGGCAGCGGGTCGCGATCGCGCGGGCGCTGGTAAACCGGCCGAGGCTGCTGCTGGCCGACGAGCCGACCGGAGCGCTGGACACCGCGACCGGCGAGGAGATCGGCCAGCTGCTGCTGGACCTGAACTCCTCCGGGCTGACGTTGCTGCTGGTCACGCACAACCCTGACCTGGCCGCCAAGTACGCCACCCGCACGATCGAGCTGTCCGACGGGCAGGTCTTCCGCGACTCCAGCGACTCGATCACGCAGGTGCGGCGATGAGCGCCGTTGGCGGCGCGGTAAGGGGCGGCCTGACCCGCAAGCGCGTGCAGACAATGGTGATCGGCTTGGTGCTGCTGGTATCGACCGGAGCGTCCGTACTCGCGGTCGCGCTGCTGGTCGACTCGCATTCACCGTTTGACCACGCGTTCACCGCTCAGCGAGGCGCCGATCTCGTAGTCACCTCTGATCCGGCCAAAGCCAGCAGCGCGCAGCTAGCAGCGACCAGAAAGCTGACCGGGGTCACAGCGGCGTCCGGCCCGTTCGCCACCGCGACCGTCGAGACGAAGACCAACGGCGGCCCGGCCGGCCCGGGCGGCGGCCCGGGCGGCACCCAGGATCTGCCGCCCCTGACGCTGGCCGGACGAGCCTCGCCCGGCGGGCCGGTCGATGATGTCGTGCTGCAGTCCGGGCACTGGCCGAAGGCGGCGGGGCAGTTGGTGCTGGACCTCGGCGGGGGCGGGGGCGAGCTGCCGCCGTTCCAGCTGGGCACTAAGTTCACCGTCCAGGGCATGCCTAGCCACCCGGTGCTGACGCTCGTCGGGACCGCTGTCTCCGTGACCAGCTCGGCGGCGGGCTGGGTAACCCCCGCCGAGGCCGCGACACTGGCCTCAGGAAACCAGACTTCGGGCACCCAGATGCTGTACCGGTTCGCCCACGCGGGCAATACGGCGGCGATCAAGGCCGACACGAAAACGATCGCGGCGGCACTGCCGGCCGGGGCGATCATCGGCACCCAGTCCTGGCTGGCCGCCGACCTGGCCGAGACCGGCAACATCTCGGCGTTCGTGCCGTTCCTGATCGCGTTCGGCGTGATCGGCCTGGTGATGTCGGCGCTGATCGTCGCGAACGTGGTCAGCGGCGCGGTCGTGGCCGGCTACCGCCGGATCGGGATACTCAAGAGCATCGGCTTCACCCCGCGTCAGATCGTGGTCGCGTACACGAGCCAGGCCGCGATCCCCGCCGTGATCGGCTGCCTGGGCGGCATCGTGCTCGGAAACCTCCTGGCCATACCGGTGCTGCATAACGCTGAGCAGATCTACGGTGTCGGCTCGCTCCAGGTCCCGGTCTGGGTGGATGTGGCCGTGCCAGCGGTGTTGTGCGCGATCGTCGGGCTGGCGGCCATACTGCCGGCGCTCCGGGCGGGTCGGCTGAGCGCGGTTCAGGCGATCGCGATCGGACGGGCGCCGAAGACCGGACGCGGCTACGCGGCCCACCGGCTGTTCGGCCGGCTCGCGCTGCCCAGGCCGGTGACGATCGGGCTCGCGGCTCCGTTCGCGCGGCCGGCCCGCACCACGATGACGCTGGTCGCGATCCTGCTCGGAGCGACGGCGGTGACGTTCGCGGTCGGGCTGAGCTCGTCGCTGAACCGGGTCGTGGAAGGGCTGCGGCGGACCGAAGAGGTGCCGGTCACCGTCTCGCTGCCGTCCTCCGGGATCGGCGTCAACGTCGGGCGCATCTCGATCAAGCACGGACCGGGTGGTAACAGTGCCGCGGGCCAGTCCCCGCCAGTCAAGCAACCATCGGAGGCGACCGCACAGCGCACGATCACCGCGGCCCTGCGCGCCCAGCCGGGCACTAAGCGGTACGTGGCCCAGGCCGACGGGTCGGTGACCGTCGCCGGCCTGACCCAGCAGGTCCAGCTGACCGCCTTCCAGGGCAACGCCAGCTGGACCGGCTACGCCCTCATCACCGGCCACTGGTACACCGGACCAGGTCAAGCCGTCGTCCCGACCCACTTCCTCACCGAGACCGGCAAGTCGGTCGGCGACACCGTGACCCTGCTCGTCGGCGACAAGCAGGCGAAGGTGCGGATAGTGGGCGAAGTGTTCCTCACCCGCAACAGCGGGCTCTACGTGCTCACCGACTACCAGACGCTGGTCAATGCGGACGCGACCCAGGGATTTCCCATCGACCGGTACAACGTGGCCCTGAAGCCCGGCGTCTCAGCCGCCGACTACACGAGCTCGCTGCAGGCCAGGCTCGGGAACGCCTTCTACTTCGTCATGCAGAACAATCAGGCCTCGGACGTCATCGACCTGATGATCACGCTGATCGGCACGCTCACCTTGCTGCTGGCGATCGTCGCCGGGCTCGGGGTGCTGAACACGATCGTGCTCCAGACCAGGGAGCGGGTGCACGACCTGGGAGTGTTCAAGGCCGTCGGCATGACTCCCGGGCAGACGATCGTGATGGCGATCTGCTGGGTCGCCGGGATCGGCATCGTAGCCAGCGTGATGGCGGTGCCGCTGGGCATGGTCGTGCATGGCTACGTGCTCCCGGCGATGGCGCACGCGGTCGACCTCGGCCTTCCGGCCAGCTTCCTCAACGTCTACAAGCCGGGCGAGCTGGTAGTACTCGGGCTCGCCGGAATCGTGATCGCGGTGGCCGGAGCGCTGCTTCCGGCGAGCTGGGCGGCCGCGACGAAGACCGGAGCCGCCCTGCACGCGGAGTAGGCCGCCAGCCCTGACCACGCGGATTTTCTGGACTGGCCCGCGCACCGAGTAGCTCATCGATGGGCGAAGAGCAGTGGTCCGGCCCGGCGGGTTTTGCCGGGCCGGATCACTGCGTCGACCGCCGCTAAGCTTTCTTCGCCCGACTAGGAGAGACTCGCGGCGGCTCGTCCGGCATTTTCGGGTAGACGGGCGGCCAGGGCGCGTCCAGCAGGCCGCTGGCCCGGTCGCGGGCGTTCATCTCCAGCAGCGGCTCAAGAGACTGCGGGCTGTCATTCATGAGCAGCCAAGGGTCACCGACCGCCTCAAGCCGGGCCGGAAGCGAGGCGATCGTGAACTGGTCAGGGTGGATCTCGTCGAGTTCGTCCCATGAAATCGGCGTGGACACCTGGGCGCCAGGCCGGGCCCGGACCGACCAGGCGCCGAAGACGGTCTTGTGCGGCGCGTTCTGGTTGTAGTCGACGAACACCCGCGTCCCCCGCTCCTCCTTCCACCAGGCCGCCGTGATCAGGTCGGGCCGCCGCCGCTCCAGTTCGCGGGCGATCGCCACGGCGGCGCTCCTGACCTGGTAAGAATCCCACTCGCGGCGCAGGCGGATGTAGACGTGGAGGCCGCGGTTGCCGGTGGTCTTCGGGTAGCCGGTGATGCCGACCTCGCCCAGCAGCGTCTGGAGCTCACGGGCGGCCGCGCGGATCTGGGGGAACTCGATGCCGGGCGTCGGGTCCAGGTCCATCCGCAGCTCGTTGGTGAAGTCGGGATCATCGGCCTGGTACGGCCAGACGTGAAAGCCCAGGCAGCCAAGGTTGACGGCCCAGAGCACGTGATCGAGGTCCGCAGCGACCAGCGCCTGGGACGTGGTGCCGTTGGGTGTGGACACGGTCGTGGTCTGCAGCCAGTCCGGCGCGTTCTTGGGCACCCGCTTCTGGAAGAACGAAGGCCCGCCCGCACCCTCAGGGAATCGCTGCAGCAGCACCGGCCGGCCGCCCATCGTGCGCATGATCGGCTCAGCGACTCGCAGGTAGTGGTCGGCCAGATCGCCCTTGGTCTCGCCGTTCTCCTTGAACAGCACCTTGTCGGCGTGGCCGATCAGCTCTCTTCCCAGCACGTCTCGCTCCCTCGCAGGCGACCCATCGACTCGCGCTAGTTAGTGAACGGTGATTTACTAACTAGCAGACCGCGCTTCAAGCTCCTGTTGTACCCCCCACCCGCAAGGATTGCAGACAAGGAGGACAACGTGTCGGAACAGCCGCCAGCCAGCAAGCCGCTCTCGGGCAAAGTCGCCCTCGTCGCCGGCGCCACCAGGGGCGCCGGCCGGGCCATCGCCGTCGAACTCGCCCAAGCCGGCGCCTACGTCTACGCCACCGGCCGCAGCAGCCGGGTGACCGGCCCGTCGGAGATCAACCGCCAGGAGACCATCGAGGAAACCGGCGAGCTGATGGCCAGCGGCACAGCGCTGCGGGTCGACCACCTCGAGCCCGCCGAGGTCCAGGACCTGGTCGACCGGATCACCGCCGAGCAAGGCCGGCTCGACATCCTGGTCAACGACATCTTCGGCGGCGACCGCTACTCCGAGTGGAACAAGACGCTATGGGAGCACGACCTCACCGGCGGCCTGCGCATGCTCCGGATGGGCATCGACACCCACCTGATCACGGCAAACAAGGCGATTCCGCTCATGCTCAACGGCACTAGCGAGCGTGGCCTGGTGGTTGAGATGACCGACGGCACCAGCGAGTACAACAAGAACTACCGCGAGGTAGTCGGCTTCTACTACGACCTGGTCAAGGCGGCGGTCGAACGGATCACGCTAGGGCTGACCGCCGAACTGAAGGAAACCTCGATCACGGCGGTGGCGGTGACCCCGGGCTGGCTGCGTTCTGAGGCCATGCTCGAGCACTTCGGGGTCACCGAGGCCAACTGGCGGGACGCGACCGCGCGCGAGCCGCACTTCTGCATCTCAGAATCGCCTTCCTTCGTCGGGCGCGGGATCGCCGCGCTGGCCGCCGACGAGGGCCTGGCGAGGTACGCGGGCCAGGTGCTGACCAGCTACGGCCTGGCGACGACGTACGGCGTGACCGACACCGACGGCTCGCAGCCGAACTGCTGGAGCTATGTCGTGGAGATCCAGGATTCCGGCAAGCCCGCTACCGAGGCCGGCTACCGGTAGCCAGGGCAGTGAGCACGGCGTCGACATCGGCTTCGGCCCTGCTAACCAGTGACCCGACCGGGCGAACGCACCAGGTCAGCCTGGTGCCCTCGCACGTGGCGAGCAGGATCCTGGCGATCTGCTCAGCGGCATAGCCCGGGCCGAACTCACCCGCCGCGATCGCTTCGGCGGCCAGCTCACGCAGGTGTTCCTCGACAATCAGCCAGCCCTGCGCGAGCAGCTCGCCCATCTGCTCGTCCTGCAGGTCGAGGGCGAGCCTCGCCAGTTCGTTGGCCGTGTTGCCAGGCGAATCAAGATCGTCGAACCCGCACAGCGCCGCCGCCCGCAGCCGCTCCAGCGGGGTCTGGCAGCCAGCCTCGGCGGCCGCGAAGGTGGGGAGCAGGGAGTCGACCCAGCGCCGGTTCAGCGCGAGGAACAGTTCCTGCTTGGACCCGAACCGCTTGATGAACGTGGCCGCCGACACCTCGGCCCGCTCCGCCGCCCGCTGCAGCGTGAAGGTCCTCGGCCCGACCTCGTAGAGAACAACGTGTGCGGCGGCCAGCAGCCGCTCGTCATCGATCACCCGAGGCCGCGCCATCATCGGAGTAAACCACCGAAAGTCTTCTAGGCATAAAGCATGCGCCGGCCTTCTGCCCCGCCTCCCAGATCAACTCGCGCCCGGAGGACCCAACAGCCGGCCTCCCCAGATCAACTCGCCCAGGGGGACTCAACTGCCGGCCTCCCCAGATCAACTCGCCCAGGGGGGACTCGCCTGCTGCGGCGCCCGAAACTCCCCCCAGCCCGAACCTAGGCCCAGCCGCGGCCGCCGACGCGGCAACTTCGTGATCGCGAAGACTTGACCGCGGAAAATCGCCGAAAAGCGCGGCAAACTCTTCGCGAAACGAGAACTCTTCGCCGAAAACCAGAGCATTTAGGGCAGTGAGCCATGATCACGAAGACTTCTCGACTGGCACGCGGCAAACTCTTCGCCATCCTCAGCCGGGACCGGCCGCAACTTCTTGATCACGAAGACTTGGCCGTCGGTCCGCGACCTAGCCGACACCGTGCTCAGCCGGGACCGGCCGCAACTTCGTGATCACGAAGACTTGGCCGTCGGTCCGCGACCTAGCCGACACCATCTCCCCACTGACTCGGGCGCCCCGACGGGCGGCCGCTTCGAGGTCGAGTTGAAGGCCGCGCAACGAGGCCGGCTGTTGTGAGCGGCTTCGGGCGCCCAAGGCGACCAGGGAATGCGGTCAGTCACCCAGGACTGGGAGGTCGGCTGGGAGGGTCGCCAGGGCGTCGCTGGCCTCTTCGCGTAGGGGCGGCGGGGAGACCGGGCTGGCCAGCACGTGCCGGAGCGCCGCTGCGTAACCGACGTTGAAGGCCTGGTCAGCCGGGACGGCCAGGTCGGGGATTACCCCGGTGCCCTCCCAGTTTGTGCCGGTGATCGGATTGACTGACCGCGCGAACGGCACTCCGATCATCATCGTCGACGACAACGGAATGCCTTCGGTTGGATGGGCGCCGCCGCCGGTTGCCTCGCCGATGATCTTGGCGCGGTCTAGCGCCTGCAGGGTGTAGCACAGGTCCTCGCCGCCGGAGAACGTGGCCGAACTGGTCAGTACGTAGACCGGCCGGTCCAGATAACGTTCGCCCGGGACATAGGCCAGGCTCCAGAACTGGTTCGTGTCGCCGGTCTCGCGGACGAAGATGTCGTTCAGGTGGGTGCGATTCTCAAGCAGGTAGCTGCACCAGAACACGACGCCGTCCGGTGAACCGCCCCGGTTCTCCCGCAGGTCCAGGATCAGCGCGTCGGTGCCGGAGACCAGTTGCATCGCGGCGACGATCGCCTCGCCCGCGTGGGCTGGAGCTGGCACCCCGCGCAGCTCTATGTAGCCGACGTTTCCTTCGAGGCGTTCGACCTTGTAGATGCCATAGTTACCGAGCGATCCCGGCTTGCGCCAAGCGGGCCGCTCCGGCTCCTCCTCGGGCGACCTCGGCTCGGCGGGCGGCTTCGGCTCGGCGGGCCCACGACGACGCCGTTCCCCTTCCTCGTCGTACCTGACCCGCAGGTGCTTATCGGCGCAGACCTCGAACAGCTGCGCGGTCAGCCGCGCAGCGAGTTCGGATTCTGAGAGACCGTCGTACTCGCCGGCGTTCAGCCGCGTACTGATCGCGGCGGCGGCGGCCTCGGCTCGCTCAGGGAACACGTACCTGGCCCGCAGGATCCCCATCGCGGTCTGGACGATCTCCCTGGGCGACACCGGCTCGGCGACCAGCTCCTCGTCGTGCCGCATCGTGATGACCGGTGCATCCGCGACCTCATCGTCCGCTGCGGTGAACTGCAGCACCGTGTTCTCCGGCATCCGCAGCGACAACTCGCGCCGCATCTGCCTCATTCGCCCTCGGTGCGCGGCCTGCCAGGCCGTGAATGCCTGCTCAGCGTCGGTCGACCCGCCGGGTGGCGCGTTGACGTAGACCCTGACCAGCATCCCATCCGGCTCGATGGCTGGATTCTCGCCCGCTGGCAGCAGCCGCACCTTGCGAACCGCGCCATCCGGGAACCGTGCCTTTACCTCGCGGTCGATCTGACTCTCAACCCGACTCAGGTCGGATCGCTGCATGGGCAACGGCTCGCCTCTCAGTTATCAGCTTGCCGGCGTAGCCAAGCCTGGCGACGGGCCGGCAAGATCCATCTTGCCGGCGCGGTACTGGACGATGAGCCGCTGGATCAGCAGGCTGACCGCGACGTAGAGCAGCGCCGTGGCATCGCCGACGCTCTTGGCGCCGTGACCCGGCGCCACCAGGTAGTCGTAACCCAGGTGCGCGGCCAGCGCGAGGATCCACAGCGCGCCGGTGATCCAGGTGCCCTTTTGCCAGGTCTGGCCCTCTTGGGTCCACAGCTTCACCGTGAACGCCCGTACCGCACCAAAGCCCGCGGCCAGCACGAGGCTGCCGCCGAGGGCGGCGTAGGTGACTCCGTCGACGTGATTCCCGTTCCCGCGGAAGTACTGAACGGCCTCAACGACGCCGATGATCGCGAAGATCGCGACAATACGGAAACTGGAGCTGCTAACTCTCCTTGGAACGACCTGCCGGTAGATGACAAAAGCCAGCGCGGCCACGCCGAGGACAAAGCCGAAAATCATTGCCGCCTCCTAAGCGATCCAAGCCCCAGCCACTTTATTTCGCGTTAGCCGATTTGTCGCCTCATAATCGGCCAGCGGCAAAGGGCTGGGCTCGGATCAGCCGGCCGAGGCAGCGACAGCGGCCGCAGCAGCGGCAGCCGCCTTCAGCTCGGCCAGTCCGCTCCTGATCCCCTCGGTCAGCGCCCGCAGATCGGACTTAGGAACGGCCCGGTAATCGGCTGTAATGCCAAAGGCAAAGTGGTCGAGATAGGAGAACACGGCCACCCCAGTCCGGAGGTGATCACCGATCGGCACGTACGGGTAGAGCTCCCGCAGCTTCCGTCCCAGCAGGTACAGCGGAAACCGGGGCCCGGGCACGTTGGTCGTCACGGTCTGGACCAGCGGCTGCGGCAGCCGGAAGGCGGCCCTGGACCCTAGCGCCAGCAGCGAAGGCGCGGCAAACCCGAGCAACCCGGTCAGGAACTCGGCCCCGACCGCCTGCCTGGTCCGCTTGAGGTCTTCCATCTGCGAAGCCAGCAGCTCCAGCCGGCGCACCGGGTCGGCCTCACCGACCGGCAGGTTGACCAGGATCGCCGAGATCTGATTGCTCACCGGATGCCGGTCGTCGACCCCGCGCAACGACACCGGCACCAGCGACCGCACCACCAGGTCATCGACCAACTCGCCCCGCGACCGCAGCAGCTCCCGGTAGCCCGATGTGATCACCGCGAGCACGACATCGTTGACGCTGACCCCGAAGGCCTGACGCACTCGTTTGACCTGCGACAACTTGGCGGTCGTCCAGGTCCAGCGCCGATGCGGGCTGATCGGCCCGTTCAAGGACGCGGCGGACGGTGCCGCGAGCCGCCGCGCACTCCCGGTCAGCCCGCGCCCGAATCCCAGCACCTCACCGGCCGAGGGCAGCCGCTCCCCGACCAGCCTTGGCAGCCCGGCCAGCTGCCTGACCGGCCAGGTCACCGTATCGAGCGCCCCGCCGATCACCAGCCGGGCCGCCGACGGCTCCGGCTGCGGCTCCCACCGGGCCGGCCGCGACCCCGAATCCGAACCCGATCCCGGCAGCTCCGAGTCGGGCGAGAGATCGAACAGCTCGGCCAGCAGGTCAGACCCGCCGATCCCGTCCACCATGCTGTGGTGCACCTTCATGAGGATCGCCCAGCGGCCGTGCGCCAGCCCTTCGAGGAACCACGCCTCCCATAGCGGCCGGTCCCGGTCGAGCCGCTGGGAGAACACCCGGCTGGCTAGCTCCCGCAGCTGCTCCGGTTTACCGGGCGGCGGAACGGCGGCGTGCCGCAGGTGATAGTCCAGCTCAAACTGCTGATCATCGGACCAGAACGGCCGGAACAGCTGCATCGGCAGCGTCCGCACCACCTGCCGGTACCGAGGCACGCGCGGAATCTTCGCCTCGAACAGTTCGTACAGGTCGGCAAACTCCGGCGCCGGGCCGTCGAAGACCGCCAGCGAACCGATATGCATCGGCACGTTCTGGTGCTCCACGAAGTAGAACCCAGCATCCAGTGTGCTCATGCGCTCCACCGCAGGCCCCCCGCCAACGCCGGCAACGGCTAACGACTAGCTTCCCCGCGACGTCATTCCCCGCCCGCGCCGCCCTCGCGCACCGCCGATACCAGCAAATGCGGACCGACCCCAAGCAGCTCGGGCACCCGCTCGGTCACCCGCACCGTGTCGAACACGGCCTGCCGGTCCCTCGGAACCTCCAGCCGCTCGGCCAGGTCGCCGAGCAGGGAGGCCGCTCCCTCGACGTTCACCAGGTCAGCTACGGCCAGCCCGGCGGCCCGCACCTCGGAACGCAACTGCCCAGGCCGGTGGCAGTACGCGGTAAATGCGCCCGGATGCAGCGGCGGCATCGAGCCTGACCGCTCGAGACCGGGCAGCGCCGCCGTGCTGTGCGGGTACTTCTCGTACAGCTTGCTGCGCAACTCGCCGTCCAGGCGAGGCGCCCACCGTGAGATCGCCGCGATGAACACCGGTCCGCCCGGCCGCACGATCCGAGCCGCCTCGCGCAGCGCCTTGATCCGGTCGGCCCGGTTCTTGAGGTGATAGATCGGCCCGAGCAGCAGCACCGCGTCGACACCAGAATCCGGCAGATCCAGGTCAAGCGCGTTCCCGAGCGCCGATCGCACCAGGCCGGTGTCGCCCGCCGCGGCCCGCACCTGCTCCACGTGCAACGGCATCAGGTCGCGATGCTCGACCTGGTACCCCAGCCCGGCCAGCCACTGCGCATAGCGCCCGGGCCCGCCGCCGATGTCCGCGACCACAGCCGGCGCGGGCGGCAGCAGCCGCAGGATGATCTCCTTGGTCCGCTCGAACTCGATGATCGCGACCGGTCCGTCTGCCAGCCGATCCCGCTCCTCGCCCCGGTCGTAGTAGGCCTCGATTTCCGCCCGATCCTCAGCTCGCATCGCGCCAGCGTAAGAGAACAACGCCAGCGACGTTAACCCATTTTCTGGGCTAATCCCGGCCTACGGTCGGCCCAGAACGATATGACAAGCTCGGCTCATGCGAGTACTGACGACGCCGCCGGCCCGGTTCGAAAACCTCCCAGATTTCGGCTACGAGCCGCATTACGCCGACGTGGGCGGACTGAATATGGCCTACGTCGAGGCCGGTCCAGCCGACGGCCAGCCAGTACTCCTCCTGCACGGCGAACCCACCTGGTCCTTCCTCTACCGCAAGATAATCCCGGTCTTGGCCGCAGCCGGCCTGCGCGCGATCGCGCCCGACCTGATCGGTTTCGGCCGCTCGGACAAGCCCGCCGAGATCACCGATCACAGTTACGCCCAGCACGTGGAGTGGCTGCGCGCGCTCGCGTTCGACGCGCTTGGCCTGCACGACCTGACGCTCGTCGGCCAGGACTGGGGAGGGCTGCTGGGCCTACGGCTTGTCGCCGAGTATGGAGAAAGTTTTGCGCGGGTCGTATGTGCCAACACAGGCCTGCCAACCGGCGACCACCCGATGCCCGACATCTGGATAGCCTTCCGCGACATGGTGCTCGCCACGCCCGAGATCGACATCTCCCGGCTGATCGCCTCGGGCTGCCTGAACCCGCTGGCCGCCGACGTGCTCGCCGCCTACGACGCGCCGTTCCCTGGCCCGGAGTACCAGGCCGGCCCGAAGGCGATGCCGCGCCTGGTGCCGACCACCCCGGACGATCCCGCCTCCGAGGCCAACCGGGCCGCCTGGGAGAAGCTGAGCCAGTGGCGCAAGCCGTTCCTGGTCGCGTTCAGCGACTCCGACCCGATCACGGGCGGGATGGCGCCGATCTTCACCCAGCTAGTGCCAGGCACCGCCGGCATCGAGCATCCGGTGCTGACCGGCGCCGGTCACTTCCTGCAGGAGGACGCCGGCGACCGGCTAGCGCAGGCGATAGTCAGCTTCATCGCCGCCAGCTAGCATCGGCGTCCCGATTATCCCCGCGACGCGCGGAAGAGTGCTCCGCCGCAGCAAAGTGCGCTGTAGTTGATTTCGATTCGTCGTTAAACCGCGCTCCAATTGCTAGCCTGGGCCGATGACGGATTCCGAGGTGAGGGGCCATAAATCAGTCAATAGTAAATTGACCGATGCTAAAGCGGCGAATTATCACGTGTCTTTGCGTGCGCAAGTGTCTTCAACCGATTCCGCTAGCCGGCTTGGTCACCTTGCGAGCCGGTCGCTGCGGCTGATCACCGCCCGCCGCCGCACCGCCTGGGATCGTCGCTCCCCCGCTGGCCTTGAGAAGGTGACGACGGCGGTGCTGACGGCAGTGTCCGTCAGCACCGGCAACCAGATACTCGACATCGGAAGCGGTGCCGGGCCGCTGAGCCTGCCACTGGCCGAGCAGGGCGCCAAGGTGCTCGCGATCGACGCCAGCCAGTTCATGATCTCCAAGCTGGAGGAGCAGGCCGACCAGCGCGGTCTGGGCGGGCTCGAATGCCTCGCGACGCCGATCGAACGGCTGTCGCTCCCGGCCGAGTGCGTCGACTTGATCGTGAGCAGCTATGCGTTGCATTACCTGCGCGATGCGGACAAGGGCCGCCTGGTCGCGGCCGCCTACTACTGGCTGAAGCCCGGCGGCATGTTCGTGCTGGCCGACATGATGTTCGGCCGGGGGGTGACCAGCCAGGACCGCGCGATCATCAAGACCAAGGTCGGCGCGCTCGCCAAGAAGGGCATCGGCGGCTGGTGGCGGATCGCCAAGAACGGCTACCGGTACCTGGTCAGGGCTCAGGAGCGGCCGGTGTCGATCAGCACCTGGGCGACGATGTTCGCCCGGGCCGGGTTCAAGTCGATTACGGCCTCATCGATCATCAACGAGGCCGGCCTGGTAACGGGCAGGCGGCCTGCCGTGGTACCACGGCAGGCCGGGCCAGCAGACTAATCGGGCGCGGCCAGGAAATCCTGGTCGCACCCAACTACCTCGAACCGTTTTACTTGCTCACAGGGTTGCTGACACCGATGGCCTGGATCGTGCCGCTGAAAACCCCGCTGGCCGGAGAGCCGGCCGAGTCAAGGCACTGCACCACGATGCGCTGGCCGGTCAGGGCCGACACCGCACCTATGACCGGGAGGGTCACCGGAGACGCCCCGGCGCCCCAGGCAGCCGGTGCCGTCGAGCCTTCGATCCGGCACTCAACATTGTCCCCCGTGTCGATGAAGACGACGACGTTGGCCGTGACGTAATACTCGCCGGCCCGCGGAACGGGCTGGGTGGACAGCACGGGCTCCCAGCTTCCTGTCATCGCGATCTGCGACTCCGAACTCGATGTCAGCCCGACCGCCACGCCGGCCGGACCCACGGCGCCGTCCGCTCCAGCCGGTCCCTGCGCCCCGGCCGGTCCCTGCACTCCAGCCGGTCCCTGCGCCCCAGCCGGTCCCTGCGCTCCGGCCGGTCCCTGCGCTCCGGCCGGTCCCTGCGGGCCCGTAGGACCTTGCTTGTTCCAGCTGATCTTCGTGTCGCCAGAAGGGCACTTCCCGCTGGCGATCCGCGACAGTGCCGACGGCGACTGGCTGGCCTTGTAGCAGGCGGCAACCGTCGTCGGGGCTGGACTTGACGCCAGCGCCATGCCGCCGCCACCGAGCAGCACCATCGCAATACCAGCCACCGTAATTCCGGTCAGGCCTCTTCTGCTAGCAACAACCGGGTTCGCATTCTTTTTCATGGCTCGCATTTGAATTTCCTTTCTTGATGGTTTCAGTGTTGATTTCTAGGCGCGGATTTCTCAGTGGGCGGCGGCGACTGCCGGTAGCCTCGGGATCCGTGCCATCATCAGGGCGTAGCCGAGCATCAGGAATCCAGCGGCGATCAGTGCACCGGTGACGCCGAGAACGCTGAGCAGCACTGGCGCGATGAGCGAGCCGACCACGATCCCGCCGAGGATGGCCGGCAGCGCCAGGCCGTAAGCCCGGCCGAAGACCTCGGCCCCCAGGGTCCGCTGGAGGCCGGTCTCGGTGCTGACTTCCACGACGATGGCGCCGGCACCGCTCACCGCCACCAGCAAGACGGCGACGACTGGCCGGGTCACGAAGGCCAGCAGCGGCATCGGCAGTCCGGCGGCGATCAGGGCGATGACGACTACGGCGCGCGAATTGGGGTGGCGCAGCGCCCGGCTCGCCAGCGCGGTGCCGGCCAGGGCGCCGATGCCGAGACTGGCGAACAGGTAGCCGTAGCCCGCTCCTCCCAGCCCTACCTGGTCGCAGACGGACAGCAGCAGGACCGTCTGCATGCCGTAAAGGACGCTGTTGAGCACATCCGCGCCGACCAGTCGCAAGGCCTCGGGGCAGCCGCGCAGCGCGGCCGCGCCGGTAGCGATGTCCGCCAGCAGCCCCGGAGACGGCGCGCCAGAACCGGCGGGCCTGAACGCCTCGCGGTCGCGGATGGAAAGCACCGCGAGGGCCGACAGGCCGAACGTGATCCCGTTCGCCGCGAACGCGAGGGCGGGAGATCCGAGCAACAGCAGGACACCGCCGAGCGCCGGGCCGACGATGATGCCCAGGGCCGTCAGGGCGGACCGGGCGGCGTTAGCGGCTGGCAGGTCGGCATCGGAGACCATCTGGGGGGTGCTCGCCGATACGCAGGGCAGGTACGGGGCGGCAGCGGCGGTGGCGGCCGCCGCGATCACGGGCGCGAGCTCGACCGGCAGGTGCGCCACGGTGAAGAGCGCGAGCACCAGCATGAACCCGAGCCTGAGCAGGTCGGAGCCGATCAGGACGCGCCGCCGGTCGAACCGGTCCGCGATGACACCGCCGACCGGGCCGAGCACCACGATCGGAACGATGCGCGCGGCGGTCGTGAGGCCCGCCCATAGCATCGAACCGGTGCGATCGACGACGAGCGCGACCAGCGCGACGTTGTAAAGCCAGTCGCCGACCTGCGAGACGGCAAGCGCGGCGAGCAGCTTGCTGAAATCTGGGTACTGCAGTACGGCCCTGATCGATCCGGCGCTCTTGCGAGTATTCATCGAACTGGTCCCTTTCACGTTCGCGGAGTAACTCCACGTTCGTGCTAAGGGGCGGCGCCCCGCATCGGCCGGCAGCCGTAACGCGGGCCTTAGATCCGCGAGCCGGGGGCCTTAGAGCCCTAGAGCATGACGCCTAGGCGGTGAGCTAGGGCAGCGGCTTCGACCCGGCCAGCGACGCCGAACTTGGCCAGGATGTTGGACACATGCACGCTGGCGGTTTTAGAGCTGATGAAGAGCGCCTGGGCGATCTCGGAGTTGGACCGGCCAGCGGCCACGAGCAGCAGCACTTCCCGCTCACGCTGGGTGAGCCCGAACCGGTCCAGTTCGTCAACCAGGGCCGGCTCAACCGCAGGGCCGGACGCCGCGCCGGTCGCCGCGTCAGCGAGGTTGAGCCGGAGGCGGCGGGCGAAGGCGGCCGCCTCGGCGACCAGGGGTTCGGCGCCGAGCCTCGCGGCGAGCTCGTGCGCTTCGCGGATTGCCTCGACGGCGGCCGTCCGCGCACCGGCAGCAATGCAGGCCTCGGCCAGCCGCAGGAGGCAGTACGCCAGGAGATGAGGCTCGCCCGCATCCCGCCAGAGGCCGACGGCGGCCGGCCACAGGCCGCCAGCCAAAGATTCCAGCGGGTCGTCCGCCCGGACCTGCACAGCAGAGGGCTCCGCAGGACCATCTCCCCGAGACTGCACAGCAGCAGGCTCCGCAGGACCATCCCCCCGGAACTGGACAGCAGCAGGCTCCGCAGGACCATCCCCCCGAGACTGCACACCAGAGGGTTCCGCAGGACCATCCCCCCGGAACTGCACAGCAGCAGGCTCCGCAGGACCATCCCCCCGGGATTGCTCAGCTGCGGCCAGTGCCTGATAGCCGATCGCTGGCGGGGTCTTGGTCAGCAGGTTCCCCGCTGTCGCGGCTAGTTCTGCGCGGCGCTGCTCGCTGGCTGGCGGCACGTCCTGACGCCGGTCCCGCGAGCTGATCATCTCCTCGGCCTCAACCCGCAGGCCTAGCCACAGCAGTGGCCATGCATACCGCGAGCCCCACGCGTCTGTCCCGCCGGCCAGGCCGGCCGCGACCGATTCCCTGGCGGCCTGGCGGTTACCGGAGCCGAGCGCGATCAGGGCGGCGCTGTAAGCCGCCGGCTGGGCGAACTGGATATCCGTGGTCTCACCTAGTGATCGCTTAGCCGCTCGGAGCGCGCTCGCCGCTTCGTCGAGCCGGCCGCGCATGGCCGCTAGCTCGGCCGCAATCAGCTCAAGGCCAGCCGCGAACACGCCTTCCGGCATTACACCGAGTCCCTGCTCGAGCAGCTTCTCGGCCTGCGTCCACCGGCCCGCCCTGATCAGCGACTCGGCCTGGTTGCCGATCAGGAACGGACCGAGCGTGCGGGTCAGCCCGGCGCGCGCGGCGAGCTCAAGCCCTTCGGCGGCCAGCTGGGCTGCCTCCTCATGCCGTCCGAGGAATTCCAGCACGTCGGAGAGATTGATGTAGCCGATCATCGCTGTCATGGGGGCGTTGATGTCGAGCGCTAGCTCCAGGCCGCTCCGGAGCGAGCGCAGGCCAGACTCATCAGAAGTGAGGTACACCTCGGTAGAGCCGCGGCAGATTGCCGCGTCCGCTTCTACGTCCTTCGCCCCGGCCGCGCGGGCGGCAGCGACCGCTCGGCCGGCCACGTCAGCCGCACCCGGCAGGTCAGCGCGGCGGGTCAGCGAGTGCGCCAGCGCGGCCAGCACCACTGCCTGCGCACGGCTGGTCTGGTCGGCCGGGAGCAACTCGAGCGCCTTCCTGAGCAGCGCCTCCGCGTTCGCCGGCTGGCCGCCGTCCCTGAGCGCCTGCGCGCGCCGCTCAAGCAGCAAGGCCAGCCGCACCGGGTCGAAATCAGGCGGCAGGTCGTCCAGGGCAGCGTCGAGCAAGGATCGCGATCGGCCCACTTCCCCAGCCCGGTAGGCGGCCTCGGCCGCGAGCCTGAATACCTCGATCAGGTCGACGCCGGTGCGATCGGTGGCGTCTGGCACTCTCGGCCAGATTTCGAGCGCGCGGCCTAGATGATGCAGCGCCTCGGCGGGAGCGTAGGTCGCCATCGCATGACTGGCGGCATCGATCATCGCGGGCAGCGCGCGGGGAAGGTCGAGCGCGGCGTACCAGTGGTGGGCCAGCGCGGCGGGCAGGGCCGCGTCGGCAGCAGCCAGCGTACTTTCGCTTTCCAGCACCTCGCCGTAAGCCGCGTGCAGCCGCACCCGCTCCCCAGGCAACATGTCCTCATACACCGCATCCCTGGTCAGCGCATGCCTGAACGCGTATCCGCGGCCCGTGTGATCGGTGAGAAGCAGGTGGTTCTCCACCGTCTCCCGCAGGGCCGCGAAGAACTCCGCCTCGGCAATCGCGGCCACCGCCGCGAGCAGCCGGTCGGTCACCGTGCGCCCGGCGACCGATGCCACGCGCAGCACTTGCTGCGCCGCCGGGCTCAGCGTGTCCACCCGGCTCAGCAGCACGTCACGCAACGATGGTGACAACTCACCGTGGTCGCCACCGGATGCGATGACGCCGGCGAGTTCCTCGACCAGGTAGGCGTTCCCATCGGACCGGTCGAACACCTCGGCCGCGATCGCCGGCGCCTGGTTTCCGCCCAGGATCGCTGCCAGTTGCTCGGCAACCTCGTCCGGCCCGAACCGGCGCAGCTCGAACCGGTCTACCGACCGCACCCGTTCCCAGCTGGTCAGCAGCGGCCGGAGCCGGTGCCGGCGGTGCAGCTCATCGGAGCGATAGGAGGCGATCAGGAACACCGGCGCGTCGCGTAGCGATCTCACCAGGAAGGCGATGAGGTCCAGGGTGGACTGGTCGGCCCAGTGCAGGTCCTCGAACACGAACAGCACCGGCCGCGTCGAGCTGAGCCTGGTCAGCAGGCCGAGCACCAGCTCCAGCAACTGCGCCGTCTGAATATCCGGTGCCACTGGCCCGGGCGCGCTCCCCGGCGTCGCCTCGGGGAGCAGCCGGGCCAGGCCGTTCCAGGCCGGGCCAAGCGCGTCGGCCAGCTCTTCAGGCGGCGTGCTGCGGGCCAGCGTGCGCAAGGCATCGGCAAGCGGGGCGAGCGGCAGTCCCTCGGCCCCGAGTTCCAGGCACTGCCCGGTCAGCACGCGGAACCCGGCCTGCGCCGCGTCCGCGCTCAGTTCGCTGATCAGCCGGGTCTTGCCCACCCCGGCCTCACCGCCGATCAGGGCGAACGCGGGCTCCCCGGACCGAGCCTTCCTCATCAGCGCGACCAGCGACGTCAGCTCGTCCCGCCGACTGATGAAGATCGGGCTGACCACACTGGCGCTCATGTCATGACAGTGCCATATGCGGCGGTTAGCCGCATGCGGCCAAGTCAGCCGGACGGTGCCGCAGTCCGCCCGGGGTTAAGGAGAGCCGGTTAGAGCTTGCCGATCGAGACCGGGGCGCCGAACGGCCTGAGTACCTCAGGCACGGCGATCTTGCCGCCCTCGTCCTGGAAGTTCTCCATGATCGACAAAAGCGCCCGCGCGGTCGCGCCGGTGCCATTCAGCGTGTGCACGAATTCCAGCTTTCCTTCGCGGCGGAATTTGATGTTCAGCCGACGGGACTGGTAATCCGTGGTATTCGAGCAGGAGGTGATCTCCCGGTATTTACCCTGAGTGGGGAACCAGGCCTCGATGTCGTATTTCTTGGCCGCCGGAGCGCCGAGGTCGCCGACCGCGATGTTCATGACCCGGTACGGCAGGCCGAGATCCTGGACGATCTCCTCCTCGTAGGCGAGGATCTCGTCGTGAATCTGCTGTGACTGCTCAGGCACGCAGAACACGTACATCTCCACCTTGTCGAACTGGTGCACTCTGATCATGCCGCGAGTGTCCTTCCCGGCTGCGCCAGCTTCGCGCCTGAAGTTCGTGGCGAAGCCTACGTACTTGCCGGGCAACTCGGCTTCTTCAAGCCGCTCGTCGGTGTGGATGCCGGCCAGCGCGACCTCGGAGGTCCCGGTGAGGTACAGGTCGTCCCTCTCGAGCCGGTACAGGTTCGACTCTTCGGTCGGCAGGAACCCGGTGCCGTACATCGCCCGCTCGCCGACCAGGATCGGCGGCAGCACGAGCATGAAGCCCTTGGACCGCAGCTTGGTAATGACGAACTGGTACAAGGCCATTTCGGTGACCGCGACGTCGCCCATCCGGTAGGCGAACCTCGACCCGGAAAGCCGGGCGCCCCTGGCCATGTCGATCCAGCCGCGCGAAGAACCAAGCTCAAGGTGGTCCTTGGGCTCAAAGCCGAAGTGCGGCGGCTCGCCCCAGGTCCGTACGAGCTGGGCGTCCTCTTCGTCCATCCCGTCGGCGGCGGTCGGGTCGGGCAGGTTCGGGATCACGGCGAGAACCTCGTCCCGCTCCCTGGCCGCCTCGGCCTGATCGGCGGCAGCAGACTCGATCTTGGCGGACAATTCCTTCAGCGCCGCGAGTTCGTTCGGGCTCGGCTTTCCCTTAGAGGACCGCTTCTGCTCGGCCCGCAGGCTTTCCGCCCGTTCTGTGTGCTCACGCCAGCGAAGGTCGGCGGCGAGCAATTTGTTGAAGTCCGCGGCGGCTCCCCGCCGCGACAGTGCGGCCCGGAAACCATCCGGGTCTTGTCGTGCCGCCTTCAGATCGATCATTTGCAGGATTCTAGTGCTTGCTGTGTTTGCTTGCCGCCTCCGGTCGCTGCGCTCCCTTTGGCGGCGGGCCTTCGGCGCTTTTAGGCACCGTCTTCCCTCCTCCTCCGTCGCTGGCGCTCCTCCGTCGTCGGGAAGACGGCACCGCGCCTCCGGCTGGGCACACCCACTCGGGGTTTAGAAGGTCCACAGAAGCGGTTCATCGGGGCTCCTGAAACTGGATTGGCACAGTCGTGGTGCCGTTCAACCAGTTCACAGGAGGTACGCGTGCCCGTTGCGATGAACGCTCCCCCGGCGCTAGAAGCCTGCCACGATCCTGCCGCCGGATCCAGGCGCCATCGGCTGGCGTTCTGGAAGTCGCCGGACGGCCAGCCGCCCTGGGCGCGCCCGACCTTGCTCGGCATCGCCGCCTTCGCCGCGTTTCTCTACTCCTGGCACCTCGCCAACGCCGGGCTCGCGCCGTTCTACTCGACGGCGGTCAAGAGCATGTCGGAAAGCTGGAAGGCGTTTTTCTACGGCGCCTTCGACCCGGCCGCGACGGTCACGATCGACAAGCTGGCGGGCTCATTCCTGCCGCAGGCGCTGTCGGCGCGGATCTTCGGCTTTCATCCCTGGTCGCTCGCGCTGCCGCAGGTGATCGAGGGCGTGATCAGCGTGCTGGTGCTGTACCGGGTCGTGCGCCGGTGGGCCGGAGTTACCCCGGGACTGATCGCCGCCGGGATCTTCGCGCTCACCCCGATCGCGGCGTCGATGTTCGGCCACAGCATGGAGGACGGCGCGCTGACCATGTGCCTTGTGCTCGCGGCCGACGCTTACCAGCTCGCGGTCAGCCGAGCCAGCCAGTATAAGCAAACACCGGCAGGGCGGTCTGCCGACGGCAGTCCGCTGACCGCCCTGCGGCCGCTGATCGGTGCCGCCGCCTGGGTCGGCGCGGGCTTTCAGGCCAAGATGCTGCAAGCCTGGATGATCCTGCCCGCCCTCGGCATCGGCTACCTGATCGCCGCTCCGGCCCGGCTGCGACGCCGCCTCTGGCAGCTCGCCGCCGCCGCGGCCGTCATGCTGGCGGTATCGCTGTCCTGGATCATGCTTTACACATTTACCCCGGCGTCTGACCGTCCTTACATCGACGGCTCAACCACTAACAATGCTTTCTCCATGGTATTTGGTTATAACGGCCTGGAGCGGTTCGGCATTAAAGTACCCGGCGCGGTCTCTTCTGGACCAGGCGTGAGCGGGTCCGCGCGGACCGGCGGGGCGGGAGCGACCGGGCTTGGCGGGTCTGGCGCCGCGGCGGATGGCGGAGCGGCGAATGGCGGGGCGGCGAAGCTGGCCGGGAGCAGGTTCGGGCCGGAGATCGGGTGGCTTTACCCGCTGGCGCTGGGCTCGCTGGGGTTCGGGCTGTGGTCCCGGCGGCGAACCAGGCGTACCGATCCGACGCGAGCCGGGCTGCTGATGTGGGGCACCTGGCTGGGCACCTTCGGCGTGATCTACTCGGCGATGAGCAATATCCCGCACACGGCCTATGTGGCCTCACTCGCGCCGCCGATCGCTGCGCTGTCGGGGGCTGGCATCGCGGCATTCTGGCAGTGGTACCGCTCGGCCGGGCGGCTTGGCTGGGTGCTACCGGGGCTGGTCGCCGCTGAACTGGGCTGGGCCGTCTACCTGTGGTCGGCGTATCCGACGTTTCTGCCGTGGGTGCTGTGGGCGACCGTGGTGGTTGGGATTGGTGTCGTGGCCGTGCTGGTGCTTGCCCGGCTGCCGGGGCGAGCCCGGCCGCGGATCAGCGGACGGCTCACGGCGGCGGCCATGATCACGGCAGTCGCGGTGATGGTCGCGGCGCCCGCGACCTGGGCGATGTCGGTGCTGGATACCCAGTACGCCGGGAGTTCGTTTGATGCGGCGGCTGGTCCGGCGGGAGCGTTCAACGGCTCGGGCGGCCGGGGCGGGCTGGCTGGCCTGCCCGGGCGGGGGTCAGGAGGCCTGGCTGGAAGGCCGGCCGGACTGCCCGACACCGGCGGGCCGCCGCCGTCCGGCGCTGGAGGACCTGGTGGCGGGTTCGGCAGGCTCCGGGCGGGCGGCACCGGCGCCGCAGGCGGGATCCAGGCCAGCGCGACCACCACGCTGACGACCGCCGAGCGCCAGATCTACCGGTACGTCGGCGCCCACGGGGACGGTGCGGCCTACCTGCTCGCCGTGCAGTCGTGGACGGCGGCGTCGCCGTACATCCTGGCCACAGGACAAGAGGTCATGCCGCTCGGGGGCTTCAGCGGCTCGGTACCGTCGCCGACGCTGGCGCATTTCCGAGAGCTAGTCAAGTCCGGGCAGCTCAAGTACGTCCTGCTCGGCGGCACCGGCCAGGGAACCGGGCCGTCATCGGCCAGCGGCAGCAGCCAGGCAACAGCGATCACCAGGTGGGTCGAGCGCTCCTGCAAAGCCGTTCCCGCCAGGGATTACGGCGCAGGCTCGGCGAACCCGCAAACCCTCTACGAGTGTTCTTCAGCCAGCTGACCCAGCATCGACGGCTTCGGCGGTCGTCGGGACGCAGGTTAGGGTCTTGGCGTCGGTGTCCGCCTCGACCTGGGTGTCGGCGGCCGGAGTACGCGCGGGCCTGGTGGCCAGGACCGATCCGGCCAGGATCGTGGCGAAGGCCGCCAGCATGATCGGCGTGACCTTCTCGCCGAGGACGGCGACGCCGAGTGAGACCGCGATCGCCGGGTTGATGTAAGTGATCACGCTGGCCCGGGCCGGCCCGGCCTCGGAGATCAGTCCGAAGAACAGCAGGAACGCCACCGCCGTGCACACCACCGCCAGGCCAGCTATCGACCACAAGACCTTGGCCGACGGCACGTGCGCGGGCCAGCTCAGCGCGGCGAGCGGGGCGTAGACGACGGCGGCCAGCGACAGGCTGACGACGGTCATGGCGACCGAAGGGACGTTACCCAGCTTGCGGCTGGCGATCTGAGGGCCGGCCGCGTAGCAGAACGCGACGAACAGCACCTCGCCGACCGATTTGGCCACCGCACTGGTCGCTCCGGAGCCGACCAGGTCCGGGCCGGCCAGCAGGCCGACGCCGACCAGGCCGATGAGCAAGCCGACCCATCGGATCGGGCTCAGCCGGTCGCTGCTGCGGATCAGCAGCCCGATGACGGCGACCATGATCGGCACGGAGGCGATGAGCAGTCCGGTGAGCGAACTGGAGATCGAGCGCTCGGCCTCGGACAAGACCAGCCACGGAACGATGACCTCGACGAACGCGAACAGCACCACCCAGCGCCACACCGGCTTGATCGCGGCTAGCTGACCGCGCCGCAGCGCGAACGGCATCAGCAGCGCCGCGCCGATCGCGACCCTGGCGAGTACCAGCACCGGCGCGGAGACTCCGCCGACAGCGATCTTGATGAGCAAATACGGCATGCCCCAGATCAGGCTCATTGCTCCGAACAAGGCCCATCCGCGCCGACTCACACGACCTCCTAGCGGTATCTACCAGTTCATACTGCCTGGCCACGCTCGTTATTCCTGAGGCCGGGCTGGCGGATACGCTCGCTAGAGGCAGGACGTTCCTTTAACCCACCAGCCGGAGTAGCTGTTGCGCAGCATCTGGGCCGATGCCCGGCGCAATCACCGAGCCGAGCAAGGCCAGCCGCCGGAACCCGGCCAGGCTTCGGCCGCTGAGTCGTCGGCGGCGACCGAGGCCCCGGCCGAGGCCCTGACCACGGCGGTCGTCGAGGATCGAGCGCCGCGGGCTGATGTAGCGGATCAGCCGGGCGACCGTTACCAGACCGGGTTCTCCCGGTGGTGGTCGGCGGGGCTGGCGGTGGCGGCCGGGCTGACGCTGGCCGGGGCGTTCCCGCCGGTCGGCATCTGGCCGCTGGCTATTGCCGGGCCTGCGCTGCTGACGGCGGCTCTGTGGCGCAAGCGGCCGCTGATGAGCTTTGTCCTGGGACTGATTTCGGGCGGCGTGTTCTTCTTCGCGTTGCTGTCCTGGCTGGTCAACGTGGCCTGGTACGCCTGGGCGGTGCTGGCCGTGCTTGAGACCTTGATCTTCGCGGTCATGGCACTCGCGCTGCCGCTGCTCATGCGCCGGCCGGCCTGGCCGCTTGCCGTGGCGGGCTGGTGGGTGGCGCAGGAAGCGGTGCGCGACCGGTTCCCGTGGGGCGGGTTCCCGTGGGGGCGGCTCGCGATGAGCCAGGCGTCGGCGCCGACAGCCGGCTGGGCCACGGTCGGCGGCCTGCCCGTGCTTACCTTCCTGCTCGCCCTGTCCGGGGCCTGCCTGGCCTACCTGGTGATTAAGTCCCGAGCCGATGGGCCGGTGTCCCTGCGGACATTGGGCGCCCTAGGCCTCGCTGCGCTCGGCGCGCCGCTGGTACTGCTAGGCAACCAGCTGCTGGTCTGGGTGCCGAGCCCGGGACCGAGCGCGGTGGTGGCCACCATCCAGGGCAACGTGCCGCACTCGCGGAACCTCCCCGACCAGCTCCGCGCGACCACGGTGACCGCCAACCACACGGCCGCGACCGCCGCGCTCGCGGCGGCCGTGCGGGCCGGGCGCCGTCCCGTTCCGGACGTCGTGATCTGGCCGGAGAACTCCACCGACATCGACCCGAGCCAGTCGCGACCGACCTTCGACACGATCTCGCTGGCCGTCGCCGCAATCGATCGGCCGGTCCTCGTCGGCGCCGTGCTCTCTAACCCGCAGCGCAACGCCGGGCAGCTCTGGCTGCCTAGTCACGGGCCGACGCAGCTCTACGTCAAGCGCAAGCTCGTGCCGTTCGGCGAGGTGATCCCGTACCGGCACTTCCTCGAGCTGTTCACCTCGCTGCCGAAACTGCAGCCGCACGACTTCACCCCCGGGCACAAGGCGGTCGTGTTCAAGATCGGCAAGATCCGGCTTGGCGACGTGATCTGCTACGAGGTCGGGTTCGACAACCTGGTCAGGTCCGAGGTGACGGCCGGCGCCAACCTGCTCGCCGTCCAGACCAACGACGCGGACTTCGAGCTCGACGGCCAGACCGGCGAGACCGGGCAGCAGCTGGAGATGGCCAGGATGGACGCCATCACCACCGGCCGCTCGGTCGCGGTCGCGTCGACAATCGGGATCAGCGCCCTGATCGAGCCGAACGGAGCGATCTTGGCCCAGACGAAGACCTGGCAGCGGGCCGAACTGGACGCGCGGCTGCCGCTGGTCTCTGAGCTGACCCCCGCCGATCACGCCGGCGACTGGCCCGAGCTGATCATCGTGGTACTAACAGCAGTGGCGCTGTTGTGGTCGGCGGCCAGCGGAATCGCCCAGTCCCGGTCCGGCCGCCGCCCTGGGCCTTCCGGTGCGGGCGTGTCATGAGCGCTATCCCTGAGCGGCGCGTGCTGTACGTGATCGCTTGCGGCGGCAGGCCAGCCGCCGAGCTTCCGCGGTTCGTCGCCCGCGCCCAGGATCTGGGCTGGGATGTCTGCGTTATAGCCACGCCATCGGGACTGAAATTCATCGACGCCGCGGCACTGGCAGAGCAGACAAGCCATCCGGTCCGCTCCGGGTACAAGCAGCCGGACGAGCCGGACGTGCTTCCGCCGGCCGACGCCTTCGTGATCGCCCCGGCCACCTTCAATACGATCAACAAACTTGCCGCCGGGATCTCGGACACGCTCGCGCTTGGCCTGCTGAACGAAGGACTCGGCGGCGGCAAGCCGATCATCGCGGTGCCCTTCCCTAACCAGGCGCTGGCCAGGCACCCAGCCTTCGTCGCCAACGTGGCCGCGCTTCGCTCGTGGGGGCTTGAGCTGATCTTCGATTCGGACCTGGCCAGCCTCCCGGCACCGGCGCAAGACAATCCGGGCGGCGCGGCGTTCCCTTGGACGGAACTAGTCGAAGCGCTCAGGCTGGTGAGCTGAATCGCCGGCCGCCCGAGCGAATTGAGTTGCCAGCCGCCTCGTCGCATGCCAGGTTGACTCGCATGCCTACCCGCCTGGTGAACCTCGTCATTGACGCGACCGATCCCTCGCGGCTAGCCAGCTTCTGGGCCGGGCTGCTCCGCTGGGAAGTGACCGGCGATGAGCCTGACATAGCAGAGGTCGAGCCGCTGCCGACCGGGTTCTCAAACCCCCTGGCCGGCGAGCTGCCGCTGACCTTCCTGGCCGTCAGCGAGCCGAAGGTCACGAAGAACAGGATCCATCTCGACCTCGCGTCATCGTCGCTTTCCGAACAGGCCGAAATCGTGCAGCGAGCAATCAGGCTAGGTGCGGCGCGGGTGGATATCGGCCAGGGCGACGTGCCGTGGGTCGTGCTCGCCGACCCTGAAGGCAACGAGTTCTGCGTTCTCGAACCGCGCGAGGTCTACCGCGATACCGGTCCGGTCGCCGCCATCGTGGTGGACTGCGTGAACAGCCAGGCGATGGCCGCGTTCTGGACGGTCGCGGCGAACTGGCCGATTCAGCAGTCGAACGATCAACTGGTCGCCCTGCGGGCCCTGGCTAACGACGGTCCTTGCCTGGAGATGCTCGCGGTCGGTGAGCCAAAGAACGTCAAGAACCGGGTTCACCTGGATGTCGCCCCCTACCCGGACGACGACCAGCGGGCCGAGGAGGCCAGGCTTACTGAACTCGGCGCGAAGCTGGCCGACATCGGTCAAGGCGACGTGTCCTGGATCGTGATGGCCGACCCTGAAGGTCAAGAGTTCTGCGTGCTTACGTCGCGCTGAAGCCGAAACCGGCAACCGGGATCCGACTGCCGGTCTCGCGACCTGCGGTCTGAGGCCAGAATGGAGCCATGGGCTTCTGGCGCGGTTTCGCCCGGCCCGGTCGGTACGCGGCCCTGCTCACCGGCGGGCTGCCAGTGCTTGCGTTCCCCGCCCCGAACCTCGAGTTCGTGGCCTGGTTCGGGCTCCTGCCGGGCCTGTTCCTGCTGCGGGCGGCGCCGACCGGGCGAGAGGCGGCTATCCGCGGCTGGTGGTTCGGCACCGGGTACCTGCTCGCCGCGCTCTACTGGCTGACCCCCAATCTCGGGCCGGCCCTGCTGCTGGTGGTGATCGTGCTCGGCGCGCCGTGGACCGGTGTCGGGTACGCGGCCTGGCGCCTGCTCAGGGGCCAGCCCAGAGCGGCTGACCCGACGCCGGCGGCCAAGGCCGCACTAACCAGCCCGCCACCCGCCGCCCCGGCCATCCCAGCCGATCTGCTGCCGGCTCCGCTGACGCCAGCGCCGGTTACTCAGGGGGCCCAGGCCACGCTGGCTCCAGATGCGACGACCGCCGCCCACGCCCCGTCCGCCCAGCCCGTCGATAGGCCGGCGGCCCCGCCCGCATCACCGCGTCGCCGCAGGCTGTTTGACTCCCTGGCGGCGCCGGGGCCGAGTACCGGGCAGGCGCTGGCGGCCCTTGTCGTGCTGCCGAGCAGTTGGGTGGTGATCGACTGGATCAGGTCATGGCAGGGTATCGGCGGACCGTGGGCCGTATTCGGTGCGAGCCAGTGGCAGCACCCGGTCGTGCTGTCGCTAGCCGCTGTCGGCGGGGTCTGGCTGGTCAGTTTCGCGCTGGTGGCCGCCAACACCGGCATCATGATCGCGTTGACGGCGACACGGTGGCTAGGCCGGGCGCTCGGCATCGCTGGTGCCGCGCTGGCCATAGCGGCCGGACCGGCCGCCTTCGGGCTGACCGCCGCCGAGTATTCGGCTCCGGCGACCCGTCACGTCACGCTCGACCTGGTCCAACCTGGCCTTGAGTACGGACCGACGGCTCGGCTAGCAGCGGAGACCCGGCTGACGCTCGGCCTGCGCGGCTCTGAAGGCCGCCGGCCGACGCTGATCGTGTGGGGCGAGAGCAGCGTCGGCTACGACCTCTATACCGACCACGCGGTGCTCCGCCGGCTCCAGAGACTGTCCGCAACTGTAGGAACGCAGTTGCTGGTCAGTCAGGACGCCGACAGTCCGTCCGGCGCGAAATCCAAGATCGCCGTCCTGATCGGGCCTGGCGGCATTGAAGGCGCCTACGTCAAGACCAGGTTGGTGCCGTTTGGCGAGTACATCCCGTTCCGTCCGCTGCTCGGCTGGCTGTCGCAGATCAGCCGGGCCGCGCCGACGAACATGATTTCCGGCAATGGCGCGCACGTGCTGCACGCCGCCCTTCCTGGCGGGCAGCCGCTGACCTTCGGCGTGCTGATCTGCTTCGAATCCTCCTTCCCCGACATGTCGGCCGTCGACACCAGCCACGGCGCCCAGGTGCTCATTTACCAGACCTCTGATACGACCTTCCAGGACAGCTGGGCGCTTGCGCAGCACGCGTCGCTGGCGGCCGTTCGCGCAGCGGAATCGGGCCGACCGGCCGTTCAGGCCGCGCTGACCGGCGATTCGGCCGCCTTCGACAGCCGGGGGCGGCTGCTGGCGTGGGAAGGATCAACGTGGCGAGGGGTGCTGCGGGTCACCCTCCCACTGCCCGGCACGCCGGTGCGCACGCCCTTTTCCCGGTTCGGTGACTACGTGCCCTGGTTCGCGATCGCGGTGGTAACGGTCGCCATTCTCCTGGCCGCAGTAGCGGTGGGCCGAGTGCGGCGATTGATGTCCGCCTAGGCCGTTGTCGCACGTTATGCGTTTGCCGACCTGGGCCAAAGCCGGATTAACCATGCCGACTACCCGGGCATACTGGGGATCGGCCGGGGTAGGCCCCACGTCGGACCGAGCAGGGTGGAGGACAACGTGCGACCAATGAACGACTCATCACGGCGGTACCGGTTGCTGCCCATCGTCATGGTCTGCGCGGCCGGGATGCTCGCCGCCGCATGTCAGTCGTCAGCCGGACCGCAGGCGGCCGGCGGAGGCCCTGGCGGCACCGGTTCGAGCGGGCCGGCGAGCGGCCCGACCAAGACGAGCAAGCCGAAGCCACCGGACACCGGGCTGACCATCAGTCCCGCGACCGGCAGCACGAAGGTCAATCCGGCTAACGGAATCACGGTCACTTCCACCAAGGGGAAGATCAAGAGCGTCGTCGTGACCGGTGACGAGGTGACAGGGAAGCTGAATCAGGCCGGCTCGCAGTGGCACAGCGGCTGGACGCTCCCGGTCGACGCGACCCTGCACGTGACGGCGACGGCGGTCAACACCTCTGGCCAGACTGTGCACCTGACGAGCACGTTCAAGACCTTGAACCCGTCATCGACGTTCACCACCCAGATCTTCGAGGGCTACCAGAAGACCTATGGCGTCGGCATGCCGATCATCTTGACTTTCAGCAGGCCGATCACGAACAAGGCGGCGGTGGAGAAGTCGCTCGTCCTGACCTCCTCGAAGCCGGTCGTAGGCGGCTGGTACTGGGACACCGATCAGACGCTGGTCTTCCGTCCCAGGCAGTACTGGCCGGCGAATACGACGGTCAGCTTCACCGGGCACCTCAACGGCGTCGAGGGCGGGCCAGGACTGTACGGGTTCCACACGCTGACCCAGCAGTTCAAGATCGGGCCGTCGCTGATCGTCGTGGCCAGCACCGCGACGCATCACATGAGGCTGTACAAGGACGGGAAGCTGTACCGGACCTGGCCGATCAGCTCGGGACGGCCAGGCGACAACACCCCGAACGGCACCTACCTGACGATCGAGAAGGGCAACCCGGTCCTGATGAAGGGACCTGGTTACCGGCTTGAGGTGCCGTGGTCGGTCCGGTTCACCTGGAGCGGCGACTACCTGCACGACGCCTTCTGGTCAGTCGGCGAGCAGGGCTTCACCAACGTGAGCCACGGCTGCGTCAACATGGCGCCGGCCGATGCTGAGGCCTACTACAAGATGGCGGTGCCGGGCGAGCCGGTGACGATTCTCGGCAGCCCGAGGCACGGCGTGTGGGACAACGGGTGGACCTACTGGTTCCTGAGCTGGTCCGCGCTCGTCAAGGGCAGCGCCCTGCACAAGGCAGTCGAAGTCGGCCCGCACGGCAGCACCTTCGTCGAGCCGACGACGCTGACCGCTGCCAAGGGCTCGGCTCCGGTCAGCCAGCCGTGGCCCAAGAACTCCTGGGCCAGCTAGCAAGTTAATCCACAGCGATTACATACTGTCGTCACCTGGGTGACACGGATCACTCTGGGTAAATCGGAATGCAATCGTGTGAGGGTGACGTTACTTATCGTGACCCCCGCCGGGGAGCTGGTCCAACCCCCTACCTGGACCGCAACTTCCCGCTTGCTCAGGCAGGCTTGATGCAGCGCACCCCCGCGCTGCATCAAGCCGCCGCGCTGTACCAGCGAGGCGCTGCACCCCCTGCACGCGCCGAACCGCCAGCCGGAACATCCGACGGCGAGAGCACCGGTCCCTCATCACGCCTTCCTACCCTGACCGGGCGGTGGCGGGTCAGCACGGAAGGGATCAACCTTGACCCGCACCCCCCGAGTGATGCGCACGCTGTTTCGGCAAACATCGGCAGTGCGGTCTGACCGGACAGAGAAGTTGTCCGGCTACGCCGGCACTCTGCGTGAGCACGTCAGCGGCCGGTCCCTGGCCTATGTCGGCGCCGGACTGGCGCTGGCAGGTACCGGAGCTGCCGCAGCAGCCGGCGGTTTCGCCGGGCCGGCAGCCGGTCCGGTCAGGCAGGCGGACAGCATCAACCGGGCTACCGCGCCAGTCTCGGCCAGCCAGCATCCGGGCCGACCTGAAGCGGCATCCCACCAGGTCAAGCACGTGTTGTCGCAGCACACCGAGGCGACCAAGCCCACCGTCCACGTCACAGGCAAACCTCAGCAGGCCGATACCAAGGCCAAGGCGAGCCACGGAACCGAGAGCAGGGGCAGCGAGAGCAGGCGCAGTGAGCACATGGCCTCGCAACACCACGCCACCAAGGCCACCAACGCGGCTCACCACGGCACTGCCGCCCATGTCTCCACGCACCAGCAGTCGGCCCACCGCATGACGTTCCGCTGGACCCGGGGCGGCGGACACCCGAAGGCCTGGGACGCGATCGAGCGGTTCGCCGCCGGCCAGTCGGTGTCGCACGCGAGCCACGCACCGTTGCCGGCCGGAGACCGGCTCACCCCCGTCGGCACCACCGGCCCCCAGTCCTGGATGCAGATGACTCCGGCCCGGTACGACAACGCCACCACGATCGTGCGCCAGGCGGTCGCGAAGAAGATGGGCCTGCGCTCCGCGGTCATCGCCGTCGCCACCGCGATGCAGGAGTCGACGCTGCTCAACATCAACTACGGCGACAGCGACTCAGTCGGCCTGTTCCAGCAGCGGCCTTCGTGCGGCTGGGGCACGGCGGCGCAGATTCAGCACCCCAGCTACGCGGCCGATGCCTTCCTCAACGCCCTGCGCAGCTACCAGGACGGCGACCCGAGCTGGAGCCAGCAGCCGCTGTGGCAGACCGCCCAGGGCGTGCAGGCCTCAGGTTTTCCCACGGCCTACGCCAAATGGGAGGCCCAGGCCGCCGGCCTAGTCCACTCAATCGCCCGCCACCTCGTCTAACCGTGACTGTCGACCCGTACTGACAACTCAATACGAGCAACACCCGCAGCGGCCGGTCCCCCGCCGGCCAACGCGGACCGTGGCCCCGACCCTCCCCCAGGGAACAGGCCGCACCCCAGTTGTGCCCCGCCTCTCGCCCCCGTGGGAGGCGGAACCGGCACACACCAGCCGGCCGGCGGTGCATCGGACGCCACCCACGTCCCCGCACCGCCGGCCGGCCCGTTCTGGCCCGCGCGGCGACCGGCCGGCCGGCTGACCCGCCTCTGGACGGGACGATTGGCTTCAAGGCCACCCCCGGACCGGCCGACCCGAGGCCCGATGCCGCCGCACCGGTGCCTCCCTGAGGCTGTAGCGTCCTGGGAAGCTACGACACCGGTGCCACTGCGGTGTTGCACTGGCACAATGCGACTTAGGTTATTTCGATCATGCTCGTGACCTGCGGTGCGCCGCGAGTGCCCGCCGTCCGGCTTGCTCCCGGCGGGCGCCGGCCTGCGGTGGAGAGTTTCCGCATAGTGGAGCGTTGACCGCGGAAATCCGCGGCAAACACTCCATCACGCGGAAAGACTCCACTTAAGATCAGGTCATTTCCGGCATTCCCGCGGCCGCCCGGGGAATCCGCGCCGCCCGGCGCGGCGGAACCTCCGCCCCAGCGGCCCGTCCGGTCCCGGCCGTCAGGGCCCGGCCATTCCAAGATCAACTTTCGCTAAGCGGCATTGTGCACTGGCAACCTC
>DASYAT010000006.1:0-12237 GCA_036501205.1 Streptosporangiaceae bacterium | reverse complement strand
TCCCGGCGCGCCTGCACTTCGTCCCGTTCGACGCGGGCGTGACCGCCATCGCCGAGATGCGGAGCGGCAGCCTCGACGCGATCAGCGGCGTGGGCAACCCGCCGCTGGTCGGCGCGATCGGCACCAATACCGGGGTCGACGTCGTGATCGCGCAGAGCTTCGATGACGACGGCCTGGTCGTGCCGAAGTCGATCACCTCGGCCAGCCAGCTCGCCGGGAAATCGGTCGCCGTTCTCGTCGGCTCATCGGAGGACTATGAGCTGCGCGGCTGGCTTGCGCTCGAGCATCTCACCAACTCGGTGAAGGTCGTCGGGCTCGCCAGCGAGCAGGCCGCCGCCTCCGCCTACCTGTCGCACGCGGTTGCCGGCGCCTACGTTCAGGGCGGGCCGCAGGCCCAGCTCGTGGCCAAGGGCGGGCACGTGCTCATCGACGCGCCGCAGATCGCCAAGCTGGGCATCCCCGGCCTGAACGTCGTGGCCGTCTCCGACAGCCTGGTCAGGAACAACCCGGCGCTGGTGCAGAAGTACGTCTGCGCCGAGGTCGCCGCGACCCGGCTGTTCACAGGGCCGAACGCCGCGAAGTACCTGACCCAGAGCGCGAAGGTTCAGGGCGTGCCCGGCAACCTCATCGTGGCGGCTACCCGGAGCTTCCCGTTCATCCCGCTGAACCAGCAGCTCTTCTGGCTTGGCTCAGCCCCGGGCGGGACATCGAGCCCGATCGTCAAGGCGTACGTCCAGACCGGCCAGTTCCTGGTCGGACAGGGCCGCCTGACCAGCGCGCCGACGGCCACGCAGGTCGCCGCTCACATCGATCCCAGCTTCGTCAAGAAGGCGCTGGCCGGTGACTGCTCAAGCTGAGCAGCGCACCGCCCACGTCGAGGTGCGGTCGGTCGGCAAGACGTTCCGGCGAGCCGGCCGCCGCACCGTGGCCCTGGCCGATGTCAACCTCGATGTCGCGGCGGGCGAGCTCACCTGCTTGCTGGGCCCATCCGGCTGCGGCAAGTCCACGCTGCTGCGGATCCTGGCCGGGGCGCTCACGCCTGACGAGGGCACGGCCACCGTCGGCGGCATTCAGGTCACCGGGCCATCGGCTGACCGGGGCATGCTCTTCCAGAGCCCAATGCTGTTCCCGTGGCTGACCACCAGGCAGAACGTCCTGTTTGGCCCCCGGGCGCAGCGGGCCGCCCGGCTGCACGAGCGCGACGATCCTGAACTGGCGGCCGAAGCGGACGCGGCCCTGGCCACCGTCGGACTGGGCCAGTTCAGCGACGCGTTCCCGCACGAACTGTCCGGCGGCATGCAGCACCGGGCCGCGTTCGCACGGGCGATCGTGACCCGCCCTTCGCTGCTGCTGATGGACGAGCCGTTCGGCGCGCTCGACGCGATTACCAGGTTGCGGATGCACGAGTTCCTGCTGCGGATGCAAGAGCAGTACCGGATCACGATCATCTTCGTCACCCACGACCTGGAAGAAGCGGTGCTGCTCGGTGACCGGGTGGCTGTTATGGGTGGTCGGCCGCCGGGCATCCGCGAGGTCATCGACGTGCTACTCGAACGGCCGCGGCACGCGGCTGACGTCGACACTGAGTCATTCCTGACGGTTAAGCGCCGGATCAGGGTCCTGCTGACGGAGTAGGGAGCTGCAGCACAATGTCAGGCTGGAATTCACCGCTGGGCGCGACGATCGCCATCGACGAAGATGACGCCAGGCGGGCCGACCCGGCCGGGCCCGGCGACCTCGACGACCACGGTGACCTCATCGCGCACCGACGAGCCAAGCGCCGGGCCAAGGCCAGGCGTTTGACCACCGGCGTCATCGGCCTCGTCGTGCTCGTCGGTGCCTGGCAGGTACTGGCGATGGTGCTGAACGATGACGTCGCGCTGCCGTCGGTGACCCAGACGGTGAGCCAGTTCGTCCACTACCTGGGCCGGCCTTATCCGGCTCAGGGCAAGCCGCTGTGGTACGACCTGTACATCAGCCTGCGCCGGATCCTGGTCGGGTTCACGATCGGCGTCCTGGCCGGAGTGGCTCTGGGCGCCCTGATGACGGCCAGCCAGGTCATCAGGCATCTCATCGACCCGGTTATCGAAGTCATCAGGCCGTTGCCGCCGCTGGCATTCATCCCGCTGTTCATTGTCTGGATGGGGATCGGCGAACTGCCTAAAGAAGTGCTGATCATCGTCGGCGTTATCCCGCTCATGGCCATCACCACCGTCGCGGCCCTCGACGAAGTGCCGCAGGACCTGCGGCTATGTGCCAGGACGCTCGGGGCCACGTCGATGTACACGCTGCTGCACGTCCAGATCCGCTCGGCGCTGCCCGGGATACTCACCGGCATGCGCATCTCGATGGCCGGAGCCTGGAGCAGCATCGTGGCCGCCGAATTGCTGGCCGCCACCAGCGGTCTCGGATTCCTGATCCAGCAAGCGGGCAACTACCTCGACACCGCGCTGGTGTTCGCCGGGATCATCATGATCGCGCTGGCCGGGCTGACCCTGGACACCTGCCTGCGCGGTCTTCTGCTCCTCGCGGACCCGAGCCGGCGGGGCTGACCTGTCGCGCACTGATTCAAGCCCGCGCAAAATTTTCTCCCTATAAATGATCTTTCTAAGGGGTCCAGGGACGCAGCGCGGAGCTGCTCTGATGGCGGAACAACTGCGTCAGGGCTGACCCAAGTGACGCAATGGCGGCCCGATTTAGCGCTGCGGGCGGGGTTATGACTTGAATCCGCCTGACTGCTCTCATTCGCAGGGCAAGACCGCTACTCTCTGAGATTGGCTGATAACCGCCTAGACCGGCGAGGGGCGTTGGTAGTCATGGCAAAGCAAGCAGACCGAACCAGGCCCGCTCGAACCAGGTCGATCGGTACGACACTGGTCAGTTTGCTCATCGTGCCGATGGTCGCGCTAGCCGCGCTGTGGGGTTTCGTGGCGAGTACCACGGTCTCGAAGGCGACCTCCGAATATGACCTCAACCGAGTCGGCCTCGGGGAGTACCAGGAGACCGAGGTCATGTTGCTCGCCTTCGAGAAGGAGCGGGCGACGACATTCTTCTGGCAGAGCAGCCCGCAGCCGCTGCCGGCCAGTCAGCTGACGGCCGTTCGGAAAGCCAGCGATGTCGCGATCGCCGCCTTCCAGACCAGCAAAGACGTGACCCAGAACGTCAGGCAGAACAGCGCCAGCCAGCTGACCTCAATCCCGGGCCTCAGGGAATCGATCGACGCGGACCGGTTGAGCCCGGCCGCGGCGTTCGAGCAGTACAGCAGCATCATCAACGCCGTGCTGACCGTGTTCATCCTTCCTGCTCAGCCTGATACCGAGATCTATCAACGCTCGCTGGCCTCACTAGACACGGCCCGTACTCAAGAGCAGCTCAGCCGGCAGATCGTGCTGATCGACGGGGTCGAACTCGACCGCACCTCACTGAACGCCGCCGACCGGCTGGCCTTCGCCGACGCCGTGGCCAACCAGGCCATCGAGCTTGAGGACGCGATCGCGCTGTCCCAGGCCTCGGTACGGACGAGCTTGCTGGGGCTGGAACATTCCACCAGCTACGGCGAGCTACTCGCGCTCCAGAACCAGATCGCCGGTGCGACCAGCAAGGCGGGACTCGCGGAAGCGCTCGCCGCCTGGACTCCGGTGTCGAAGAAGGTATACGGGCAGCTGCAAGGCATCGAGAACGAAATCAAGGGGCCGCTGATCGACGCCTCCGGCAAGCTTGGCCGGTCGCTGGTGCTGCAGGCCGTGCTCTCCGGCGGACTTGGCCTGCTCGCGCTGCTCATCTCGGTACTCCTGATGATCAGGTTCGGACGCCGGGTCCGGGCCGAACTCACCGGGCTGCGCGATGGCGCCCAGACGATGGCCCACGAGCGGCTGCCCCGGGTGATCAAGGAGCTCGCGGACGGCGACGAGGTGGACGTGGCCGCCGAGTCCCCGCCACTGCCTGTGGGCAAGATCACCGAGGTCGCCCGGGTCGCCGAAGCTTTCTCTACCGTGCAGCGCACTGCTATCGACGCCGCCGTCGGCCAGGCCAACCTGCGCAAGGGAGTCAGCCAGGTCTTCCTGAACCTGTCGCTGCGTAACCAGTCGCTGCTGCACCGTCAGCTCGGCCTGCTCGACACGCTGGAGCGGACCACAGAAGACCCCAACGCGCTGGGCGAGCTGTTCCGCCTTGACCACCTGACCACCCGGATGCGGCGCAACGCCGAGAGCCTGATCATCTTGTCCGGGTCGACGCCAGGGCGCGGCTGGCGCGAGCCCGTGCCGGTGCTTGACGTGCTCAGGGCCGCGATCGCCGAGGTCGAGGACTACGTGCGGGTCGAGGTCATCGGCGAATCACCGGACAAGGTGGTCGGCGTGGCGGTCAACGACGTCGTCCACCTCATCGCCGAGCTGGTGGAGAACGCGACCGCCTTCTCGCCGCCGAATACCCAGGTGCACCTCAAGGGCGAGACGGTCGGATTCGGCGTCGCGATCGAGGTCGAGGACCGGGGGCTTGGCCCGGCGCCCGAGGAACTCGAGGCGATCAATGCCAAGCTGGCTAGCCCGGGGGGCTTCGAACTGCCGGGCAGCGGGCAGCTGGGCATGTACGTGGTCGGTCAGCTCGCGGCCAGGCACGGGATCAGGGTGTCGCTGCGGCCGTCACCGTACGGCGGTACGACCGCGATCGTGTTGCTGCCGCACAGCATTATCATGCCGCGCGACGAGGCCGGGCCGCCTAGCCCTGGCGCGGGGCTGCAGCCGCCAGCGCAGGCCGAGGTGCACCGGAGCTGGCGCGAGGCGGATGTGGCTGGTCCGGGCGAGAGCTGGTCGGCGGCGCTGGCGGTCAACACGCCGACCGGACGGCACCGGCTGGACTCAGCCGTACCGCGTTACTACCCCGAATCTGCTGCCGAGATTACGGCGGAGGTCGCGGCTGTGCCCGCTGGTAACGGCTCGCCGAACGGGGGGTCGCCGAACGGCGGGTCGCCGATGGCAGGGGGCTCGCCGAATGGCGGGCTGGAGCAGGCACGGGGGCCGTGGGAGCCGCCGGAGGGGCAGGAGCCGACGCGGGTGAGCCCGTCGTGGGATGAGTCGCCGTCGGGCGGCGGAACTCATCTTGGTTTGCCGCTGCGGGTCAGGCAGGCGAACCTGGCACCTCAGCTGCGCAAGCAGAACACGGCCGAAGCGAGCGTGCCGCAACCGGCGGATGATCCGTCGACGCGCACGCCGGAAGAGACGCTCTCGATGATGTCCGCGTTCCAGGATGGGTGGCAGCGCGGCCGGGCCGACTCCCTGGGCGACCCTGACGAAGCTCCCGGCGATGAACCGGTCAACCAGCCGGAGGTCGAACCGGCCAATCCGGATGCCTATAGCCCGGTCGGCTATAGCCCTGATGCCTATAGCCCGGACGCTTATAGCCCGGAAGCCCAGCACGCACACGATGGCGAGGCCGCGCAATGACAAGGACAGACACGGGCAGCCAGCTTGGCTGGCTGCTGGACAGCCTGGTCGACAAGCTCGCCTACGTTCGTCAGGCGGTCATCTTGTCCAGGGACGGGCTGGTGGTGGCGGCCTCGCAGGGCATGAGCAGGGAAGATGGCGATCATCTGTCGGCGCTGGCGGCTGGCTTGCAGAGCCTGGCCCGCGGCGCCGTCCGGCATTTCGAAGGCGGACAGGTCAGGCAGACGATCATTGAAATGGAGTCCGGTTTCCTCGTTGTCATGGCGGCCGGAGAGGGCACTTGCCTGGCGGTGCTCAGCTCGGCGGATGCCAACGTCGGCGTGATGGCCTATGAAATGGCCATGCTGGTGCGAAGGATGGGCAAGTACCTCACTGCCCCGGCCCGCTCCCTTGATGACGCTGAGTCGACTTCGGGGTGATCAGCGGTGTCGGCTCCAATGGATAGATGGCTTGACCAGGAGGCGGGGCCGTTCGTCCGGCCGTACGCGGTGACCAAAGGCCGGACCATGCCCGCCCTGGGCAGGAATTTCGGCTTGATCGATGTCGTGGTCGCGGCGGGCGGACCGCCGCCGTCGCCTGAGCTGCGACTTGCTCCCGAGCACAGGCAAGTGCTCGCCCGGTGCCAGCGCCCTATAACTGTCGTAGACCTCGCCTCGGAAGTCGACTTGCCGATCGGGGTGGTCCGGGTGCTGCTCAGCGACCTGACTGAGTACAAGATCGTCGAGGTTCTCACAGCTCCACGGGGCCGCGTGATCAGCCGGCGTCTATTGAATGCGGTGTTGGATGGACTCGAAGAACTCTGAATCCCCGGTCCCGACGACCGCGAAGATCATCATCGCGGGCGGGTTCGGCGCGGGTAAGACCACGCTGGTCGGCGCCATCACGGAGATAAGGCCGCTGCGTACGGAGGAGACGCTCAGCGACCGCAGCGTCGGGGTGGATGACATCAGCGGAGTGGACAACAAGACGACCACGACGGTCGCCATGGACTTCGGCCGGATCACGTTCCGGTCCGACCTGGCTCTCTATCTATTCGGGATGCCAGGCCAGGAACGGTTCTGGTTCATGTGGGAAGAGCTGTCCTTCGGCGCGCTCGGTGCGGTAGTGCTGGCCGACACCCGGCGGCTGGCCAGTTGTTTCGCCTCCGTCGACTACTTCGAGCACTACGGAGTCCCGTTCATCGTCGCGGTCAACTGCTTCGACGGCGCGCCCCGGTACGACCCGGCCGATGTGCGGATCGCGCTTGATCTCGACCCTTCCGTGCCGGTCGTGATGTGTGACGCCCGGCGGCGCGACTCGGTCAAGATCGCGCTGATCGGGCTGGTCAGGCATGCGCTAACTCGGCCTGGGGTGCATGAATCTGAGCTGGCGGGCGGTCCAGCGTTCGGCTAGTCCTGGTCGGCTAGCTAGTCCTCGCCGGCTAGTCCTCGCCGGCTAGTCCTCGTCGGCTAGGCGCTCTAGGGCCGGGAGGGCCTGGATCAAGCGGGCGTACTCCTCCGGCGACAGGCGCTTGGCGCTCCTTGACACGGTCTCGGCGCGCTGGGCAAGGATCCGGTCGTGCGCTCGACGGCCCTCGTCGGTTGCGACCAGCGACGCGCTGCGCAGATCATCTGGAACGGGCGTCCTGACGATCAGGCCAATCTCGTCAAGCCGTCCGACGACCCGCGACAGCATGGTCGGGTTGATCTGCTCGAGCCGCAGTAGCTCGGCGATCGCGATCGGGCCGCGATGCGCGATCAATGCGAGCACGGAAGCCTGAGTCGGAGTGAGGCCTTCGTCGGTCGCGGAGGTGTTGAATCGACGGGCGAGCCGATTGATCGCCCGGCGCAGCCGTACCGCCTCGTCCGCTTCCACGCCGCCTCCCGCTCTTTGCCCACCCGATTAATTGCTTATCGGCAAGCAGTGACATGATTATCCCATGGCCATCGCCCGCGTCCGTCCGTCGCAGGGCGAGGCCAAGGTATCGCCGGAGGGCGGCCCGCAGCCGCGCCGCCGCCTAATATTCGCCGTTGTGTCAATGGCGCTGTTCATGGCCTCGGTCGATCAGACGATTGTGGCAACCGCGCTCGGCTCGCTGCAGCATGATCTGCACACCGCGGTGAACTGGAGCAGCTGGACGATCACGATCTACGCGCTCGGGCAGATCGTCGCGATGCCGACCGCGGGCGCGATCAGCGACATGTACGGGCGGAAGAAGGTCTTCATCGGCGCGGTGGTGCTGTTCACCACCGCCTCGCTGTGCTGCGGACTGGCCGGCAACATCTACGTCCTGGTGGCGCTCCGTGCCGTCCAGGCACTGGGTGGCGGCGCGTTCATGCCCTCGGCCACCGGCATCGTGGCCGATCTGTTCGGCCGTGATCGTGACCGCGCGGTCGGGCTGTTCACCAGCGTGTTCCCGATCGGCGGAATCGTCGGGCCGGTGCTCGGCGGCATTTTCGTCACCTACTGGTCCTGGCGCGGGATCTTCCTGGTCAACGTGCCGGTCGGGATCGTCTTGTGCTGTCTGGCCGTGGCGTTCGTGCCGGGCGGCAGCAAGAAGAGCGCCAATCGCCTCGATCTGCCCGGCATCGGCCTGCTGGCGGCCGCATTGCTCGGCCTGATGCTCGCGATCAGCTATCTCGGCAGCGCCTCGGCCTCGCCGCTGCATCCGTCCTTCCTGCTGCTGTTCGGCGGCGGGCTGATCGCCATGATGGCATTCGTCCGGCACTCGGGCCGGGCCGCCGCCCCATTCGTGCCGCTGCGGCTGCTGGCCGGCCGCGATTTCGCCATCATGAACGTCATCAACTTCCTGGTCGGCGCCGCCATTCTCGGGTTCGGCGCGCTCGTGCCGCTGTACGCGGAAGATCGATATCACCTGCCCACGCTCGCGGCCGGAACCTTGCTGACAGCTCGGGCGATCGGCATGATCACCGTCGCCGCCCTGGCAGCGTTCGCGCTCCGCCGGACCGGGTACCGGCTGCCGATGCTGGTTGGCCTGTCCCTTGCTGCCGTCGGCCTGACGCTCACTTCGATCGGCCCGCCCGTGTTCGGCCCGTACGGCTGGCTGGCGGCAGCGGCGGCCCTGACCGGCGTTGGTCTTGGAATGGCGCTCCCGGCCAGCAACAACGCGACGCTTCAGCGGGCTCCGGAAAATACGGCGGCGGTTGCCGGGTTGCGCGGCATGTTCCGTCAGTCCGGCGGCATCACCGGGATCTCGCTGATCACGGCGGTCGCGGCCAGGAGCGCCGACCCCGGCCTGGCGATCGCCCGGTCGTTCCTAGCCTTGGCGGTCGTACTGGTGCTGTTGCTGCCCGCCGTCTTTCTGGTACCCGACCACCGCGGCCAGTGGTAGCCGCGGCGAGCTTCGGCTCGGAGGTCGCCGGTGCCGGCCGTCGCGCACGCCAAGATCATCCGCCGACCGGGCGGCCCGCACCGGGGAAAGAACGATGCTGCCAGCGCGACACCAATCCTTCCCCGATGCCGCACGACCAGCACGGCTTTCGCGATCACCTTAGATCGTCAGTCCGGTTTGCCGGTTGGTGAGTAAGTTGTGCGCCGGCGGGTAGTTGCCGGCCGTGGCCAGAGCAGCAACAATAGCCGGGCGTTCCGTCCCCGGAATCGTCGTGTTTTTCTTCTGGGTGGTCGTCGCTATTCTGGCGATCATCCTTCTCGCCTTTATCGTGCACTGGGCCGGTGGCGGCGTACTCCACATCAGGCTAGGACACTTCACGCTGAACGTCGGCTTCACGTAAATCGGCGATGCCCGACAGCGTTTCCTCGTCGGTTGCCGCGGCGGGCCTCGCAGGCCCGCCGCGGCAACCTGGCGCCGTTGAGCTGCGGTCGGCAGCTCGTTAGACGGTTATCTCCATGCAGCTTGGCAATAAGCTGCATGAAACGCCATGCTGGTTCACAGCTGCAGTCGCGCAGCAGGGTGTGGCGCGCCATGAAGACGAGGACGATGCTTTGTACTTCCACGCGACCCTTGTCGGCCCCAACGGGCAGGTGTACCGCTGCGAGCACAACCATCGAACCGAGACGGCAGCCATCGCATGCGCGAACAGCTCGGCGACCCGTCACATGGCGGATCTCGCGTGGCACCGCGCCGCTGTCCAGGCCGCGCAAGCGGCGGCATTCGCTCAGCAGCGCGCGCAGCAGCGCGCGGCCATGCAAGCCCAGCGGATCGCCGCGCAACAAGCCGAGGCCGCCCGCCGGGCCGCCGCTCAGCGCGCCGCCGAGGATGCCAAGCGAGCGGCGGCCGACGCTAAGGCCTCCAAGCGCGCGGCGAAACTCGCGGCTATGCCGTTGCAGCGGGCGTGGAAGTTCATGACTCCCGAAGAACGGCTGATCAGAACCGCTGAGACGGAACTTCAGGTCTACGGGACTATCGTCTCCGCCGAAGCGAAGGCTGCGTATGACCGGCGTTCGGGCAACACCACGGCAGCGAGTGGCCAGTCAACGGCAGGGACCGTGAGTTCCCGGCCAGCAACGTACCTAACTTCGGCTGGCGAACCATGGTGGATGCAACCTGGCCTGCGTTCATAGCTGCGCCCGCGCTCAGACATCCGGGCCGAGTAGATTGATCCAAGCTCCCGCAATACAGTCACGTAGGCCCTAGATACCAGCAGAGGCCGACTCGTCCGTCGCGACGCATATGCGATTGCCGCCTCAACCAGCGGAGGTTCCGCGTGTACTCAGCCGAAATCAGCCGGGCTAACCCGACCTGCTTCGTCTTTCTGCTCGATCGATCAGCTTCGATGGAAGATGCGATCGGCCGCGGCGAAGGACAGCGGAAGTGTGACGTAGTTGCTGATGCCCTTAATCGCCTTTTGTCGGAATTGACGATCAAATGCGCCAAAGAGGAGGGCGTACGGGATTATTTCTATGTATCGGCGATAGCTTACGGAGGCGCCGGCGTTGGACCCGCCCTCGGCGGACCGCTCGCCGGGCGAGACCTCATCCCACTGAGCGAGATTGCCGTATCGCCGGCCAGGCTGGAGACGAGGACCAAGAAGATCCCTGATGGGGCTGGTGGCCTGGTCGAGCAGGACGTCAAATTCCCGGTCTGGGTCGATCCAGTCGCCGTCGGCGGCACCCCCATGTGCCGCGCGCTGAACAGGGCGCAAACGGTCCTTTCTGGCTGGCTAAACGATCATCCGTCCTGCTTCCCGCCAGTCGTCTTGAACCTAACCGACGGAGAAGCCAACGACGGCGATCCGGTCATCGCGGCGGACGGACTCCGGCAGCTTGCAAGCGCCGACGGCGCCATCCTTCTCTTCAACCTGCACGTGTCGTCTGACAGCAATTCACCAATCAGTTTCCCGGACAATGACGCCACGCTGCCCAACCAGTTCGCCCGTACATTGTTTACCATGTCGAGCGTGCTTCCAGATCACATGTGCACTTACGCGCAGCAGCAGGGCGTCGCCACCTCGGGCAACACCCGTGGTTTCGTCTTCAACGCTGACATGACTTCGGTGGTCCAGTTCCTGGACATCGGAACCAGGACGTCTGATCTGCGCTAAGTGACATTAGATGCGGGCATTCGTAAAGAATTTCTGGGTACCGAAGCGCGGCAATAGTCCTGGTGAATACGAGGATGCGTTTTGGGTGGGCAGTGCCGGAATCAGCGAAGGCGAGCTGGATCAGAGCGTCTTGAGGCTGTCACTAGCAGACGGCGCGAGTGAGTCGCTGCTAGCTAATCGCTGGGCAAAGCTACTTGTCAGCTGTTTCGGGAAAACCGACGGCGCCGCCACGACCGCGGCCGGCTTCATGACCGCGTACGGAGATGCCACTAGCCAATGGGATGAGGAGCTTGAGGGCTATAAGGCGGATCGTGAGGCACGCGGCTCACCAATACAGTGGTACGAGGAACCGGGTCTAGCCAAGGGAGCCTACGCGACCATACTCGCGGTCGAGTTCCGCGACGACTCGGAGGGCGAATCTCCCGCCTGGACCGCCAGTGGCCTCGGAGACTCGTGCATCTTCCAGATCCGCGACGAGTCGCTCTACAGCAGCTTCCCGATGAGCGATGCTTCAGCATTCTCGTTTCAGCCGCCGCTGCTTCCGAGCCGCCAGGCCGACGAGGCAGTGCTGCTTCGTCATGTCTGCCTAACTGCCAGCGACTGGCAACCAGGTGACAGTTTCTATCTCGCGACTGACGCGCTCGCCGCATGGTTTCTCCGCGAGATCGAGCAGGACGGCCGTCCCTGGGAAACTCTGCGCGACCTGGACACCTCTGATGCTCTGCTCGATTTTCCCGAATGGGTCGATCAGCAGCGCGACCTAGGGCGGCTGCAAAACGATGACACCACCCTATTGAGAATCGACATTATCTGAGTGCCATGCCCCAGATAACTTCCTACCCAACTGGCGGTCAGTACCGCGAGGCGCTTTACAACACAAGATTCTGTTTCAAGGATCCGGCGTTGGCCGGCGGAGAGGTAGCGCTCGACGGCCTCGGCCTGCCGAAGCCTATCAGCGGCGCTTCGGCAAGCGTCTTTACCATAAGCGGAACAGACGGCCGTCGCTGGGCGGTGAAGTGCTTCACTCGTTTCATCGATGATCAAGGAGAGCGGTACCAGCGCATTAGCGAATCTCTGCGAAACGTCAACAGGCCCTGGCGAGTCGAGTTCAGCTATCTGCAGACCGGGGTCCTATGCCTTGGGACCTGGTACCCGGTCCTGAAGATGGAGTGGATCGAAGCATCGGGGCTCATATCATTTATTGAAAATAATCTGCAGAATCCTCAGACCCTTGCTCGCCTGGCCGAGTCATTTGCGACGATGACAGGTGAACTGACGGCGCTCGGCATAGCGCA
>DASYAT010000005.1:0-37720 GCA_036501205.1 Streptosporangiaceae bacterium | reverse complement strand
GCCTTGATCAGATGCGAGAGGTGCTCAAGATTGACAGCAATCTCGGACCGCTGGCGAATGCCGCGCATGGTGGGCACCAAGCCGATCGCTTGATAGGGCTCGATCATCACTAGTCCTTTCGGCAGTGTTATCCGTGGCGCTCTATGACGATAGTGGAGTGAGGCTATGAGCGAGTTTCTCGCGCAGGCGCGGGACGTGATCGCGCCTGGAAAGGGCGGCAAGCACGGACCGCTGCCGCCGCTGCTGGTCAGCATGACGCTGGTCACCGGCTTGGTCGACGCGTTCAGCTATCTGGTGCTCGGGCATGTGTTCGTCGCCAACATGACCGGGAACGTGGTGTTTCTCGGCTTCGCGCTGGCCGGCGCTCCCGGGTTCTCGATCACGGCGTCCCTGGTCGCGATGGCAGCCTTTCTTGTCGGCGCCGGGTTCGGGGGGCGGCTCAGCGCCCGGCATCGCGATCACCGGGCGCGGTTGCATAGCTCGGCGGGTTTTGTGCAGGCGGCTTTCCTCGTGGTGGCGGTTGTGCTGGCTGTCGTCGGCGGGAGCCCGCCTGGCGGGGGTTACCGCTACGCGCTGATCACGTTGCTCGGGCTGGCCATGGGAGTCCAGAACGCCGCGGCGCGGTCGATCGCGGTGCCTGACCTCACGACAACCGTGCTGACCCTGACGATCACCGGGATCGCGGCTGACAGTTCGCTGGGCGGCGGCAAGGGGTCGAAGGCCGGCCGCAGGCTGGTGCCGGTAATCACCATGGCGGTCGGGGCGTTGGTCGGTGCGGCGCTCATCTTGCACGCCCAGCCTTACGACTCGCTGGCGATCGCGCTGGCAGTGACCGCCGCTGGCGCGGCGGTCAGTCACGTGCTCGGAAGATCGAACCCGGAGTGGGTGAAACAGCCATGAGCGACAAGGTGAAGGTGGAACTCGGCGAGATCCAGAAAACCTTGTTCATGACGCTGGCGGCCAGGGCCAGGCAGAACTCGCTCAAGCGTCCGGTGCTTCGCGATCAGAAGGCAGCCGAGATTCTCGAAGCGGTCGACTTCGATGCCGCCAAATATGGTCAGGGCTGGGGCGGCGCGATCATGGTGGTGCGCACCGCGATCGTCGATAGCTGGGTCCTGGCGTTCCTTGCCGAGCATCCAGCCGGGACGGTGATTGAGCTCGGCACCGGGCTGAACACCAGGTTCGACCGGGTCGACAACGGCCAGGTGCACTGGATCGACCTTGACCTGCCGGACACGATCGAGCTGCGGCGGAACTTTTTCGTCGACTCCGAGCGTCGCCGGATGATCGCAGCCTCGGTTCTGGACGAGGACTGGTTCTCGGCCGTATCCGCCTGCCCTGAGCCGTACTTCTTCGCTATCGAGGGCGTCCTGGCCTACCTGGAGCAGGCGCCCGAGGTTATTGCCCGCATCGCCGCGGCCTTTCCCGGTGCCTTGCTCGCCTTCGATACCTACAGCAGCCAGATGACACGGATGCAGCACCAGCGGGCCGCCAAGCTGGGCGTTGCGGCGCTCTGGGAATGGTCCTGCGACGACCCGCGCTCGCTCGAATCGCTCGGGCTCGAGGTCGTCGAAGCGGCTGCTGTTAACCGGCCGCCCCCGGCGATGCGAGCGCAGCTGCCGATCCGGTTCCGGTACCTGCTGCCGATGGTGCGCCGGGTGACCGGCGACATCTCCAACGTCACCCTGTTCCGGTCCCGCCCGGGTTAAGTGCCCGGCTCAGGTGCCCGGGTTAGGTGAACGTCGTCCGCATGGCCGGGGCCGCGTGAATGCAGACCAGCCGGGCCAGGCCGGGGCCGACGTTGGTGAAGCCGTGCGGGACGCCGGGCGGGCCGACCACGATGTCGCCTGGTCCGCCGATGACGGTCTCCTCACCGACTTGGACCAGGACCTGGCCTTCCAGGATGACGAACGTCTCGTCGTAGGGGTGATGGTGCAGCTCAGGCCCTTGGCCGGGCGAGTTGTTCACTAGGAAGAACGACACCGAGGCCTGACCGTGCTGGGCGCCCTCGAAGGTGCGGGAGACCTCGTTGCCAGGCAGGTGGTCAGCGTTGACGTGATACACGCTCCGTTTGGTGCCCAATTTTCCATCGATCATGCGATTGATTGCAGCGTGGCGGAGCCTTTGACGCATCAGTACTGATGTCAGGACGTCGACGCCAGTCGTCGGCATCAGTTTTGCTCACGCGAAGGAGCGCTGGCTGCGTGAGGTTCGCCGACGAGTTCGCCGAGTTTGCCGAGGGGGCTGCGCCGCGGTTGCGGCGAACCGCGTTTTTGCTATGCGGTGACTGGCATACCGCCGAAGACCTGGTGCAGAGCGCTCTGGCCAAGGTGTTCGTGGCCTGGCGCCGGATCCAGCGGCGAGACGCGGCTCACGCCTACGCCACCCGGACGCTAATGAACTGTTACCTGGCTGACCGGCGGCTGAAGCGGCCGGTCGAGATCCTCACCGATCGGCTGCCCGAGAGCGCGTTCTCGGAGTCGGCACCGGAGACCCGGATGGTGGTGCTCGCGGCCCTGGCCACGCTGCCGCCCAAAGCCCGGGCCGTGGTGGTGCTGCGCTACTGGGCGGACCTGAGCATCGAGGACGTCGCATCGTTGCTGGGCTGCTCGCCCGGCAACGTGCGCAGTCAAAGTACTCGCGCGCTTGCCAAGCTGCGGGTCGAACTGGAAACGAAGGAGATCTGAGATGGATGAGAGAACGCTGCGCTCTTTGCTGGCCGATGCCCTGAACTCAGAACCGCCGATGGGGCCGGTCGTGCGCAACGCGTTGCGAGCAGGCATCAGGATCCGCCGTCGCCGGACGACGGGAGCTGTCGGCGGCTTCGCGGCCTTCGCCGCGATCGTCGGTCTGCTCCCGGCGACCGGGGTGCTGTCGCACTCTGCCCCGGCCGGTCGGCCAGCGGCTCACGGGCGGTTCAAGGGAATTGGCGGTCATGGCGATCGTCCACACGCCGTGACCTTCAGCCCGAGCGGCAAGATTCTGGCGACGGCGGACAACGACGGCACCGCGCGGCTGTGGAATGTGGCCACCCAACGGCAGATCGGCGCCCCGATCAGGCTCAACGGCGCGCGGGTCAAGGGTATCGCTTTCAGCCCCGACGGAAAGGTCCTAGCCACCGCCGATTCGGATGGCACGGCCAGGCTGTGGAACGTTGCCAATCACCGCCAGATTGGCGCTCCAATCGTGGCCTCGAAAGAGGCAGTCGTGGACGTGGCCTTCAGCCCCGACGGCAAGCTTCTGGCCGTCTCGGCCGAAGGCAGCCCGGCCCGGCTGTGGAGCGTGTCCGCTCGGCACCGAGTCGGCAAGCCGATAAGCCCGGCCAACGATCGCTACGGGCTCCTGGTCGAGTTCAGTCCGAACGGCAAACTGCTGCTCACCCTCGGCTTCGATTCCACCGTCCGGCTGTGGAGCCTGTCTACTTTCCGGGAGGTCGGTAAGCCCATCGGCAGCACGGGTGGTGCCCCGGTCAACAACGCGGTATTCAGCCCCAACGGCAAGCTGATCGGTACCGCGGGTCGTTCGTACTTCAAGATCTGGAGCGTGACCACTCAGAAGCAGGTCAGCAAGAACATGCCGGTGGGCGGTTTCAGCGCGGAAGGGGTGGGATTCACTCCCGATAGCAAGGTCTTGGTCACCACCGACGCCGACGGGACGATCGCCCAGTGGAGCGTGGCTACCAGCGAGCAGGTTGAGCCGGTGATCGCTCCTAAGGGCCATCCTCTGTTCGGCGATGAGGCCGTCAGCCCTGACGGCAAGCTTCTGGCCACCACTCAGTCGGAGGGTCCCGCCCAGTTGTGGAGGCTGGGCAAGCCCTAACCGACCCGCGCCGCTCTGAAAACAAAGGAGATCTGTCATGGACGAGAACACCCTGCGCTTTCTGCTGGCCGATGCCCTCACCGACGAACCGCCGATGGGGCCGGTCGCCCGCAACGCGTTGCGAGCCGGCATCAGGATCCGGCGCCGCCGCACGACCGGAACCATCAGCGGAGTCGCCGCCGTCGCCGCCATGATCGGCCTGTTCCCGGCGGTCAGCGGGCTGCACCACTCCGCTCCGGCCGGGCGGCCTGCTGCTCACGGGCGGTTCAACGGAATGGGCGGTCATGGCGATAGTCCATTCGAGGTGGCCTTCAGCCCGAACGGCAAGATTCTGGCGACGGCTGATAGTGACGGCACCGCGCGGCTGTGGAATGTGGCCACGCAACGGCAGATTGGCACCGCGATCAGGCTCCACGGTCCGCGGGTCAGTGGCATCGCTTTCAGCCCGGACGGAAAGGTGCTGGCCACCGCTGAATCTGATGGCACGGTCAGACTGTGGAACGTCGCCAGTCACCGCCAGATTGGCGCTCCCATCGTGGCCGGGAAAACGGGAGTCGTGGACTTGGCTTTCAGCCCCGACGGCAAGCGCCTGGCAATCTCGGTCGAGGGCAGCCCGGCCTGGCTATGGAACGTTTCCACTCGGCACCGGGTCGGTAAGCCGATAGACAGCCAGGCAGACGCTCGCTTCGGGCTCTTTGTCGAGTTCAGCCCGAACGGCAAGCTGCTGATGACCATCGGCTTCGATGCCACTATCCGGTTGTGGAGCCTGTCCACCTTCCGGGAGGTCGGCAAGCCTATCGGCAGCCACTTCGGTGGCCCTGTCAACGGCGCGGCGTTCAGTCCCAACGGCAAGCTGATCGGTACCGCGGGTCGTTCATACTTCAAGATCTGGAGCGTGGCCACCCAGAAGCAGGTCAGCAAGAACATGCCGGTAGGCAGGTTCAGCGCGTCCGGGGTGGGATTCACTGCCGACAGCAAGGTTTTGGTCACGACCGACGCCGACGGGACCATCGCGCAGTGGGGCGTGGCCACCAGCGAGCAGGTGGAGCCGTTGATCGCTCCTAAGGACCATCCCAGCTTCAGCGTGGAGGCCGTGAGCCCCGATGGCAAGCTTCTGGCCACCACGCAGGTCGATGGTCCCGCCCGCTTGTGGAGGCTGGGCAAGCCCTAGCGCTTGGCGTATTCCGTGGGCGAGTTTGTGGCCAGGCCGTGGGCTCGCATGGCCTTGCGGTAGGCGACTGCCACGGCGTCGAACTTCAGGTGCAGCTCAGCGGCCAGATCGAAGGGGACTCGGTCTGGCCGCTGGGATTCGACCACGACCTGGTCCTGCCCGAAGATCGTGTCCTCGAAGTCGCGGATCACCTGGTCGTCCTGGTCCAGGTTGTAGTTCCGGCCGATGATGACGTATCCGGTGCAACGCCCCACCGTCACCGGTGACGACGCGAAGAAGTACACCATCCCGCGTTCGCCGCCCCAGCCCAGCCGGAGCGCGATCGTGTAAGGCAGATGCAGCTCATAGCGGCTTCGGCGCTCCGGCGGACCGGCCTGGTCGTTGCCGAAGACGGGGAAGTCATCGGAGTTGTCCGCCTCGGGGCGGACGATCTCGTACCGCAGCACGTGACCGCCGGTATCCACCTGATGCGTGGGTACCACGGGCCGGTCCGGATCGCCGAGCAGGCCGGGATGCACCCACGGGAAGTGCCCGAAGTCGGTGAAGTTTTCCACTTGCCGGGCCGCGTCGCAATTCCACGAGTACGGCCCGGCGCAGACCACCTTCCAGCTGCCGTCCTCCAGTTCGGGCAGCTCTGGCAGCGGCCAGCGCGGCTCGTCCATGCTCACCCAGATCAGGCCGTAGCGCTCCTGGGCGCGGAAGGCCGGCACCTTGGCCTTGGCGGGCACCCTGGTCGGGTCGGCAAGCTGCGGGATAGCCACGCAGCGGCCATCGCTCCGGTACCGCCAGCCGTGGTAGGCGCAGACGAGCTCGTCGCCGTTTACCCAGCCCAGGGACAGCGCCGTACCTCGGTGCACGCACACATCGGAGAGAACCCGAACTGAGCCGTCACGGGTGCGCCAGAGCACGAGGGCCTCGCCCAGCAGTTCGGCCGCGATGGGGCGGTCGGCCAGGTCGGCCGCGTAGGCCACCGGGTGCCAGCATGCCCGCAGCGCGTCAAGATCAGCGAATATCCCCGGAGAAATCACCGGCCACCACCACCCAGCACACTCATTAGTACACCAGGCCTCAAACACTACCAAACCACCCGAGCACCGGCCCGCACTACTCGGCGGCCTGGGCCATTGCGCTCTGCGAGGCCCGGCAGGTTGGCAGCGGCAGCGGTAGCCCAGCGTCATCTCCGGCCCCAGCGAGGTCATCCCGGGCCCTAGCGAGGTCGTCTCGGGCCCCAGCGAGGTCGTCTCGGGTCCTAGTGACGACGTCTCGGGCCCCAGCGAACGACTTCTCGGGTCCCAGCCGAGGAGGCCAGCGCGGCGGGTAAGTCACATCAGTTGCAGAGCGAGCGGCAGAAACACTAGTCACAGGATTATCTAATGATCATCATCGCGTTCCGGATGAATGCGCAGATTCATCCTCGGAAAACCAGATGAATCTGCATATTCATCTGCGCCGGAGAATTGCCGACGACAAGGCAGTCAAATTTTCAAGATCGCTATCCTGGGTGTAAGCGAGATTGGAGCACTTCGCTGCAGTTATAGGTGCAAGCCCAACTGATCCGTGACGGTTTGGCTTCAGGCGACGCTTAGCGGAGCCTGTCTTTCAGACGGGCAGGTCACCGTCACCTGGCTGCCTGGCGGAGCATCTCGTCGACTTCGGGGTCGGGCCCAATTTCCCTGACCTCTTGCGCGCAGCGGCAGGCGCCGGCGATCTTGGCGGCCCACGCCAGTGCTTCCTGGCGTGAGGGCACCTCGATGACCGTGAGCCCGCCGATGGCCTCCGGGTACGGGCCGTCGGTGACCGTCCCGCCGGTGGCCACGATGCTCGCCGGCTGCTCTTCCAGCCCGCCGGTGCACACAAGCACGCCGGCGGTCACGGCCTCCTGGACCACGGCACGCGCGGCCTTGGCCACGGCGGGCATGTCCTCCTCGGGGACATGCTCCATCGCGCGGGCTCCGAACGAGATCAGCTACCGCCTCATCCCATGACTCCCCTGTCCCGGCGGCTTCCTCCGGCCGCAGGTCAGCTCAGATTGCAAGCAGACGTGTCGCTTACGGACCGTCCGGTCGGCGCATCACGACGTCGAGCGGCGGCCACGGCGGACCTTCGCGCAGAGCGCTGAGGAGTGCGCGAGCTGCTCGTTGCCTGTCCGGGAACTGGTCGCCCAGGTCCCAGCGCCAGGCGGCCACCATGGCAAGAACAAGTGCTCGGCATTGGCTCAGCAGGTCTTGATCAGCGTCGGCATAGCGCTCGCTCACATTTTCGGGGACATGGGCGAGATCGAACTCGACCGGTCCGCGGCAACACGTCTCGAAGTCGATGAACAACAGTCCGGACTTCGTGCTGAGCACGTTGCCTGGGTGCGGCTCGCCGTGCAGCACCTGCTCGGCAGCGCCACGGTTGGCGATCGCTTGTCTTCGGCTCCGTAGCGTATTGATGAGAAGCTTCCGGTCCGCGTCGGCGAGATCCGGGGTGAGGTCAGTGGTGTCCACCAGGTGCTGAGCTTCTTCCACTCGATCGGTGAAGTGCGGCGTCCTGAGATCGAGCTTGCGCATGCCGGAATGCAATCGCTCAAGCGCATTCGCGTAGTCGACCGGTGAAACCTCCCCGGACATCGCAGGCTGATAGTAGGTCCACAGCGTGATGGCGTAGCCGTCACGCTCATAGACGCGCGGCTCTGCTCGGGGGTCCAGAGCAGCCACAGGGCTCTCGGATTCCGCGAGTCGCTGGGCAATCCTGATCTCGAACTGTGCGACCTGATGCTCTATTGGCGCGACCCGGGCAACGACGTCACTAGGCAGCAGGCGCACAGTGAGCTTGTTCGAATCATGCAGAACGATCGCGTCATCGACGGCCAGGCCAAGCGCCGAGGCGGTCGACCTAGCCGCAGCCAGCGCGCGTTGAATCTCAGATGGCTGCATCCAGCTGATCTTCTCACCGTCGATCCGGTGTCGGTCGGTGCGGCCGGAGGACACCGGGGTCGGCGCCACACCGCACAGGCGCGCGAAAGACCGCTCCGAGCGGCACTTCGCTGCAGTTATGACGACAACGGAGTACCCGACACCCTTGCCCGACTCTCGCCGGCTCGGCGCGCTGGATGACGACGGTGGCGGTGCCGCTAGCTGGGCGGGCGGGTGTAGCGGTGCTTGATGCCGGGCGGGAAGTACTCAGGATCTCCAGCCGGACGCAGTGCGATGACCGGCAGTTGCGACTCCTCGGGCACGTAGTGCGCGAACTCGCTGTTCAGCCGGCGCAGCTCGGCCCGGATCGCGTCGGCTAGCGCCTCCGCTCGTTCGGCCGACTCCGCCTGGCCGGGCGCCAGCTCAACGGTGATTCTCAGCTCGCGGTCCCGGTCCGCGGTCTCAGCGGTCTCCAAGACGAACTTGCCGGTGACCCAGTCGCTAATCGAAGGGCTTTCCAGGGCGACGGTCACATTCTCCGGATAGATGTTGGCACCGAAATAGGACACGGTGAACAGCGACCGCCCGAAGACGTAAGCGAACGGCAACTGCGGCGCCCCGCGCTGCCCGGATCCGTGCTGCCCGAGTCCGTGCTGCTCGCCAACCTCCGCCACCGGGTCGTGCCCGTACCTTGAGCAGAACTCCAGCATCTGCTCGAACCCGACCAGGCCGCCCTCGTCGGCGATGTGGTACCGCACGAGCGGCGTCGTCCCATCGCAACTGAACAGCAGCGTCGATCCCTCGGTCTGGAAGTACCTCGTCATCGGGTCGTACTGAACTAGCGTCGGCAGCCGCGACTCCCCGGTCAGCTCGCGCAGCGCATCGGGCCGCGCGGCCAGGAACCGGCGGACCGACACTGACAGCGGCGTCTCGGTCCCCAGCACGCCAGCATCGGCGGTCCCGTACAGCGACGCCGAGTCGGCCAGCGGCGAGCTCATCCCGGCCCGCCGCCCCATCAGGTCGCGCCATTCTTCGCTGAACACCTCTCCGGCCAGGACCAGCTTGATCCGGTACTCGGGCCAGTCCACGCCCGCCGCCAGGCCGGCGTCGACCACGTTCTTCACGAACGGCGGGTAGCCGGCCAGGACTACCTGGTCGAACCACGGCCCTAGCTCCTCGACGACCCGAATGATCTCGGCCACGTCGTTCCCTGGCGTGACCACGGTGATCGGGTAGCCCTTAGCGGCGAGGTGCCGGCCGCACGCGGCGGTGTACATCCCGCCGACCCAGCTGCCGAGCGCGAAGCAGATCACCGCCAGCGTCGAGCGCTCATCGGCCAGGAAACCGTGCAGGAAGACCTGCTCGAACCTGTCCGCGACCGCGCGCTCGTCCAGCACCGACCGAGGCCAGACGGTCGGCGTGCCCGAGGATCCAGATGACACGGCGACCATGTCGCAACCGTCCAGCCGCCCGCCCCGGCACAGGTGCGGCAACTGGTACCGGCGCTGATAGTTGTCTTTAGTCAGCATCGGAAGCCGATTGAAATCCTCGGCCGACTGGACCGCGGCCGGATCCACGCCGGCCGATTCCAGGAATGCTGCGTAAGCCGGCACCGAGCGGGCCGCGTCGTGGAACAGTGCCAGCGCCGCCTGCGCTGCTGCAGCCGGCCCAGACGATTGTGCGGGTTCGCTCGCGAAGAACTCGCCCATTCCGGCCAAAACCCGCCCAGCCCGATCGCGATCCATGACCGGAGCCTACCGATCAGGCGCGAACGCCAACTTGAACCGCCGTCCCGGACTGCCCGTCCCGGACCGCCGTCCCGGGCAGCCGATACTCTCCGAACCTTTCAGCAATGACGCCATGATCTCCGCATTGAAGGCGTCTGGAGCGTTTGATCCGGCGGGACGATCACTCAGGCGGCTTGAGCGTCCGGTTGGGTGGTGTAGGTCCGGCCGGTGGAAGTGGTCCAGACAAAGGTGCCTGCCACGGGCTGGTCAAGGCGCCATTGGCGATGTTGCTTGAGCTGATGATGGAACCGGCAGAGCGGACCGAGGTTACAAGTACAGGTCGGGCCGCCCTGGTGGTGAGGCTGGGTGTGGTCCGCGTCGCAGCGCCAGGCTGGCTGGCGGCAGGTCGGGAACCGGCAAGTCAGGTCACGCAGGTTGACGAACTCGCGGAGCCGGGCCGGTACCTGGTAGGCGGGGCTGGCCTGGGTGTGAGCGCACCCCCCGGCGGCGGCATCGGCGGCGGCTCGCCCGGCGGCCTGGCCGACTGCCCGCCGGGAAGCGACGATGATCGCTGCGGCCACTGACGCGAGGTTGTCATCGGTGGACAGGCCGCTGGCGGCAGTGCCGTTGAGTTCCTCTGCGGCCATGACGACAGTGACACGGCGGAGGAGGCTAGAGCTGCCGAGACTGACCCGGGCTGGACTGACGCGGGCTGGACTGACGCGGGCTGGACTGACCGCGGTCGGTCCGGCGGGTGCTCGCGGAGACCTGATTCGGGTGACGGCGATGGCCCAGCCACCGTCATTAGCTCGGCCCCTGTCATTGGTGATGACGACCCGCCACTCCACGGCCGGGTCGGCTGCTGCGAGGAGGGCAAGGTAGTTGGCCTGGACGGAGGTGATCGGCCCGAGGCGGGTCAGGTAGCCGGGTTCGGGACCAGCGCGGATTAGGGTAAGCCAGGGGAGCCGCAGGTCAAGGTACCCGCTGCCGACGGGCTCCAGGTGCTTCAGCGCGGCTGGCCCGGGCCGCAACAATGGTGTCGCTTCCGGCCATGGCACCGGACCTGCTCCCGAATCCTCGCGGTCCGGTCCGGCCGAGTCACCGCCCGGCCACTCGCCGCCCGGCTCATCGTCGCGAGCGATCGCGAGGTCGTCATTGATCGCCGGATCCGCGTTGTCATGGGAGCCCGGCTCGATGGCACCTTCACCGGACGGGACATCGTTCCCGGGACCGTGCCCGGAAACTGGCTCGTGCCTGCCTGGGATCGCATCGTTGGTCCATGGCCAGTCGTCGATGTGGGGGTTGCCGGCGCCGTCGGGTGCTGGTCGGTGGTCTGCTGGCTCGGTTCCGGACGGGCCGCCGCTCTCCGGGCTGCCGCCGCCGTCCGGGCTGCCGCCGCCGTCCGGGTGGCCGCCACCATACGGCGGGCCATCAGTGTCACCTGGGCCATCGGTGTCTGCCGGGCCGTCGGGTGGGGGTGGGATGTAGGGCAGGGTGCCGAGGAGGAGGCCGAGGAGGACCTTGGAGCGGAGCAGGTCGATGCCGCCGTCGACGCCGGTCGCCTTCAGCGCCCGGGCAAGCGCAGTGATTCGCGCAAAAGCTGCAGCGGCGCGAATGCCGGGCAGGTTCTGCCCGGTCAGCGACGCGGTGCCCTCAGCATCTGGGTACAAGACGACCTTGGCGCGGCGTTCGGCTGCCTCGCGGCGGCGTTCGGCGCCTTCCGGATCGGCGGTGATCACCGCGCGGCGCAGCGAGGCCCGGAGCTGGCCGGTGGTCTGTTCCCCGGCCCTGGGCAAGATCCTGGCCTCGACCGCGCGGGCCTTGGCCTCGTCCAGTGGCCCGGTGGCTTCGGCAATGGCCTGGGCGCGGGCCAGGTCGATAACACCGTCGCGGAGCGCTAGGCCGGTGGCGGCGAGGCGCCATTGCAGGTCGACAGCCAGGTTGGTCCACCATTCGGCGCCGGCCTGGGACATGGTCAGGGCCAGGGATACCTGGCCGTAAGCATCGGCCGGGACCTTATCGGGGCGGCCGCCGCGGTCGGTGCCGGCATTGCTGTCGGCGGCGGCGGACCGTGATGCCATCTGGGCGACGACGGCCAGTTCCCCGGCCTGGGCCCAGGCGGCCAGCCGCCGGTACCCGGCGGCCGCCCCGGCCAGCGCGCCGTCTTCCAGGTGCCCGGCGGGATTGCACGCCAGCCAGGCGGCCAGGTCAGGGCTGGGCGCCAGCATCTCCGCCACCCGGCCGGCCGCGACCGACAGCGGGACCACCGACGTCCGGCCCGCGTCGACCGCATCCAGGTACTCCGCGAAATCCGCCTCCACCGGATCGAGCGACGGGTCTGCATCCGGCGGCGACACCTCTGAGGGCCCAGCTCCAGGCTTTTCACCGGTCGGCGGTTCACCTGCCGGGAGCGTGGTGCTGCCACTGGACGCGACGCCGCTGACCGTGCTGCCCCCGCTCGTACTGGCGTCAGGTGTCGTGCTCCCTCCGCTCGTACTGGCGTCGGGTGTCGTGCCGCTGGGCGCGGTGTGGTCGGGCGCGGTGTCGTCAGGCCGGGCGGAAGGTGGCCCGGTCTGCGGTGGCGGCGGGTCGGCGGGCTGGCCTGCGGCCTGGCCGTTCCGGCGTGGGTTGGCGCCGGGGTTGGCCGGTGGTGCTGCGGGTCGGAAGGCGGAGGATCGGGTGCGGTTCCATGGAGCGGGCTCGGACAGGGCAGCGGTCAGTGCCTCGAGGTCCAGGTGCCAGGTCCACGACAGGCCTCCGCCTGCATATTCGCCGGATCCCGGTAACGGTGTCTGTCGTTGTTTCTGGTTCATGTCCACCTCCCTGGCTCTCTCGGCCTATAGATCACTCTAGCGACCGCCTCTGACAGTCACTAATTGTAATCGAATTTATGTTCCTATTACATGGTGTCACCGGCGGCGGGAAAGGAGTGAGATTGGTGGCGTGTTTGCCTAGCTTCGGACTCTGCGGCCGACGGCCGGGTGAATGCCGAGGTTGGCGCTTACAGGAACGCCTGTCCCTGTGCAACTCACTGATCAAGCTGTCTTACGACCAGAAGTGCGCCGCTCCGGCCGGGTCGGTCGAGTGCGTCCAGATCTCGGTCGCTTTGCCATTCTCAGTGTGGATGACATGGACGACGTTGAGCGCAAGCTGCCTTCCGGCTCGTTCGGAGTGAATCGTGGCCAGCACGACCGTGGGATCGGCGCTCACCAGGACGTCGTGCAACTCCGGCCGGACTGTGCCGTTCGACATCTCGAAGATGTGCCCGAGGTGACCGATTACCTGCTCCGCCCCGGATCCTCCTCCGGGTCAGCCTGCCATCTTTCATCGTCTGGCTTTCATCGTCTGGGCCGACCCGGAGTGCGTCAAGCCTCGCTACGGCGGCGGAATCTTGGGCGCTTTGCCGTTGCCGAACGCCCAGCCCTCGACCGTGCCGGCCTTCGGGTGGTAACTGCCGGCCCCGAGCTTGCTGTACATCCACTTGCCGTGCGGCTTGGCGTGCCAGTAGGACCAGTAAGCCGTGGTCGGCGCGCCGTTGCACTTGTTCGGCCGGCGATCGATCGTGCAGATGAAACCGGGATGCCGGGGGACGAACGTATAGCTGAACCCGGCCCGCTTCAGCGCCGCCAGCCCGCTCGCTGGCTTCTTCTTATCGCAGCCGATCTGGACCTTGCCGCCCTTCAGCTTGGTGGAGTCGACGACCACGTTGATGCCGGTCTTCCCGCTGCACTTGCCCGCGGCGGCAGCACGCGCGGGCCCAGCGCCAGCCCCGGCGGCAACCAGGCCGCCCGCCGCCAGCACGATCGACACCGCGACCTTCCAAGAGACCCGCACCGAAGACCGGGACCGGACCGTCGCCGCCGTCATGACGCACATCCCAGCCGAGGAGCGCCGCTCTTGGCGCCATGCGAACTCAGCTTCCACATCGGAACGTCTGCGATCCCGAGAATCCCCTGCGGCGTCGCGGTCACCGCCGTGCTCGGCTTGAACCCGGAGGCGTCAAAGGCGATCGCGCCCCGGTGACTAGCCGTGGCCGAGCAGCCGACCTGCAGGCCAAGCAGGAACTTGCCCGCCTGCGCCGCCCGCCGCGTCCAGTGCCCGGCGGCCAGCGCCTGCCCGGCCAGGCCGGTGCTGTTGGCGTTCGGCGCGGTGGTCGCCGAGGAGGCGAAGCCGCCGTCGGAGCGCTGGTCCTTGGCCAGCCAGCGCAACCCGCGTGCGGCCGCGGCGGTCCGTCCGGCCGCCAGCAGTGCCTGGACGTCCATGCCAGTCGCGTCCGGGTCGCTCACGCATGTCTTCTGCGCGAAGTTCAGCGGGAATCCGCCATCGGAGCATTCGCTGCGAACCAGGAAGCCCACCGCGTTCGCCGGTGCGCCGCCGTGCCGGCTGAGAGCCAGGATCGCCAGCGATTGGCTGAACGCGTTGCTGAAGTCACCGAAGCTCGACTGGTCGGAGTAGCGGCCCGACTTGGTCAGCAGCGTGCCGAGCCGGGCGATCAGGTTGGTCTTGCCGAAGCTCACCGGGCTGATGCCGCTGACCTCGGCGGCCAGGGCGACCTTCGCGGTCGCGCCCGCGAAGAAGCCGTTCTTCTTATCGCCGATGTAGCCCGTCAGCACGCTGGGCTTCTGCAGCCAGATAACCGCCCGCCCGGCGTAGTCGCTGGCCGAATGAGTCGCCGCGAACGCCAGGATCGCATCGATGGTCAGACCTTGGTTGGCGAACTTAGAGCCGTTGAAGACGGTGACGAAATGGCTGCGGCCGGTCATCTGCCGGGCCAGCCAGCCGGCGGCCGCCTGATCCTTGGCCGGCGCGGCCGAGGGCGCGGGTCCGGCCGCCATCGCGGGTGCGGCGGTCACGGCCGCAGTGCCGATCGCGAAAGCCAGGGGGAGGGTGTAGAGAACGACGCGGCAACGTTTCATCGGGGCCCTTTCCAGTCCGGCAAGTTCCGGGCCGGACCCGCGCGGAGCCCAGACTCCGGCCTGCGGACCACGACAGGTGGGAGCAATCTCGCGAGGTCGCGGGTAACCGGGCTCACCGCGGCCCCTCGGGACCGCGTTTTACCGTTGCGGGTCAGCGCCGGGATCTCACCGGACTTCCCCCACCAGCTCGCTTGTTCAGTTTCGGCGCTCTGTTTCTTACGCCAGGGCGTGCTGCTAGTGCCCGACGTTACTGTCCCTTACCGGCATTGGCGTGTCAATACCCCCGCATTGACCGCCTGAGCTGGGTGTGATCAGATAAAGCGTCAGCGCGATCAGGGGAAGCCGGTCAGATTCCGGCACTGGCCCGCAGCCGTGGGCCCGCAGTTGAGCGGGCGAGTCGGAGCACCTGGCGCAGTCACAGCTTCGTCTAAGCGTCGTCGTGGACCACGGCGCGGAACGTTCAGGTTTCCCGACGGGCCGGGCGGATCTGGGGTTTCGCTCCGCGGGCCGCCGTTTCGGGAGAGTCATGCCGCAGCCAGCAGCCAGCAGGCTGCCGTTCCGGCTGGCGGTGCTGCTTTTGGCCGCAGTCGCCGGCACCGCCCTGACCCCGGCGTCGGCCGCTAGCCTGGCGGGGGCTCATAGCGGGTCCCCCTCGGCCAGCACCGCCCGCAGCCCGAACCTGGTCAAGGCCACCGCCTACCTGGTTTCTCCCGCCAATCTGATCGGCGGTCATTATTACACGTCACTCCCGCACGTCGCCGATTTCGGTCTTACTATCGACGGCGCGCTCGCCTTGGCCGCGACCGGTAATGATAATTTGGCTTTGAAAAATATCGCGGGCTTTCTACGCGGCGACAAGCCTGATCAATCAGGTAAGACGGTCAACTACTGGAGCGGGATCGGGACCAAGTACGCCAGCGGCGGATCGATTGCCAAGGAAGCCCTGCTCGCCGAGGTCATCGGCGACAACCCGCGCGACTTCGGCGGCAAAGACCTGATCGTGGCACTCGATGCGACCGTCTGCCGGACTAAGTCCATCGGCTCGGGCAGCCCGTGCGCCGGACCGGGCAATTATCGCTACGCCAGCTCGGTATTCGACCAGGCCCTGGGGATCGTCGCCCAGTTGCGGGCCGGTCAGGCGGCTGCGGCCAAGGCCCCGATCGCCTACCTGGAGAGCCTGCGGAACTCTGACGGCTCATTTCCCAGCCTCATTCCGTCCGGTCACGACCGCGATATTGACAGCACCGCGATGGCGGTCATGGCACTGGCGCTCGTCCACACGTCCGAGGCCAGCTCGGACGTTAAGTCCGGGCTCACCTGGATCGCCGGCCAGCAACAGCCAGGTGGCGGCTTTCACGGGACGGCCGGGGTCTCGGTGAACTCGGCCGGCCTGGCGATCCAGGCCCTGTCGCTGCGGGCCGGTCAGTACCGTCGCCAGATCCTGCTGGCCCTGGCTTTCCTGGCCAGTGAGCAGAACCCAAACGGCGGCTTCAACGCCGACGCCAACGGCCAGCCCGGCTCTGACCTGCGCGCGACCACCCAGGCGGTCAGTGGCGCGACCGGCATCTCGTTCGGCCTCCTATTCCGCGACCTGAACTTGAGGCGCGCGCACCGTCACGCTGCCGTCGGCCCGCCCGCTTCCGGCGGCTCGATCCTGCCCTGGGTCGCCGTGAGCCTCGGCCTGGTGGTCGGGATCGCCGCGATCGTGGTGCTGTTCTCGCGGCGCCGCCGACCGGGCGACCCGTCGCGGAATAACCAGCTCCGCCAGGACCGCGACCAGGTCAACTCGTGATCGGCAGTCCCGGAGACGGGTCAATGCGGCGGCTAACCCGAGCCGCCGCCATGGCGATCGCCGCCCTGACCGTAGCCGCCTGGACAGCCGGTCCGGCCCTGGCCAAGCCGCGTCCGGTCGGTGACTGCACGGCGACGTCGGGTGCGACCGTGGTCGTCGACTTCGGCCCCTTCGCCGGCCCGCTGCTGCGAGCCTGCGGCAACACCCCCACGACCGGGTTCGCGCTGCTCAACCAGGGTGGCTGGCGCACCAGCGGTACCGAACACGACGGGCCCGCGTTCGTCTGCCGGATCGGCTACGCCGGCTTCCATCACGGGACGCAGTACCCGACGCCCGCGCAGCAGCCCTGCATCAACACTCCGCCGGTGAATGCCTACTGGACCTACTGGCAGGCCGGTCCCGGTCAGAACGCCTGGAGCTACAGCCAGCTCGGCGCCCCGACTTACCGCCCGCAGCCAGGCAGCATCAGCCTGTGGATCTTCGGCGGCACCAACATCAGCGGCACGTCGGGCACGGCCGTGCCGAAGATCACCCCCGCCAGCCTGCGCCGGGCCGCCGTCGGCACCGTGCTTACAGGTACCCCGGCTATCGCGAATGCTCCGCCGCAGGCCAGTCGCTCGCCAGCCAGCCACGGCTCGTTCACCCCAGCGCTGCTGGCGCTCGCGATCGCCTTGGCGCTCACCTTGACCGCCGTTCTCGTGACCCGGCGCCGTCGGCTTCGAGCCAGCGGGTGACCATGCTGCCGAGAGCGCTTAACCCGGTCGCGTGGTGGCTGTGGGCGATCGGGCTGGCGGTCGCGGCCAGCCGGACCAGTAACCCGCTGCTGCTCCTGCTGATCTTCGCCGTGCTCGGGCTGGTCGTGGCGCTGCGCAGGCCGCAGGCCCCCTGGGCCCGTGGCTACCGTTTCTACCTGCTGATGGCCGGCCTGGTCATCGCCCTGCGGATCGCGTTCAGCGTGGTGTTCGCGGCCGGCCCGACGGCTGGTGACCACCTCCTGTTCCGGTTGCCGTCCGTTCCTGTGCCGAGCTGGTACACCGGGGTGCGCATCGGCGGGCCGGTCTCCGCCGAGGCGGTGCTGACGGCAGCCGTCGACGGAGTCAGGCTGGCCTGCCTACTGTGCTGCATCGGCGCCGCGAACACCCTAGCCAACCCCAAGCGCGCTCTCCGGATGCTGCCGGGCGCGCTCTACGAACTCGGCGCGGCCGTAACCGTCGCGCTGTCGCTGGCCCCCCAACTGGTCGAGAGCGTCGCCCGGGTACGGGCGGCCCGGCGGCTCCGAGGCGCTAACTGGTCAGGCGGCGCTGGCAGCCGGCGGTCCGGTACGCGTGGTGCGGGCCATTCGGGGGCTGGTGCTGGTGGTCGGCGCGTCGGGGCGCTTCGCGGCATCGCGGTCCCCGTGTTGCACGACGCCCTGGACCGGTCGCTGCGGCTGGCTGCCGCGATGGACGCCCGCGGTTACGGCCGGACCGGCCCGGCTAGCCCGGCCGCGCGACGGCTGACCGCCGGCCTGATGCTGACCGGCCTTGCGGGTCTGTGCCTAGGCGGCTACGAACTACTCGATCCGACCGTCCCGCATCCGATCGGCCTCGGCGGATTCGCGGTCGGCTCGATCCTGTGCGTCGCCGGTCTCGCGCTCGGCGGTCGGCGCGTGTCGCGCAGCCGATACCGGCCCGACCCCTGGCGCTGGCCAGAATGGCTGGTCGCTGCGTCCGGGATCAGCAGCGCCGTGGTGCTCAGCCTAAACGTCGGTTACGACACTGCCGCGCTGAACCCAGGCTTCCACCCACTGGTTTGGCCGACGCTGCCGCTGCTGCCGGCGGCCGCCATCCTCGTGGCGGCCATCGCCGCGGTGGCGGCACCGCCACCTGAGATCCCTGCCCCGTCGAGTTCGCAGGCGTCCGAGCCCGCGTTCGATGCCCTGCCAACCGGGGTGAGCTCATGATCGAGTTCGACCGGGTCGGTGTCCAGTACGACGGCGCCGCCGCGCCCGCGCTGACCAGCATCACCTTGCACATCGACGAAGGCGAGCTGTGCCTGGTGATCGGCTCGACCGGCAGCGGCAAGTCCACGCTGCTCGGCACCATCAACGGGCTCGTACCGCACTTCACCGGCGGAACGCTAGCGGGCCGGGTCCTGGTGGACGGCCGGGACACCGCCAGGTATCCGCCGCGCGAACTCGCGGACGTGGTCGGGCTGGTCGGCCAGGACCCGCTGGCCGGGTTCGTCACCGACACCGTCGAAGAAGAACTCGCCTACACGATGGAGCAACTCGCGATCGCCCCGGCCGCGATGCGGGCTCGCTGCGAGGAGACGCTGGACCTGCTCGGCGTCGCCGACCTGCGCCGCCGGGCGCTGCGCACCTTGTCCGGCGGCCAGCAGCAGCGAGTCGCGATCGGCGCCGCGCTGACCGCGCATCCGCGCGTGCTGGTACTCGACGAACCCACCTCGGCGCTCGACCCGACCAGCGCCGAGGACGTGCTGGCCGCGATCACCAGGCTGGTGCACGATCTCGGCATCACCGTGGTCCTGGCCGAGCACCGGCTCGAACGCGTGCTGCCCTACGCCGACAAGGTGATCTACCTGCCAGGCGACGGCACCGCCACGGCCGGCGTCCCGGCTGAGGTAATGCGCACGGCCAGCGTCAGCCCGCCGGTCACCGAACTCGGAAAGCTGGTCGGCTGGGACCCCTTGCCGCTGTCGGTCCGCGACGCCCGCCGTCGAGCCCCCGACCTGCGCGGCAAGCTGCCCGACCAGCCGCCGGTCGATGCCAAGGGTGGGGTGGGGCGGGCTGGACGAGCATCAGCATCCGGCCGCCAGACCGCGCCTCCCGCGCTCAGCGCGCGCGGCATCGTCGTCCGGTACGGCCCGCTCGTCGCCGTGCGAAGCGTCGACCTGGCCCTGCGCCCCGGCGAGATCACCGCGCTGATGGGCCGCAACGGCTCGGGCAAATCATCGCTGCTGTGGGCGATCCAGGGTTCGGGCCGGCGGGACGGCGGCACGGTCAGCGCCGGACCCGACGGCGCGGACCCGGCCAAGCTCGCGCCGGCGGCCGCCCGGCGCCTGGTTGGCCTGGTCCCGCAGACCCCCGCCGACCTGCTGTACCTGGACACCGTCCGGGCCGAACTCACCCAGGCTGACCTGGACGGCGGCCGTCGACCAGGGTCTGGTTCGGCCAGCGGGATCCTTGGGTCGATAGCGCCGGGCATCCCGCCGGACGCGCATCCGAGAGATCTCTCAGCCGGACAGCAACTCGCGCTGGTGCTGGCCATTCAGCTCACGGCGGCCCCGGTCGTGCTCGCCCTCGATGAACCCACCAGGGGACTCGACTATCAAGCCAAGGCGGCCCTGACCGAGGCCCTCGCCAAGCTCGCCGGCCAGGGGCACTCGATCGTGGTCGCCACCCACGATGTCGAGTTCGCCACCAGGACCTGCGACCGGGTCGTCGTGCTGGCCGAGGGCGAGATCGTCACCGACGGCCTGGCCGCCGCCGTGCTCACCGCGTCGCCGACGTTCGCCCCGCAGATCGCCAAGATCCTGGCCCCGCTGCCGTACCTGACCGTCACCCAGATCGCCGCCGCGCTCTACCCGGTCCCGAGAGCCGGGATGCAGGCGTGAGCACGAGGCCGGTGGTGCATGCGGTCGCGATCCGGGTTCACCGCCGGTCTGCTCTCGCGATCGCGATGGCCTCATTCATCGGGCTGGTCGCCTTCGGCTGGCCGTTCGTCGTCCAGCCCGGTACCTTCTCCTCGGCCCAGGCCCCCTCGCTCATGTTCGGCGTGCTGCTGCTCGAGGTACTCGCGGTCGTGTTCGCCGGGATCGCGGACGGCGGCATCGACGCCAAGGCCATCGCGATGCTTGGAGTCCTGTCCGCGATCAACGCCGCACTGCGGCCGCTCGGCGGCGGCACCGCTGGCATCGAGACCGTGTTCTTCCTGCTGGTGCTGGCCGGCCGGGTGTTCGGCGCCGGGTTCGGGTTCGCGCTTGGCTGCACGTCCCTGTTCGCGTCGGCGCTGCTCACCGGGGGAGTCGGCCCCTGGCTGCCGTACCAGATGTTCGGCTGCGCCTGGATCGGCATGCTGGCCGGACTGCTACCGCCGTCCCGGGGCAGGGCCGAATTGATCATGCTGGCCGTCTACGGGGCCGGTGCCGGCTACTTGTTCGGTTTCCTGCTGAACCTGAGCTTCTGGCCGTTCTCGGTCGACCCTGGCAGCTCGATCGCTTACCGGCCGGGCCTGCCGTTCATCGCCCAGTTTCACCGCTACCTGATCTTCGACGCCAGCACCTCACTCGGCTGGGACACCGGCCGCGCGATCACCACCGCCCTGGCCATCCTGATCGTCGGCCCCGCCGCCCTGTCCGCCTTCCGCCGCGCCGCCCGCAAAGCCAACTTCCAGCCCACCATCACGTTCGCCCCGACTGAACCTGAGCGCGTCAGAGGAGGATGATCAGTTCGACTAGGAGACTCACCAGGATGAACAGGTAGATGCTGAACGTGTTGGGCGTTCTGGCCTCTCGGACGAAGGCCGGGAATACGACGCTGATCCGCTCGCTGTAGCCGAGGCCGCTGCCCTTGAATCCGGGAATGGCGGTGCCGACGATGTCCAGGTCACCGGCGCCCTTGATGACGCTCATGATTCCGTTGGTCCTCAGTTCCTCATCTACGGCCAGGTTACGGTCGATGAAAGCGCGCTGAGTTATCTTGAACTGGCAGTTCACCAGGTAGAACCCGATCACCGCGCCGATGCCGACGATCAGCAGCCCGGGCCGGTGGTTGGCGACGGCGAAGCCGCCGATCGCCAGCGAAGCAGTCACGCACCAGCCCTTGATCTGAAACATCGTGTTGTCGAGGCTTCGAATCGACTCCGCAAGGCTCGACAACTCAGTCTGAAGGAGTGCTAGTCGTGCCTCTGGCTCGGTCATTCCCGCCCCGTCATGGCATTTCACCCGAATAATGCCATCTTACGGCGGGAGATAGCGAGCCGCGACCACGACCGGCGCCGCTGCATCAACCGCGTTCCGGTCGAGCGTGACCCGGGGAAGGTCCCCGAGTGCGTGATACATCTCGGCGGTGAGCCGAGGTGGCATCGCGTACGTGGTGAGCATGAAGTCGATTTATTACGCGACTTTCGTCAGGGCTGTTGCCGGGCGGAGCCGGCCAATTCGCCAGGCCGCGAATGCGCCAGCGACCAGCGCGCCGAGCAACGCCAGTGCCACGGCGATCGCGATCGCGCCGCCGGAAACTGAAGCCGACAGCGGGACCACGATCGTGTGTACCGCGGACGGCCCCGAACCGCGGGTGACTCCGCCCGGTCCGGCGGCCACCTGCCGGAAGACCGCTCCGGTCGAGGTCGGGACCTTCGCGGTCAGCTTCGGGGCCACCTCCGACAACACCGCCACGCCGCCGAAGCCGAGGCCCACTCCGGCGCCCGCGCCCGCCAGCCCTGCGGTCGCCGACTCACCGAGCACCTGCGCGATGATCCGCCTGGACCGCCAGCCGAGCGCCTTCAGCGTGCCGAACTCGGTCACCCGCCGGCTAACGGAGGTCAACGTCAGCAGGCTCGCGAACGCGAACGCCGCCACCAGCACGCCAATCGTCAGCCACCGGCCGAGTTCGCCCGCCAGCTTGGCGGCGCTCGATGCAGACCCGGTGATCTCGCTGGCCAGGCTGCTGGCCGTCGTGACGGTAGTCTTCGGCAGCAGCTTGGTGACCTCATGCTGGACCGTCCCGATGTCGGCGGCGCTGGCGGCGGTCACGTAGATCGTGTTGACCTTGTCCTTCAGGCTTCCGGCCGGGCTGTTCATCGCCTGGGCCTTGGCCAGCGGGATATAGACGTTCGGCGGGCTGCTGGCCTGCGGCTGCCTGACCAGGCCGATGATCGTGAACTTGACCTTGTCGATCTTGAGAGTCGACCCGATCTTCAGCTTGTTGCTGATCGCGTAGTCCGAGTCGACCACGGTGACCGCCGCTTGCGCATCGGCGGACCGGAAATCGCGCCCTGAGGTGACCGTGGCCGAGCTGAGCGGGCCGAGATCACGATGAGCGAGGTCCACGCCGTCGATGCTGACCTCGCTCGGCGTCGGCAGTCCGCCGCCGGGCTGGCCCAGGCTCTTCGGGATCGTGATCTTGGTGTCGGTCAGCGTAAGCCCGCCCGCGGCCGCCGAAACATCCCGCAACTGCGCGGCCGCCGCCACCGACGAGCCGCTGATCGACGAGTACGGTGCGATCAGGTTGTCGATCGTCTTGCCGGCCGCGTTCTGGCATTTGCCGTTGGAACAGAACTGTGCTCCATTCGGCCCGATCTGAAGTGACTGCCCGCGTTTGGACGGCCCGCTGCCTGGCCCGCCGCTTTGGGCGGGACCGCCGTTCGCAGGCGGCTTTGGCGCCGCGCCGGTCACGGTCACGTCGGTGCCGACGCCATAGAGCGAGCGCAATACGGCGGTCTGGGCTTTCCGCACTCCGGCCGAAGCTGCCGTGACGGTGACGACCAGGCCCACTCCGATCGCCAGCCCGAAGGCGATGAAGATCGCCTGCCGCATCCGCCGACGCAGTTCCCGGCGCAGATAGGTGACGAAGAACATTGATCGAGACCCCTCGGCTCAGCCGCGAGCCGGTCCCGCGGTTCGCAGCCAGATCTACCGGCCGGCCGGTTGCGCGGCGGTAACAGCGAGCGCCGGCCGGAAGCCCAGAGCTAGTCCCGGGCGCCGGCCGGGAAGCCAGAGCTAGTCCCGGGCGCTGGCCGGGAAGTCCAGAGCCAGTCCCCGGGCGGCCTGCAGCCGATCTTCAGTTCATCGGTGCAACATCGGCGCCCATGCGGGTACTGGTGATCGAGGATGACCGTGAGCTAGCTGAGGCCATTAAAATCGGATTTCAGCGAGAAAGCTTTGCGGTGGATTTGGCCTTCGACGGCGACAGCGGACTCGATCGGGCGCTGGTCAATTGTTACGACGTGATCGTCCTGGACCGAGACCTGCCCGGCATCCACGGCGACGAGATCTGCCAGCAGCTGATGCGGCAAGGCGGCAGCGGGGCCTGCGGACTGCCGTCCGCAGGCCCCGCTGCTGGTGTTTGCAGACCCAGACCCAGCGGTCGGGTGCTGATGCTGACCGCGGCGGCGACGATCGAGGACCGGGTCGGCGGCCTGGACCTCGGCGCTGACGACTACCTGCCCAAGCCGTTCGCGTTCGCCGAGCTGGTAGCGAGAGTCAGGGCACTGTTTCGCCGCTGCCAGCCCGCGCTGCCGCCGGTACTAGAACGCGGCGGCGTCCGGCTTGACCCAGCCACGCATGCCGCCAGCCGAGATGACCGGGTGCTCAACCTGGCTCCCAAGGAATTCGGCGCCCTGCACCTGCTGCTGGCGGCCAGCGGCCGGGTGGTTTCGGCCGAGGAGCTACTTGAGCGGGTCTGGGACGAGATGGCCGACCCCTTCACGTCCTCGGTGAAGGTCACGATCAGCCGGCTGCGCCACAAACTCGGTGACCCGGTGGTGATCGAGACCGTCGCTCAGGCCGGCTACCGGATCAGGACATGAAGCCCAGGCGGACGATCAGGCTCAGGCTGACGCTGGTCTACGGCGCCCTGTTCCTGGCCTCCGGAGCAGGCTTGCTCGTCATCACCTACCTGCTGGTCTCCCATGAGCTCCCGCAGCCGGCCTCCACCCGGACGCAAGCGGGCTCGGTCGGCACGGGAAGCGGCGGCGCGCTCTACGTAGTCAGCGGCGGAACTAGCGGCTGCCAGCTGACTCCGCCGTCGTCGCCGCCGACGCCGGGGAAAGTCGAGGCCCAGGTCAGCAAGTGCCTGGCCGAGCAGCAGAGCGCCGAGCTGAACCGGCTGCTCATCGAGTCCGGAGTAGCGCTGGCGATCATGACGGTCGCATCGGTCGGCCTCGGCTGGCTGGTCGCCGGGCGGGTACTGCGGCCGCTGCGCGCGATCACCGGGGCGGCCCGGTCGATCTCGGCGAGCAGCCTGCACTCGCGGCTGGCGCTGACCGGACCCGACGACGAACTCAAGGAACTCGGCGACACCTTCGACGGACTGCTGGCCAGGCTTGAGGCGGCCTTCACCGCGCAACGGCAGTTCGCCGCCAACGCCTCGCACGAGCTGCGCACTCCGCTAGCCAGGCAGCGCACCCTGATCGAGGTCGCCCTGGCCGACCCGCAGCCGTCGGTCCCGGCGCTGCAAGCCGCCTGCGGCCGGGTGCTCGCAGCCGGGGAGCAGCAAGAACGGCTGATCGAAGCGCTGCTGACGCTGGCCAGGAGCCAGCGTGGCCTGGACCGGCTCGAGCCGGTCGACCTCGCGGCGATCACCGCCGACGTGGTCTGTGCCCACCAGGTCCAGGCCGCCGGCCGCCAGGTCACCGTCGAAGCGCTAGTCGGTCCGGCGATGACCGCCGGTGATCCCAGGCTGGCCGAGCGACTGGTGACGAATCTGGTCGACAACGCCATCCGCTACAACCAGCCCGGCGGCTGGGTGCGAATCCACACCGGAACCGTCGACGGCCTGGCCACCCTGCGGATCGCGAACAGCGGTCCAGTGATTCCGCCGGGCGAGGTGGCCCGGCTGTTCGGCCCGTTCCAGCGCCAGTCAACCAACCGCACCGGCGGCGCGAACAACGGTACCGGCCTGGGCCTGTCGATCGTCAATGCGATCACCGCCGCCCACCAGGCCCGGCTCTGGGCCCAGCCGCGCCCAGAAGGCGGTCTCGACATCGACATCCGGTTCGCTGAGGCGCATGCCTTATGACGTGTAGCTGTAGCAGAATTGGCTGGCATTGTTGAGATAGAACGGGTCGCCATTCCCGAGTCCCGATGGCGCGAGCCATCCTCCCCAGTGGTTGTCACCCGGGGGCGTCGTCGCAAACGAGGGAGCGGCCGTCAGGAATGATCCGGAGATGATGGTGAGCAGGCTCGCTGCCAATATGGCGATGGTTCTTGGTTTACCATGAAAGACCCGCATTCCCTCATCATTACTCGGCCGGGGGAGGCGGCACTAGATATTTTGACCGGCAAACCTTCCGGCAAATTACCCGGCAAGATTAACCGCTGCGGCCAGTACCCGGCGGAACTCGACCGATACCCGGTCGGCCCTGGTGTGCAGCTCGGCCCCGGGATCGAGCGGGAACTCCAGGCCAGATAGCGCCCGCCGCTGTAGGTCCAGGTCCTCTTCGAAGATCGCCATTTCGTATTTAGCGGCGCTCTCGGCCTGCTCTGGGTCGGCCAGGCCAGGACCGAAAACCGTCTGGTAGACCCGGCAGCCGCGATCGTCCTCCGGCGTCACGGTGAACGTCAGGAACTGCCAGCCCCCCGCGTCCAGGTACTCAAGCAGCAGCGTCGCGGTGAGCGGCGCCTGATACCGGTAAGTCATCCGGCGCCGCTGGATGGCCGGGCGACTCCCATCGCGGACGGCCGGGTCGGTCAGGTTGCTGAACGTGTGCTCACGCACGGCGGTGAACGACAGCCCGTCCCTGACCACGTCCGCGCGCGGGATCGGCTCTGGTCCGGCCCCGCCGATCGTGGCCGCGTGCACGAACGGCAGGTGCGCCTCGTCCAGGAAGTTGTCGATCAGGATCGCGGCGTTGGCCTGCACCGTCAGCACCGGGAGCTGGACCACCGCGATGCCCTCGCCATGGAGCGGCACGCCGGGCGTCAATTCAGGCAGCGGGGCGCGCGGCGGCTTCGGCGCCAGCCAGACCAGGCCGTCGCGCTCGGTGACCTCCGCCGGAGCGGACAAGGTGGCGCGCTCCGGGATCGCCGCGGTGTCCTCCAGGGCCGGGATCAGCACGCATGTGCCTTCGGCGGTGAACCGCCAGCCGTGGTACGTACAGTGCAGCATGCCGTCGCTGATGAACCCGGCCGACAGCCGGGCCCGCCGGTGCGGGCACGAGTCGGCGAACGCCCGGACGGTTCCGTCGAACCGGGCCAGCGCCCAGCCCTGCCCGGCCAGCCGGACCGCCACCGGCTCCTCGCCGACCTCGCTGGAAAACGCCACCGGATGCCAGAACTCCGACAGTGCCGGGTGCCCGTTCGTGAACTCGGCCGAGTGCCCGTTCGTGAATTCGCTCGCCGTCATGCCGGCCTCCCGCCTTCGGCCAGCGCGGCGGTCGCTAGCTCCCGAAGCTCGACCCGGCGGATCTTGCCGGTGGCGGTGGTCGGGTAGGCGTCGGTGAACACGACCCGGCGCGGGCGCTTGAACGTTGGCAGCGCGACCTGGCAGAACTCGACCAGCTCGGTTTCGGCGGCCGAAGCGCCCGGCTGCAGGACCACGTAGGCGACCGGCTTCTCCAGATCGTCGCTGTCCAGCCCGGCCACCACCACGGCCTGCGCCACCGCCTGGTGAGCGAGCAGCCGGTCCTCGATCTCGGCCGGTGACACCCACATGCCGCTGACCTTGAGCATGTCGCTGGTCCGGCCCAGGCAACTGTAAAAACCGTCCGAGTCGCGCACGTAGGTGTCGCCGGTGCGCAGCCACTCGCCCTGGAACACTTGCCGGGACGCGTCGTACCTGGACCAGTAGCCGGTCGCCGTCGAGTCGCCGCGCACGAACAACGTCCCCGGCGTGCCGTCGCGAACCAGGGCACCGTCGTCGTCGAGAACCTTGAGCTCGTAGCCGGGTACCGCCACCCCGGTGCTGCCCGGCCGCACCTGGCCTTCCGCGTTGGACAGGAAGATGTGCAGCATCTCGGTCATCCCGATGCCGTCGATGATGTCGGTGCCGAAGTGCGAGGTCCACCGCTCGTACAGCGCGGCCGGCAGCGCCTCCCCGGCCGAGGCGGCGAGCCGGACGCCACTGCCGAGCGCGTCGCCCGGCAGCCCGGTCCGCAGCATGTTGGCGAAGAACGTCGGCCCGGCGAAGAACAGCGTCGCGCCGAACTCGCGGGCCCGCTCGGCGATCACGTCGGGCCGGGAGGGGGAGGGCTCCAGGATCGCGGCCGCCCCGATCGACAGCGGGAACAGCACCGAGTTGCCAAGACCGTAGGCGAAGAACGCCTTGGCCGCCGACAGGCACCGGTCATCGGGCTTAATGCCGAGCACCTGGCTGGCGTAGGTCTCGCACACCACCTGGACCGAGCCGTGCCGGTGCATGGCGCCCTTGCTCTTGCCGGTGGTACCTGAGGTGTAGAGCCAGAACGCGGGCGAGTCGGCCGTGGTCGGGTAGATCGACTCCTCCGGTGCGGCAGCGTCGGTCAACGCGTCCAGATCGTGCACCGGGAGCGCACCAGCGGCAGTGCTGGCCAGGGGGGACGACGACCCCCCGGAACCCCCCGAGGCAATCGGAGCACCGCCTGCCGCGACAATGCCGCGCAGCTCAGGGGCGTCGGCCACGGCCGAGGCGGCGATTGCGGCGAACTCGGACGTGATCGCGAGCAGCCGCGCCCGCGAGTCGACCAGCAGCTCGGTGAGCCCGGCGGCGCGCATCATCGTGGAGACCGGTACCGGGATGGCCCCGATCCGCATCGCGGCCAGGTACAGGACCACGAACGCGGGCCCGTCGGCGGTGAACATCAGCAGCCGCTGCTCTGGCTCCAGCCCGAGCTGGCGCAGCACGGCGGCGGCCCGCTGAACCCGATCGAGCAGCTGGGCGTAGGTCAGCTCCCCGCCCGCGCCGGTGATGGCCAGCCGGCCGCCGTCACCGGCCTTCACGCGGCGGTCCAGCAGGTACTCGCACGCATTAAACGCCTCGGGCATAGGTTCTCCTGGTCGGTTACAGGTGCACGTAGTCGTAGTCGAACGGCTGGCCGTTGATGCCATGCCGGGGCGGGGCGATCCAGGCGGCGATCTTGCCCCGCTCATAGACCGGCCGCATCAGCGACCGGATGTAGGTCTTGTCCACATCGGTTGGCAGCCAGTTGCCCTCGCGGCGCTGCCACTCGCCGGCGGACAGCATCTCGCCGTCCGGGCTGGCCTCGATCACGGAAAACGCACCGACCTTCCTGTTAAACGCGATGTGCGGCAGCTTGAACCGCTGCGGCAGCCCGGCGCCGTCCAGGATCTTGTTCCACCGGTTAACGCCGCCCTGGCAGTCGGCGATGTATTCCCGGCGCAAGTCGGTATTGAGCCCGGTCAAGGCTGCGACCTCGGTCTGGCCGATGCTCTGCTCCCCGGTGGCAGCGTCCTCGACGAGCGCGTCCACCATGATGGAGTCGCTGGTCAGCTTGTGGTCATCGCGACGGCGCTCTTCCATCCACCGGCCCTTGAGCCCGGCGGTGTAGTAGTTCGCGACGTTCGTGGAGGTCTCGCCACCGAAGAGGTCGAGCGAGACCGAGTAGTGGAAGTTCAGGTACTTCTGCAGCATCGGCAGCGGAATCGCGCCGTGCCCGGTCACCTCATCGGTCTCGTTTTCGACCATGACCTGGGCGGTGCGCTCGACAATCCGGTCGATGCCCGTGGTGCCGACCATCATGTGGTGGGCCTCTTCCTTGAGCATGAACTCGCACGTCCGGCTCAGCGGGTCGAAGGCCGACTCCTTCAAGGTGCCGAGCTGGTACTTGCCGTCACGATCGGTGAAGTAAGTAAACATGAAGAACGACAGCCAGTCCGGGGTCTCCTCGTTGAAGGCACCGAGGATCCGCGGCGACTCCAGGCTGCCTGAGGACCGGCGCAGCAACTCGTCGGCCTCTTCCCGGCCGTCCCGGCCGAAGTAGGCCTGCAGCAGGTACACCATCGCCCACAGGTGCCTGCCCTCTTCGACGTTCACCTGGAACAGGTTCCGCAGGTCATACAGCGACGGCGCGGTCGCGCCGAGGTTGCGCTGCTGCTCGACCGAGGCGGGCTCGGTGTCGCCCTGGATCACGATCAGCCGCTGCAACTCGGCCCGGTACTCGCCGGGCACCTTGTCCCAGGCCGGCTCGCCCTTGTGCTCGCCGAACGCGATCTTCCGGCCCGGGTCGCGTTCGGCCAGGAAGATGCCCCACCGGTACTCCGGCATCGGCACGTGCCCGAACTGGGCCCAGCCGTCCCGGCCTACATTGATCGCTGTACGTAGATATACGTCCTGGGTCGGCAGGGATGGCCCCATCGCGTCCCACCAGGTCAGGAAGTTCGGCTGCCAGGCTTCGAGCGCCCGCTGCAGCCGCCGGTCCTCGTGCAGCCGCACATTGTTCGGGATCTTCTCGCTGTAGTCCGCTGGGGTTGCCATAACCGAACTCCTCTGTGCTTGCTTCTTCGCCTCCGCCCGCTGGGCGGCCTTTGGCGAGCTACACCCGCTTGGGGTCGAACCGGGCTCGCTGCCCGGTGCCGTACTTCTTCAGCGCGCCATCGTCACCGGACGCGTTCGGCCGGGTGAAGATCCAGTTCTGCCAGGCCGTGAGCCGGCCGAAGATCTTGGTCTCCATCGTCTCCGGGCCGGCGAACCGGTAGTTCGCCTCCAGGCCGGTCAGCGCGTCCGGGCTGAAGCTGGTCCGCTCCTCGACCGCGATCCGTACCTCGTCTTCCCAGTCAATGTCATCGGGCGCGAACGTGACCAGCCCGAGCCGCTCCGCGTCCGCCGCCAGCAGCGGCTGGTCCACCCGCTTCTCGACCGCCGCCAAGGCTTCAGGATCGCCCAGGAACCGGGTGGCCAGCCTAGAAAGCCCGTTGCCCATCGGCAGCGCCCCCAGGTTCAGCTCGCCAACGGTGATCTCAGCCGGCGACCCAGGCTCATCAGCGTCCTCGAACACCCCGTCCAGCATGTAAACCCGGTCGGCCGCCAGCGCCAGCTCAAGCAGCGACCCAGCGAAGCAGCTCCCCGGCTCGACCAGCGCGATCAGCGACCGGCTGGTCACATCCAGCCGCTTCAGCGTCCGCTTGAGATAAAGCAAGATCTCATTCGCCAGCCAGTCACCAGTCGAGGCAAGGCCAGCCACCAGCCGGTCGTAGGCAAGCACCCGCTCAGGAGAACCAGACGTCCGCAGCACCCAGGTACCCAGCTCAAGTTCGTTCGTCCGCAGGTCAAGGATCAGGTCATCGAGTTCCCTGGTGACCGCCAGCGGCCAGAATCCGGCACCCGCGGCGAGGACCCCCGCAGCATCGGCGGGCGGGTCGTGCTCCGGCCCGCGCACGATGATCCGCGCCACCCCGGATGCGCGATGGAGCTTGGCGGAAACGTATCCGTACTCGATCGAATCGCCATCCCGGTGCACCGCAAGCGGCGTCAGCGCGACACCGACGGCGTCGACCGGACGCGTCGACCGCCCGGCCAGCTCAGCCGCCCGCGCCGCGACCGCCGCCTCCCATCCAGGACGCGGCGCCAGTTCATCAACCAGCCGCCACGCCACCGCCTTGCGCCCGCCGATCCCGTCGGCCTTCGTCGAGAAGTAGTCGGCCAGATCCCGGCGCACGTGCCGTTTGTCGGTAACCCTGGTCAGCCCGCCGGTGCCGGGCAGCACGCCAAGCAACGGCAGTTCAGGCAGCGACACCACCGAAGACCGGTCATCGACCAGCAGGATGTGCTCGCACGCCAGCGCCAGCTCATACCCGCCGCCGGACGCGGTCCCGTTCAGCGCCGCCAGGTAGGTCTGCCCGGAGAACGCGGTCGCGTCCTCGATCCCATTGCGCGTCTCGTTGGTGAACTTGCAGAAGTTCACCTTGGCCGGATGCGGGGAGTAGGCCAGCATCCTGATGTTCGCGCCCGCGCAGAAGATCTTGTCCTTGGCGCTCGTGAGCACGACCGCGCGTACCTGCGGATGCTCGAACCGCAGCCGCTGCACCGCGTCGTACAGCTCGATGTCCACGCCGAGGTCATAGGAGTTCAGCTTGAGCTCGTAACCCTCACCTAGCCCGCCGTCCTCGGCCACGTCCATCGCCAGAGTCGCGACCGGTCCTTCGACGCTCAGCCGCCAGTGCCGGTAGCGACCGGGCTCGGTCTGAAAGCTGACCCGCTCCATGCGAACTCCTCCGGTCCAAGGTCTTAAGCTCTACATTATCTGGTACTTGCGGCAACTTCCAGTAGCATGTTGAGGGCCATGACAACCTTGATCCCGCAGTCGCGCCGGCACGCGGCCGGTGCCGCCAGCGCCCGTGGCCTGCTGTTGACCGTGCTGGGCGAGTTCGTGCTGCCCGCCGGCGGCTCGGCCTGGACCTCGGCATTCATCGAGGTCTTCGGCAGGCTCGGGGTGGAGGAGAAGGCGATCAGGCAGGCCCTGGCCAGGACCGGCGCCGACGGCTGGCTCGAGCCAGAACGCCATGGCCGCCGCACCCGCTGGCGGCTGACCGCTGACGGCGACCGGTTGCTCACCGAGGGCACGGAGCGGATCTACGCGCATCGCGGCTCGCAACCAGACTGGGACGGCCGCTGGCTCCTGGTCCTCGCCCGAGGCCCGGACAGCGACCGGGCGGCTCGCCATCACCTGCGCACCAGGCTGACCTGGGCCGGCCTAGGCAGTCCGGTTCCAGGGATCTGGATTTCTTCTCATATAGAACGCATTGCCGAGGTTGAATCGGTGCTGACCGAGGCCGGCGTGGCTGACCGGCAGATCTTCGTAGCCGAGCACCGGGGTGACGGTGAGCTGGTGAGCCTGGTCAAGCAGGCCTGGGAACTGCCCGCGATCGAGCAGAGCTACGAAGCCTTCTGCGCCGAGTTCGCCTCCACCGGAACCTCGGACCCGCTCACCAGCCTCATCGAGCTAGTCCACGCCTGGCGGCGGTTTCCCTTCGTTGACCCCGGCCTGCCGCCCAGCCTGCTTCCGGCCCGCTGGATCGGCACCCGCGCGGCCAGTTTGTTCGCGGCCAGGCACGCCGCCTGGTCAGCCGCCGCCGTCGAAGAGTGGATCAGCCTGAACAGAAGCTGAAATATGCCGGCGCTGGCCTGGCTTGCTGCGGCAACCGATGGCGATACCGAAACGTCACTACCTCGGCGAAAGATATTTCGGGAGCTAGTCGCCCCGCAGAAAGAGCATGCCATTGGAACGCAGCTGCCAGGCGGACGCGCCCGGCCCTGAGCTGTTCGCGGCACCACACATCGTCGTCGAGCCAGCCGGTGACGGTTGCCTGCTGCTTCGCTCGGCCGAACCACTGAGCGAGCATCCGCGCACCGTGATCCACAGCCTGCGGGCGTGGGCCGACCGGGACCCTGATCACCCGCTGATCGCGGAGCGCGCAGCCGGCGGCTCGTGGCGGACTCGCGGCTACGGCGATCGTCCACAAGTATCCGATGGGCATCGGACCCTGTTACCCGGATAGCCGGATTTCATGACATGTTGGCCTCCTGTTGCTGTGCGTGCGGACCGGGCCAGGGCGACCGAGACACTAGCCAGCCCTGCTGCGGAACTGGGCTGGATCAACAACTTCGTGGAGAGTTCGTGACCCAGACCCGGCTGCCGTCGACGCGAGGCCGAGTGGCCTGAGGCGGAGCTAGCCGTTGTGACGTCATCACCCGGGGCGGGTGGCGCGCGGGAGCCGATCGGTTTGCTGGAGTGGGCGGATCAGCGAATCGGGTGCGAAGACAGGTAATCCGGCTCGGGCGATGGTGCTGCCGCTCGCCCTGGCTCAGTTCGTGGCCAGCTACGCCGCCTCGAACATGAACGTCGCGATCAGCGCGATCGCCCAGGACCTGCACACCACGGTGTCCGGCGTGCAGACCGCGATCACGCTGTTCACGCTGACGATGGCCGCGCTGATGATTCCTGGCAGCAAGCTGACCGACATCTGGGGCCGCAAGCGCTGCTTCCTTGGCGGCCTGTCAATTTACGGCGTCGGCGCCCTGGTCGCGTTGCTCGCGCCCGGGATCGGCGTGCTGATCACCGGGTACTCGCTGTTCGAGGGCGTGGGGTCGGCGCTGATGATCCCGCCGATCTACATCCTGATCACGGTGCTGTTTCCCGACATCAAGTCGCGGGCGAAATACTTCGGCATCGTCAGCGGCGCCGGCGGACTCGGCGCGGCTGCCGGACCGCTGATCGGCGGCCTGGTCACGAGCGCGATCAGCTGGCGTGCTTCATTCGGCTTGCAAGTACTCGTGGTCGTCTGGGTGATCTTCCTCGCCCGCAAGATCAGCGACCCAGCCCGGGCTGGGTCGCCGCCGAAGTTCGACTTGACCGGTGCGATCTTGTCGGCGGCCGGGCTGTTCTTCATCGTGCTCGGGTTGCTGCAGTCGCGGACGTACGGGTTCGGGGCGTCGAGGGCCGACTTCAAGATCGGCGACACCGTGGTGCTGCCCAAGGGCTCGCTGTCGGTGGTCTGGATCGCGGTCGCGATCGGCGCGCTGTTCCTGACCTGGTTCGTGCTGCACGTGCGGGCCGGGGAGCACAAGGGCCGGGACGTGCTGCTGTCGCTGCGCCTGTTCAAGAACAGGGTGTCTAACCTAAGCCTTGGCACCCAGTTGATCCAGTGGCTGATCTTGCAGGGCTCGGTTTTCACGTTGTCGGTCTACCTGCAGGAAGTCGACGGCTACAGCGCGATCAAGACCGGCCTGCAGCTCGCCCCGGCCACGATCGGGATCCTGCTCACCTCGGTGCTGGCCGACCGGTTCGCCCGCCGGCATCCGCAGCGCTGGCTGGTGATCGCCGGGTTCACGATCGCGACCGTCGGGTTCCTGCTGTTGTTCGCCCTGGTCCGGGCCCACTCGGCGATCTGGACCTGGATTCCTGGCCTGCTGTTGCTAGGAGCGGGCACCGGCATCATGCTGACGTCCTCGGTCAACCTGGTGCAGTCCAGCTTCCCTGACCGTGATCAGGGCGATATCTCCGGGCTGTCCAGGTGCGTGTCGAACCTGGGCTCCTCGCTTGGCACCGCGCTGGTCGGCTCGATCCTGGTCGCGGTCAAGCTGCCGGAAGGTCAGCCGTTCGCGGCCGCGATGATCACGATGATGGGGTTCGGGTTGATCGGGCTCGGGCTGGCCGTGCTCATTCCAAGGAGTAGTGCGGGTGACTCGCCCGGGCGCTCCTGACTGGCCTCGGAAGACCAGGCGGAGAACCCGGGCAAATCTTTCTTCCTAATAGGACTTTTAAGGATTTTCCGCCGAGATCCCGATGTCGCGCTCGATGATGGGACCGAAGGATGTCGCGTCGACCGCGGTGGTGGCGATGAGCTTGTGCCGACCGGTGGCGCTGAATTCACCGCCCTGCGGCCGGATAGGAGACTGAGGTCGTGATACCTGAGCAGTTCGTCCGGGCGCTGGATGTTTTCGAGTCGGTCGCCGTCGGGGTTCCCGCCGATCGCTGGGATGCGCCGTCGCCGTGCGAGGGCTGGAGTGCGGCCGATGTGGTCGATCACGTGACCGGCGGGTTGCGCGCGATCCAGTCGCTTGGTGCGGACGGTACGCCGGAGGGTGGCCCGGCGGCGGGTGCGGACTCACTGGGTCGCTGGCAGGCGGCCCGGGCGGAACTGCTGGCGGTGCTGGACGACGCGGCCTTGACGAAGCAGGTGTCGCTGCCGTGGGGCGCCCAGATGCCGCTGGGCGAGTACATCGGGCGGTATCCGCTTGAGCTGGTCGTGCACACCTGGGATCTGGCCAGGGCCACCGGCCAGGCCGTCGTGATCGACCAGGACCTGGTGAGCGATGCGCTGGCGACGGCCGTGCTGTTCGCTCCGGCCGGCCGGGCGGCGGGCATCATCGGGCCTGAGTGCGTCGTCGCCGAGGACGCCGATGACCTAACCCGCCTGCTGGCCATCTTCGGCCGCCAGGCGAGCTGATTCGCTCCCAGAGCTCCTTGCCACCTGGCGGACTTAGCGGGCGGATTTAGCTGGCGCTGCGGGGCGTCCCGCAGTCGTCGCAAATCGCTCCGGCTTGGCCTGAACCTTTGGCGGCGGTCAGATAGTCGTGTCATTCGACAGGCAAATCTGGTTCGGAGGTCGGGTGAACGCGGCGGCGGATGAGTTCGCGCAGTTTGTTGAGGTCCGCGAACGTGCCTTGCAGCGGACTGCGTGGTTACTCACCGGGGACTGGGCGCTGGCTGAGGATCTGGTGCAGACAGCACTAGCCAGGTCCTGGCCACGCTGGGACCGGATCACCAGGCGCGATGATCCCGAGATCTACGTGCGCAGGGTGATGATCAACACCTGGTCGACCTGGCGCCGGCGACGTTGGCGGGGCGAGTCGGCGTCGGAGGAGTTGCCGGAGCGGCCGGCACCTGGGGACGTGGCGGCCGAGGTTGCCATGCGGGAATTGTGCCGGGACCTGCTGTCCAAGCTGACCGATCGGCAGAGGTCGGTGGTGGTGCTGCGGATCTTCGATGACCTGACTGAGGCTCAGGTCGCGCAGATTCTCGGCTGCGCGCTCGGGACGGTGAAAAGCACGATGTCGCAGGCACTGGCCAAGTTGCGAGACGAGCCTCGGCTCGCTGATCTGACCGGACTGGAATCCCGATGAATGAAATGGAGATGCAGTTGAGCAGACTGTTCAATGCCGCCGTCGGCGAACCGCCGAAGCAGGTAACAGCGCACGCGGCTCGCCGCCAGGCGCTCAAGCGCAGGGTCATCGCCTGCGTCAGCGCGACGGCCGCGCTTGTGGTCGCCGGGTCGATCGGACTCGTCGTTGCCGCCAACGCGATCGTTCCGCATCGCGCCGCAAACGGTCAACCGCAGGTGACGATGCCGAAGTACTACTTCGAGATGGACCCCACCAATCCCGTGTCCGGCACCAGCGAGAACGTGGTGCGTTCGGTGGCCACCGGCGCGATAACCGGCCGGGTGCACTGTCCAGGGCGGAGTTCGCTGACGCTCGGTGCCACCACCGATAGTCGCCAGGCCTTTTTCATCGAGTGCCTGACCAACTCCAAGACGGGTAAATCGGACGAGACTCGCATTTACCGGTTCCAGGTCTCTGACTCTGGCCGGGTCAGCGGATTCCGCATGCTGCCGGGTGGAAACCTTCCCAAGTTCCTCGGCCAGAATATGGCGGTGACAGCGGATGGCTCGTTGCTCGCCATCGCGGAAGCCGAGAGGCCCGAAGTGCTCGTCATCAATACCAAGACCGGCTCACATGCGGTCTGGCATTCTGACGCCCTGCCCGGAGGAGCAATCCTCTATCCACGGGATTTGTCCTTCGCCCGCGGCGATCGCGAACTTGCGATCTTTGGCTCGGACTACTGCGTCAGTGGTTCGGTCTGCAAGCCCGTCCAGGAGATGCGGGTCGTCAGCCCGGCGGCAAAGGGCGGGAAGGTCTCGAGCGGGCGCCAAGTTCTCATTAAATCCCAGCTTGTCCCTCTGAAGAGAGGGTCTATTGCTGACGCCTTCCTTGGCCCGGACGGCAGGACCGTGCTGGCCACCGTCGACACCTATCTGGCCGCCGGCGGCACCTCTCCTGGCGTCCGGGTCCTTCGGTTCTCGGTCGTCACCGGCAAGGCCCAGCGGACGCTATTCAATCCGGCGTCGTACAAGCAGGCACTGATAACCTACGTGGATCAGTCAGGCCGGTTCGTGCTGCTCAAGGTCCTGAAGAAGCATGACGAGGTGCCGGTATTCGGCATGATCGATCACGGGAAACTGCGTCTGCTCCAGCCAATTCGCCCCAGGGTTGCCGACGTAATCGCCTGGTAATCGCAATCCGGTAACGCCGGCCTGCGCGTCCGCGCGTCGGGCCGGCGTTACCGCTTGCGGCCGACGCCGACCAGGTTGCCGTAGGTCTGCGGGTCTGAAGGCACGTCGGCCGGGTCATCGGGGCGCCACTGCGGGATGAAGACCAGCCCGGGGTCGACCACGTCGAAGCCGTCGAAGAAGCGCAGGATCTCGGTGCCTGAGCGCAGGATCAGCGGATTAGCGACGCTGCGGTCGTAGATCTCCTTGACGGCGCGCGCCGTCTCCGGGATCTCGTCGTCGGTGCCGTGGCAGAGCACCAGGAAGCTGCCCGGCGCGAGCTGATCGCGAAGGGACGCGACGATCTTGAACGGATCATCGGAGTCGGGGAAGAAATGCAGGATCGCGACCAAGAGCAATCCGACCGGCTGGCTGAGGTCGATCAGCCGCTTGGTCTGCTCGTCGTCTAGGATCTGCGCCGGATCGTGCAGGTCGGCCTCGATGACAACGGCATTCTGGTTGCCGCTGAGAATGGCCTTGCTGTGCGCGACCGCGACCGGGTCGATGTCCGCGTAGACCACCCGGGCCTGCGGGTTGGCTTGCTGCGCCACCTCGTGCACGTTCCCTTGGGTCGGGATGCCTGAGCCGATGTCGAGGAACTGGCTGATGCCGTTGGAGGAGAGGAATCGCACGGCCCGGCTCAGGAACGCCCGGTTGGCCAGGCCGACTAGCGGGGCGTTGGGCGCGACCGCCGCGATCGCGCGGGCCGCGTCCTGATCGGCGAGAAAGTTATGCGTGCCGCCGAGCCAATAGTCGTATACCCGGGCGATATTCGCCTTTTTGGTATCAACCCCCGCCGGTACCCAATTCGGCTCGTCGGCCATCATTCCTCCCGTTCAAACTAGGCCATACAGGTATTTTCGCACGACCCAGCCGGTGCCTGAGCCGAGTCCGAGACGTCAGCGGGTTGACCG
>DASYAT010000004.1:0-31692 GCA_036501205.1 Streptosporangiaceae bacterium | reverse complement strand
CCGCATGATCCATCCAGTGCAGGGCCTGGCCGACGGTGACGGCTCCGGCCGACCCGTCTCCCAGAAGACCGCGCACCGCCGGGATGTCGCCATCACCGCCCAGCATCCAGGTCACGTTGAACACCCCAAGATCCCGGGCCGCCTGCCGGGCCCGCGCCAGCATGTCCGGCTCAGGGTCAACGCCGACTACCGCCCGCACCCGTCGCGCCATCGGCAAGGTCAGCTGACCGGTCCCGCAGCCGACATCCACCACCACATCGCGGTCATCCAGTCCGAAAGCACCCGCCAGCTCGCCGATGACCGCGGCCGGGTAACCATGCCGGTACCGGTGGTAAAGATCGGCCACCTCACCACTGAAGCCCAGTTCCACCCGCACCACGCTGCCACCCCCACCCGGCCGCTGAGAACTCGTTCAGCTCACGGCGTCAGACCGCACCAGACCGCCACGCACCCGGCGTCCTGTGTCCAGACCAGGTGGTGCGGTGAGTGCCTGTGTGGTCAGCTCACTGTGTAGTGGTGACGGGGTTTCCTGGTCACATTTGGTGACGATTGTTGTCGTGTCCGGTGCCATCCGGTTCGTCGTTCCGTTAACCGGAAGCCTTTGGGGTGCTATTTGACGCGAAGTCTTCCTCTTGTTGAGTCCCGGATGTTGGTGCTAGTTAGCCGAGTGAGAATGAGAGGCCGTCGAAGCTGGTGAAGTCACGGACGGCCGAGTCGGTGTCGGTCTGGTCGAACACGGACACATGGCCGTTGGTTCCGATGCTGATCGCTGCGGCGATACCGCCGCTCGCGTAGATGATCTCGGAGATCGCGTGGCCGGGCCTTGCCCTGCTGGGGAGGGTGAACACTGGCTTGCTCGCCTTTCCGATCCGGGCCGAGCCGCGCAGGTGCACGATGTGGCTGGCGTCTACGTAGTAGGCGGCGTGGAACGAGCCGAACCCGCCGTACTTCCAGCCGTTGGTCAGGGTCAGCTGGTGCCAGACAACTGGCGCCTTGGTGCCGTGTCCGCTGACGGTGGCGGCGGTCGCTCCGCCGACAAAGGACAGGACGAGGGCGAGCGTGGCGATCGCGATCGCGGGCGACTGGCCGATGAGAGAGCGCAGGCGGCTCATGGATTCTCCTCTGGTTGAGCGCCGCGCCGGCGAGTACGGCGCAACTGTCCCTCAGACTGGCACGCCAGAAGATCGCTGTATTGAGCAGCGACTACTCATTCGGCCAGGCTGAGCGGCCATCCCCCTCGGTGGTTGTGGTCGAGAACGAGTGCCGCGATGTGCCAGGCGTCGTCTTCGCCCCGGTGGTGACGGCCTTCCAGCGGCAATCCGGCGATCCGCAGTGCCTGCGCCATTCCTGGGCGCTTCGGCAGCTGGTAGGAGCCGGTGAAGGCCAGCTTCGCGTTGACGTGACGGTGGCCGAACGGGTAGGCGGTCCCAGTCCCCTGGCATTGCCTCGTGAACTGATGGCGATCGTAGTCGCCCCAGCTCGCCCAGGGGCGGATCCCGGCCTGGTGCTCGGCCGCGAGCAGCTTGCACGCCTCGCAGCATTACCAGGTGTCATCTCATCCGAGGTCGCGAACGCGCTCTACGACCGCATGTCCGAGCCGTCATCCGGAGATTTGTGACGTAGGGTGAGCTGAACTTGTACTTTCGTTGCGAGGACCGGGCCGATGCTGCTGAGATTCGAAGCCTCGAACCATCGCTCCATCTTTGAACCGGTGGAGTTGTCGATGATCGCCGTCGATCAGGATAGGCCGTCTGCCCGCCACTTCGACCTGCTCTCCGAACATGTCCTGCCGGTTGCCGGTATTTACGGGCCGAACGCTTCTGGCAAGTCGAACGTGCTTGAGGCCATCGCATGGCTGTCGACGGCCGTTGGGCGATCTCTTCGATCATGGGCCGAGTTCGTCCCTCGCGAGCCGTTCAAGTTCGGCATGGGACCAGAGTCGCCGTCTTCCTACGAAGTAGAGATGGTAGTCAACGGGGTGCGGTATGCGTATCACGTCGAACTCAATGACCTAGAGGTGCTATTTGAGGGTCTCTACAGCTATCCGGAACGACGAAGGCGCGTGCTATTTGAGCGCGAGGACCTTGAGATTGGATTTCGGCGCGGCCTAGGAAATCTGTCTGGTACCCGCAAATTGCTGACACCTACTACGCTCGCGCTTTCTGCTGCGATGCGGTTCGATGAACCGGAGATCGAGCTGTTTGGGCGATCCCTCGTAAATATGCGAATTCTCGGAATACGCCGCTGGGCAGCCGTGCGGTGGCCTCCTGTGAGGCCTCTGTCGGGGCAATCGCTAACAGAGCGCCTGTTCATGGAACCGCCATCATCTCAGCTAGCCCTATTTGATGATTCAGATTTTGCTCCTCGAAACGATCGAGAATCAGCCCTAACTATGCTGCGCTTCGCTGATCTGGGCATCGATGACGTCCAAGTGGTGGAAGAAGAGGTCACGGCAGCCACATCGTTGCGGAATAGTAGTGAACCGCGCCGCCAGTTGCAGTTCATTCATCGGATCGCTCAGCAGGAATTGCCTTTCGATCTCATTGAAGAATCAGCTGGAACGCAGACGTGGTTCGCGCTAATCGGGCCCACTCTGAGTGCTTTGCGTGATGGTAGCGTGCTGCTATTCGACGAGATTGACGCAAGTCTTCATCCGCGCCTATCGGCTCGTTTGCTTGAGTTGTTTGAGGATCCCGAGACGAACCCCAACGGCGCCCAGCTGATATTCACAACTCACGATACGAGCCTGCTCAATTACTTGAATCGAGATGAGGTGTGGTTGACGGAGAAATCTGAGGAGGACGGCACCACCAGCCTGACCGCGTTGGCGGAGTATGGCGGGGACAAGGTCCGGCGATCTCTGAATCTTGAGCGAGCGTATCTGCAAGGTAGATTTGGCGCTGTTCCCGAGCTAGATCAGTTCGTCTTGCGACGTGCGCTCGGTATCTCGTCAGGTGGGACTGATGGCTCGTAAGGGTCAGGCGAATCCAGGACGATCACTCAAGCGGAGCGTTGGTACCCGTCGGCCCAGGAAGACGCTCCTAGTCTTTTGCGAAGGTGAAAGAACCGAACCGGAGTACCTCAATGCGTTGAAGAGAGAACGGGCCGTCCGGGATGTGGCCGCCGTCGACCTTCGGGTTGAAACCGGCCACGGGGGAGCTGTTCCTGAGACACTCGTTTCGCTAGCTGCGGATGCCCGCCGGAGGTCTGCTGAAGAAGACGGTGAGATCGACGAGTTCTGGTGCGTATACGACGTTGAATGGCCTAGGAATCATCCGGGCCTGAAGGGAGCGCTGAACAAGGCGCAGCAGAATGGCATCCGACTTGCAATATCAAATCCCTGTTTCGAACTCTGGCTAATTCTTCATTTTAAGGCTTATGGTGCATGGCTGGATAACGATGGCGCCCGCAGGCTTCGGCGGAGCCTGGACGGATCAGGTGATAAGGGTCTGGACGCTGCCAAGTACATGCCGCTTAGGAGTCGAGCGGTCGAAAGGTCTGCTGAGCTTGAGGCGCGGCATAGCCGATACGCAACGATCTTCCCGGACGATAATCCATCGTCGGGTATGCATCATTTGATCAGGTCGGTAGAGCCGGAGGCGTTCTGATGGGTCCGGTTTCAGAAGCTGCCGTTGTGGATGTTGGTGCCGTCGACGGCGAGCTGGTCGGCTACTGATACGAAGAGATCGGCCCAGCCTTCGGCTGTGTAGGACTGCAGGGCGCCGATTCCGAGGCTGGACAGCGACCCTGACAACGTCGGCTGCCCGTTCGTGCTTGAGGCGTAGTTCATCCAGTTGTTGCCAGCGCCGGTGCCCGCGTTCACGGCTATCTCGATCGCCCGGCTCTCGGTCGCGGCCGAGCTGATGAATGACGCGGTGCCGCCGAGGTAGCTGGTCACCACGTCTAGGACGACGGTCTGGGCGTTCCATTTGCCGCCGAGCGCGGTCAGGCCGGTGTTGACGGCCAGGGCCGCGCCGTAGCCGCAGGCGACAGCGCCGGCGCCGGTATCGCCGAATAGTCCCTCGCAGATAGAGCCGCCATAGAGGCCGAGCGCGGTTAGGCCGATGCCCGCCATCATTTTGCCGAGCGGGACCTTGGCGTACATGTCCGTCCCGTTCAGCGGATTGTGGCTGCACTCGCTTATGGAGCCGCCCGATAGGCCTTCGCAGTACATGATCCAGACCTTGTTCGATGAGGGCTTGTCGGTGTTGTTCGCCAGCCAGGTCAGCATGTCCTTGACCGTGAAGGCGGCCGAGCCCTGGTAGTTCTCGGTCAATCGCAGGTCGCGGAGCAGCCAGCCAGGCAGCCCGGCGGCGCTGATGACGGTCGGGACCGGCGTTCCGAGCAGCGCCTTGAGGGCGGCCTGCCGGCCCGCGCTGGTGTCCTGCGGGGGCGGTCCGCTCGGGTAATCCTTGAGCGGCTCGCAGCCGGGCTGGCCGGGCGGGCAGTAGTCGCCGCCTGGTCCGGGGATGAGCTCTCCAGACGGGTCCGAGTTGTCGACCGGGTTGTCGGCGGCGTAGGTATAGCCGGTCATGGCCTGCGGATTGCCCGTGTCCAGGATCGGGTCGACGCTGATGAAGGTGTCGGTGGCCGGATTATACTCGCGGGCGCCGATGAGGACGAGGCCGGTGGCCGCGTAATCGGGGTCACCGATCAGGGTGCGGTTGTCCGGCCAGGTGCCGTCGCCGCTGGCGGTGACGGCGGTGCCGAAGGGAGTCATGGTCCGCCGGGTGGCCGGGCTTGATTCGCTGAACGCGTTCACTGCGGTGGTGACAGTGCCCTGGGTGTTGGGCTCCGTCCAGTACAGAGTGCTGCCGGTCGACTCGCCGATCGTGATCCCGTTGAAGGTGTAGTAGCGGGTGCCGGTCGTGGTGCCGTTGGAGCTGGTGAGCTGCTCGTCGGGCAGGTACAAGGTGGTGCCGCCGGAATCGGACTCGACGAGCACGGTGCCGTTGGTGTCGTAGATGTAGCTCGCGCTGCCGTCGGTCTGGAGCTCGCCGTTGTTGTTCCAGGTCAGGCTCTGGCCGCCGAGGCTGGTCGTGCCGCCGTCGGCGTTGTAGGAGTTGCTGGTCACCGACTTTGCCCCGGTCACCGAGTTGACGGTGGTGGTCGAGGAGATCGCGTGGGCGTGGCCGGCGACGCCGTAGCTATAGGTCATGGTGTTGCTGCCGTTGGCCTGGGACAAGATGTCGCCTAGCTCGTCATAGGTCCAGGACTGCGAGTACGGCTGCGGTCCGCTGGCGGCGGAGTTGCTGGCGCATTTGCCGGCCGACGTCCACGCCTGGGTGAGGCGGCTGAGCCCGTCGTAGGTGAAGCACTGGGTCTCGACGGGGGCCGTCGCCGAGGCGCCCTCGGTGTCGGTGATCGAGGTGACCTGCTGGCCGGCGTTGTAGGCGTAGGCCGTGTTGTCCACCTGCGGGCTGGGCTGGTCATCGGACAGGTTGATGCCGGTGATCAGACGGGTCTGCGGATCGTAGGAATAGGTCAGCGCCGCCGCCGACGGGCCGGTGCCCAGGTCGACCTGGGAGACCTCGCCGTAAGGCGTGTAGACCGCGCCGGACACGTAGGTGTCGTACCCGGTCTCGGTGAGCGGGTCGCCGTACTTGTCGTAGCTAAAGGTCAGGGCGTCGGCTGGCAGCCCGCCGGCGGCCGCCGGGGTCTCGGCCAGCAGCAGGCCGGTGGAGGAGTACGAGTACTGGGTGCGGTAGGTGCCGGCCAGAGGCTGTCCGGACGGCATGGTGACCCACGTTCCCGAAGGCTCGCCGTAGGCGTCGTAGCCGAGATCGCCGGTCTCGTACGTGCCAGAGCTCGTGATCTCGGTTTGGTAGGACGGCAGCCCCGGCTTGAGGGTGTCCCAGACCCAGGTCATGACCTTGGTGCCGGAGCCTTGCGCGGTCGACCCGGTGTACTCGGCGGTCTTGCGGTTCAGCGCGTCGTAGGTGTAGTTGTTCGACACCCCGCTGGCGTCGGTGACGTAGGCCACGTTGCCGGCCGCGTCGTACCCGGTCACGGTGGTGCCAGAATCGGGGTTCACGGCCTTGGTCTCCCGGCCGAGCAGGTCGTAGCTGAGCGACCAGGTGTTCCCGGCCGGGTCGGTGACCTGCGACTGGAGACCGGTGGCGGTATAGGACATCGCGGTCACCTGCGGGCTGCCGCCGCTCACGACCGAAGCCGGGCTCACGGTCGGGTCGCCGGCGTACTGAATGTGCTCGGTGGTCTGGCCGAGCACGTTCGTCACGGTGGCGACGGGCGTGCCGACGACGGTGCCCGATGGACTGTAGGTGATCGTGGTGACCTGGTCGCCGCCTTGCACCGTCTGCTTGGACTCGGTCAGCGTGCCGCCGTTGTAGTCCTGTGTTTCTACCGCCTCTCCGGCGCCGTTGAAGGCGGTAATGGTGCGGTCGTTGACGGCCGATTCGGCCTCAGAGACGAGGCTGACCGACGGATTGCCGCTGACCACGTACTTGTTGTTGGTCTGCCAGACCCAGCCGTGCGAGTCGTAGAACTTGTCGCTGACCGAGGTGTCGCCGCCTTCGGCGGCGGTCTGGACCTGACGTAGCTGCCCGAGCGAGTCGTAGATCGACACCGAGGTCAGGTAGCCGGTGCCGGTGCCGTAGTCGATGAGCGTGTTCGTGGTCACCGCCAGCGGCGTGGTCTGCGACACCCGGTAGGCGTAGCTGATGTTGGGGGTGGCCTGGCCGGCCTGCGAGCGACCCGGCTTCCAGACGCCGGTCAGCCGTCCGAGCGAATCGTAGGAGAAGCTCGTCAGGTAGCCGGCTGCGTCGGTCGAGGTTAGCGTGGCGCCCAGGCCGGGGTCGTAGGTCTTGGTCGAGACCTGGTTCAGCGCGTTGGTCGTGGTCACCTTGGTCTGCGGCCCGCCGTCGGCCGGGGTGTAGGCCGTCGTGGTCTTGTTGCCGAGAGCATCGGTGCTGGTCAGGACCCGCCCGGACGAGTCGTAGGCCTTCGTCCACTGGGTCTGGAAGGTAAGCGCGCCCGCGGAGTTGGTCACCGCGGATGACTGCATGGTGGCGTTTCCCGCCGTTGGCGGTGTGGTCAGGCTGGTCGCGCCGTCGTAATAGTTGCGGCTGTCCTTGACGATGTCCGCCGCCGTCAGCGTTCCGGCGCTAGCCGGGCAGGCCTGCGCCGTGACGATGACCTCGGCGGCGGCGTCCCTGATCCACGCTGCGGTGCTGTCGTCGTAGGTCGTCTGCGTGCAGGTCGTCGCGATGCCGGTCCCTGACTGCTGGACCAGCACCGGACGGCCGTCGCCGTCGTCGGTGGTGGCCGTCTTCAGCTCGTTCTGGCCGCCGCCGGGCAGGTCGGTGTAGTCCCGTTCCAGGCTCACGCCGGTCATCGCGGACTGCATCGCCGGCAGTCCGGGCACCGGCTCGCTGCCGGTCACCGCGGTGACCGCCTGCTCGGTGATCTTGTCGGTCAGCTGGGCCCCGCTCGAGCCGTCGAACGTCTGAACCTCGAGCGCGAGCCCGGCGAGCGCGTTGGCATCAGTGAACGTCTCGCCGAGCGAGTCCGTCACCGTCGCGGTCGACGTCTGCCCGTTCGGCATCGTGTCGCCGTTCATGCCCTGGTAGTAAGTCGTCTTGGTCATCGTCTGCCGGTCGGCCGCGCCGTTGGTGACGTTCTGCGGGTTGCCGGTCAAAGTCTCGACGGTGCTGTAGCCGCGGAACTGGCCCCAGGTGCGGTCCGCCGCCTTGATGAGCTGGTTGTCGTCGTAGTGCCAGGCCGGATTGCCGACGTAGGTGTACTCGGTCACCTGTGACGGGTCGCCGGCGTTGCCGTCCTGCACCGTGACCTCGTCGACCACGTACTTGTTGAAGTAGTCCAGGATCGGGCTCGGATCGCCGACGGGCGTCCACCTGACCGGGTAGCACAGCGTGGTGTTCGACGACGGGCTGGCCGGGACATCGGCGGCGGTGCAGGTGGAGGAGTACTGGACCGAAATCACCTCTCCGGTCTCGGTCTCGATGTTGGTCAGCCGCCAGGCCGCCATCGACGGCTGGCCGTTGTAGCCGGGCACCCGGTTGTTCATGAGCTGATAGCTAAGCTCCACCGGCGGCACCGCCAGGGACGCGCCGGAGGCGGCATAACCGGTTCTGGTGATCGTGTCGAGCTGCAGTTCATCGTCGCCGGCGGTGGGGAAACTCTGCCCGAAGGCGTAGGAGCTGACCTTGGCGTACCCGGAGCCGTTGTAGTACTGGGTGGTGATCGAGTCGATCCGCATTTGCGTCCAGAACGAGGGCGCGTGGTTATTGCAGGTCGCACCGGAGAGGCACTGCTGGTCCTGGGGGGTGTCGGGCCAGCTGGCCGCGTTCGCGGCGTTGAACTGAGCCGACCCGCAGGCGAACTGCGAGGTCGGGATGCAGCGCTGGTCCGCGCCGAACACGACCTCATCCGGCGGGTTGGTGTCGGTCGACCCGGCGTAGATCGAGCCGTTCTCGTCTCGCAGGCCGTAGTCGATCTGGTTCAGGTAGCCGTCCCGGTCGTACTCGACGCCAGTGGTGCCGTTATCCGCACCGTAATAATTGGTCTCCGGCGTGTAGTAGTACGCGGAGGTGTTGCCGTTCGGGTCGATCACGAAATCCAGGTTCCAGCGCCAGGCCTGATCACAGGAGGAGCCAGCGAGCCCGGCCGACGAATAGCACGGGTCGCCGCTGTGCGCGCCGTAGACCGGCACGGTCCAGGCCGAGTTCGTCTGCGCATCGCCTGAGGCCCAGCCTGGCCCCCGGTTCTTGCCGAAGTAGTACTTCGTGCCGTTCGGTGTCGTGACCACCCAGTAGTCGTCGTCGTAGGTGCCGTTGCCGGTGTTCGCGTCGGTGCCGGTCAGGTACTGCACCCGGTCGCCCTGGTCGTACTGCTCGTGCCAGGTGCCGGTCGACGAATCGAGCACCAGCGGCGTCGAGTGCCCGTTCAGGTCCATCGTGACGACGTTGCCGGCCCAGCAGTCGTCGAAGTCGCTGGCGATCGCGCCCTCGGGGTCGTTGGCGCACGGGGTGTAGATCCGCTGGATGTAGCTGGAGCCGATCGCGAAGCCCTCGCCGACCAGGCTGCCCTGGTTGTCGGTCTGCGCGGTCTGCCCGTCGACGGACGCCGAGCCGTAGCCGAGCGCGACCGCGGGGGCCGTCCCGGCGGCGGGCGGCGGCACCGCGATCGGATAGCTCCAGGTGAAGTCGCCCGAGGCGCCGCCCTCGGCCCAGGTGCCCGACGGCGCGAGCGAGGTCGCGGAATAGTCGCCGCTGCTGCCTGAGGATCCGCCGACGGCGGCGAGCACCATCGGGCCCGGTTCGGGATTGACCCGGGCAGAGATCAGCATCCTTCGCCCGTTGTTGACCGACCGCAGCGGCGCCTGCACCTCGCACCTGCGCACCTGCGGCGTCGAGAGGGCGCAGGCCGGGAGCCGTACGAGCCTGAGCCGCTGGCCGAATGACCCGCCATCGGCGTTGCGGAACGACCGGTAGCTCAGGCTGACCTTCACCGGGCCGGTCACCTTAGCGGGTTCGGTCAGCGTGAACAGTACCCCGGCGATCCGCGCCGCCACGGCCGAGTGATGCGGGAGTACCGACACGCTGAACTTGGACTCCAGGGTCCTGGAGCTGGCCGCTGGCGTCACCGTCACCATCGAGGCGTTCGCCTGCGGCCAGGTTGAAGCAGGCCGGCGGTCGCGGCCGGTCCGCAATTCGGCGGCCACCCGGGCGGAGAGCCTGGCCCTGGCGACCGGCCCGCGCGGTGTTTGCCTCCCCTGGGAAATCCGGGCTAGCTGCCTGGGCAGCACCGGTACCCGCTGAACCTTGGGCGGCACGAACTTGCGGGTGTGCGCACTCCCTGATCCTGCGGCCGGCGATCCTGCGGCCGGCGATCCTGCGGCCGGAGCGGCTCCGGTTACCGCCAGCGCGATAACCGCTGCCGACGCCGACACCAGCGTCCTGCGTGCCGCCCCGCTCATCACAGCCTCCCAGTCCACGACGCGATTACCGGCCCGGCCCTCACAGGGAGACCGGAGGTATCGCGGTGTCGATCCCGTTGGCCACCGCGCTCGCGATCGCCGAGTAATAGGCCGCGTTCGGTACGCCGCCGGTGAGGTACTTGGCCGCGACGTCGTTCGGGGCCAAGGGGCCGGCGTCGACCGCGCCGGCGATATCGAGCGGCAGCAGCGCGGTGGTGCCGCCGCTCATGATCCAGGCGTTGACCGCCTGCCTGACGGCCTCGCGCGGGTCGCTCGAGGCGAGATCCAGCGGCGGGATCGTGGTAAGCAGCGCCTGCACCGGCGTGCCGGTGTCGTTGTCGTACCGGCCCTGGATGTCGGAGACGAGCGCCTGCAGATTGTGCTCGATCGTCGCGGACGGCACGCCCTTGAGGACGTCACCCGCGCCGAGGCTGACGATGACATCGCGCAGGTTGGGCTCGACGGCGGCGTCATTCTCGAACGCGGCCGGCGCGTTGCCGGTCGTGATCGCGCTCAGGCCGGTGTCGTTGTAGCTCTCCGAGACCTGGAATTCCCACATCGTCGCGCTGTTGTACGCGCGAACGTCGCTGATCAGGCCGGGGAAGAAGTCGGCGTCGGTGCCGTTGGTCAGGTCACGGCCGACCGTGAAGCCGCCGGTCGACATCCAGCTGGGGTTGAACGCCGTGCTGGCGACCTGGACGCCGTTGACGAACAAGTCGATGGTGCCGGCCAGCGGGTTGTAGATCCCGGCCAGGTGGGTCCAGGCGCCAGCCACCGCGGCCGGCCCGTAGACGCTGGTCATCGACGCGCTGCTGGCGTCCGAGCCGGCGAAGGAGAACATCCAGTCCCCGCCGTGCGAAGAGCTGTAGCCCAGGTAGAAGCCGCTCTCGCTGCTGCCGTCCTGCGCCAGCACGGTCGCGTTGCGGGCCGGCAGCGAGCTCAGGTTCACCCAGGCCGAAACCGCGAAGCCGCCGGTTGCGCTCGTGATCACTGGACCGGCTGTCACGGCGTACTGACTGGTGCCGTTGAGGTCCAGCGATCCCGCGCTCGGGCCGGCCGGCGGATGCTGGGCCAACCACTGCGGGCCGCCGTCGAGCGTCAGGTTGTCAGTGCCGACACTGCCGCTGTCGTAGGCCACCGACGAGGTGTCATAGCCGCTGCCGTTCAGCTGCCACCAGTCCGATGGCTGGCCGTCGCTGGTCGCGGCGTCCGCGATCGAGCCTGGCAGTTGCACGCCCGCCGTCTTGAACACCGACGGGAGGTCCGAGCTCCAGTTGCCGTAGGTCCAGGCCGGCGCCTGCGTCGCGGTCTGGTCACCGAGCACCGCGATCGTGCCATCCGCTGAGCCAGCGGACTGGCTCACGTCCACCCCGGCCAGGAAGTACTGGCCGGACAATGAGTCCGTGTTGCTGAAGTCGTCCGTGCCGGCCTGGTCGGTGGTGTCGTTGCCGACGGCGTAGAACGTGCCCAGGTTGCTCGAGTCATGAATGGCCCCGGCGGTCACCGTGTCGCTGGCGGGAATGTGCACGCTGACGGTCAGTTCCCCGGTGCCGCCCGTCATGGAAGGCAGCGCCACCGGGTTGCTCCACGCGTCGCCGCCCGCCGGGATCGTCACGCTGTCGCTGGACGAGGCACCGAACGTCACTTCCGCCGGCGCCGCTACGGTGACCGGGCCGCCTGCGGCCGCCTGCGCTGCGACGGTCGCCTCGTCGAACGTGACCGGAGTGTCGGCGTGCGCGTTCGACAGGTGAATCCGCACGTACCCAGAGCCGTCCGACGACAGCGGGACCACCTCGCGGAGCGTCTCGTTGGTCATCGGCAGGCCCTGCAGCGCGGTGGTGTCCATCGGTGCCGAGTAGGCACCGGTCCACACCGAACCCGACGGCCCGCCCGGCACGGTCCGAGTCCCGATCGCGAGGACGTGCAGCACGTTGGACGCTGTGCAGGACTCGGTGTTAGTCAGGAAGTTCGCCGTCATCACCGGCAGCGTGATCGACGCGAGCGGCGCGGTCGGATTGGCCGGAAGCATGACCTCGAAGAGGCGGGGCCGGGAGGAGGCATTAACGGTTGATCCGGAGTCGTAATAGCTGAGCGTCAGCACCGAGCCGCTGCTCGGGCCGGCCAGCCAGTCAGGAACGGACGGGATAGCGGCATTGCTGGACTGCGCGCCGCTGTAGTTCAGCGTCGCCGTCGCGGCCGGGGTCGCGCCGCAGGTCGCTGCCACCAGCAGGGCCACTCCGGTGGCCTGGACCGCTGGCAGCGGGATGGTCTGACCATCCGGCATGACGTTGTCGTAGCTCGCGACGCCTCCGCTGGCACTGAGCTGCGGCATCGTGAACGTCGCGCCGTTCAGGCTGAACGTGCCCCCTGGCCCGGTGGCGGTGCCGGGCGTGATGCCCGCGGCCGCCAGCGCCTGCACCGAGAGGTTGCCGCCGCTGGCGTCGTCGTTCAGGTCGAAGTTGCCGGTCCGGCCGGTGACCGAGGTGCCGTCGCTGATCAGGCCCAGGTTGTTCATCGCCGAGGTGAAGCTGGCGTCGGTGGCGCCGGTGACCGGCACGGCCTGCACGAAGTTGATCCCGGCGTTGTAGCGGTCGCCGACCGACGACGCGTCGGTGCCGGTGACCGTGACCTTGAGCACGTGCACCCCGGCCGTCAGGTGCGCGGCGCCGAGGAAGACATAGCTGGCCGACACGGCCGGGCTGTAGGCGTCGAGCGGGTCGGCCGCGGTGTCGTCGAGATTGATGTCTCCGGAGGCCGGATCAAGGTCGAACCTGAGCTCGCCGTAGTCGTCGGCGCTGGTCAGGTTCACGCCGAGCGCGTAGTCCGACTCCACCGGCGCGTCGAAGCTCACCGTGAAGCTGGTGCCGGGCGCCGTGTTGCCCAGGAACAGCTGGCAGTTGTCCGACCAGGCGGGCTCGTCGAAGCATTGCGGTGCCAGGCTGCCCGCCGTGTTGGTGCCAGACCAGGTCAGGCTAGTCGCGTCGTACCGGCCGGTCGGGCTGAGGGTCAGGTAGTTGATGCCGAGCTGGAAGCCGAGCGCGCTGGGGTTCTGGCCGGTCACCGTGAAGGTCAGGGTGTGCGTCCCGGCGGTCAGCGTCTGGGTGCCCAGATCGGTGTACACATTGGACTCGACCGGGTCGTAGCCGTCGAAGGCGACGGTGCCGGTCCCGCCCAGCGGCACGTCGGAGGTCGCCTGATCGAGAGTGACCGCCGCCTGCCCGTAGTGCGGGCCCGTGGTCATGTCGGCGCCGAGCTGCCAGGTCCCGCTGGCCGGCACGGTCAGCGGGATCGTGAAGGTCTGGCCGACGGCACCGGCGTTGAACAGGAGCTGGCTGCCGCCGCGCCAGGTGGTGATGCCGCAGCAGGTCTGCGCCTGGCTGGAGACCAGCGACGCGCTGGTGCCGGTCGCGCTGGCGGCCAGGGTGCTGGCGTCGGTGTAGGTGACCGGCTGACTAGTGTTCTGGTAGTTCGGGGCCACGTAGAAGACGTAGGCGGACTCCGGGGAGGCGTTATGGGCGTAGTCGAAGCTCCGGACGTACAGGGTGTGCTGGCCGGGGGTGAGGTTAGCTGGCACCTGGATCTGGGCACTGTCGCCGGCGGCCAGTTCGAGCTCGCCATTCGCGTTGCCGCCGCCAGTGGCGTTCGCTGAGGTGCCGAGTCCGCCGTCGGTGAGGTACTTGCAATCGGCGGTGTCAGGGACCGGCTCGCTGCCGGAGCCGCCGTCGAAGGAATAGGCGAAGCCCGCGATATTGGCGGCTCCGTTCGTGTCGGCGGTCAGGACGCCGGGCGCGCCGGACGGCTGGCCCCACTGGCCGGCCGGGAAGTCGAAGCTCGAGATCACCGGTGCGGCCGACGGTGGTGTCGACAGGTCGGTGAAGCTGTACGTCCCGGTCACCGGGGAGTTCCTGGTCCCGGACTTGTCGCCGCTGGTCAGGACGTTGGTCGAATAGACGTCGTACTTATAGGCGTCGCCGGAGGTCAGCGTGCCCTCGGCGTTCCAGGCGGCGGCGGTGCCGGACGCGTAGCCGGCCGTGCCGTTGGTCAGCTTCGCGCTTTTGACCAGCGTTCCCGACGCGGTGTCGAGCGTGAAGTTGTAGTCGAGGTTCAGCGGCGACGGGTTATTGTCCTTGCCGGTAGCCGTCAGGGACGGCTCGCTCTGCGAGGTGTAGGTCGTCGAGGTGCAGGTAACCGCGTCCGACACCCCGAGCCCGGTCGGCGTGAGCGGCGCGAAGTTGTAGTAGACATCCAGCGACGGATTGTCGGTGAACGCCTTGTACTGCAACTCGTTGGATTCCGACGGCGCGCGCAGCTCAAAGGTGAGGTTCGTCGGACCGACGCCTTCATCGGCCTGAAAGTAGGAAGTCGCGTTCAGGTCGACATCGCCCGCCTTGCAACCCGAGCCGCCGCCCGCGGCCGAAGCCGCCTCACCGATCAAGGACCCCTCAGGGCCGCCCCACCTGGTGGAGCTTGAGATCGTCCCGGCCTCGTACAAGGCCACGTCCTGGGCGGTGCAGCCGTTGCTGTTAGTGACCTCGTCGGCGAAGAACGTAGCCGAGTAGACGCTCGCGACGAAGCCGTTGCGCTTGGCTAGCGGCGCGGTGTTCATCCGGAAGTAGACCCGGTCGACGTAGCTGGAGTAGTCGGTGCCGTCCCAGTCGTAGCCGCAGTCGGAGTACGCGCAGTCGCCGACCTCGACGATGCCGTTGCCCACCGACGTGGTGGCGGTCGTCGTGGTCCAGAAACCGCCGAAATTGGCCACCTGCGCGTAATACTGGGTGCTGCTGTTATCGCTGATTTCCGGGTCGACGTACTCGGGGAACTTGATCTTCGATCCGGTCGGCGCGGTCGTCGGCACCGCCAGCGTCAGCGCCGCAGTCGACCGCCCTGTCCGCGAGATCTTCGTCGCCAGGATCGGGACGCCGAAGACCCGCCCCGAGCCGGAGTAACCGGCGCTGGGAGCGGCATGGATCGGGCCGCTGCGGCTTGAGTCCCACATCATCGGCCGTCCGCTGGTGAACAGCGTCTTGCCAGTCGCCGAGTCCACCGCGGTTACGGCACCGTCCTGCCCGCGGCGGAGCGTCACGCCCGGGCCGCCGCGCAGGGTGAAGGTCAGCGCCCGCAGCCGGGGATCGGCGGCCGCGGCGGCGTTATGGATGACCATGACCTCCTGGTAGCCGGTCGAGGTCGCCTGCAGGCGCAGGTCCACTCCTGGCAGCACATCGGGGTAGAGCGCGACGCTGCCGGTCACTCGGGGACGCGGCAGATCGAACGGCACCGACACCGACACCGACCGGCCGGTCGCCGGGTCGGTCACGACGGCCAGCGTCCCGGTGCCTCCGCCGGAGAAGGTCACCGGGGCGCTGGTGAGCGCGGCCGTCCACGAACCGTCGGAGTCCCGTCGCAGGCTGGTGCTGATCTGGGCCCACCGGCCGTGTACCTGGACCCGGACCGGCAGCGCGTTCGAAATGAACTCGAACCGGCCGTCCGGATGGGCCAGGACTTCCAGCGTGTCGGTGGTCTGCGATCCGACGATGACGGGGTGGCCGGTGCGTTCGGCCCGGACGGCAGCGGCGATGTCGGCCCGCATGGCGGCCGAATAGTGTTCTCGCGGTCGCTCGCGGCGCTTGACCGCTACCGCCTTCGACGCGGGCAGGAGGTGGTGCGGAGCCGGCGCCTGCGGCGGTACCCGGCCGGGGCGGACCAGCCCGGGCACCCGGTGGCTGGGGACCGGCTTTCCGGCGGGGTGACCGGCCCGGACGGCGGCGTTGACCGGCCCGCTGCTCGCCAGCACCATGGCCAGAGCAGCCGCGAGCAACGTCAGGGCGGCCGCAGGCCCGGTACGCCGAGGCTGGTGGCCTCGCACCGGAGAAGACATTCGCACCCCTTTATAAATGAAATTTTTTGGAAGAAAGATTTGCGTGAGCTGCATCTAGCCGCGAATCACCCACGATTGCCGGGTGCTGCTCGTGAACGCGTTGACGCTGGCCTGGGTGCCGAGCGGCGGGCCGTAGAGGGCATCGACGGCGCTGTTCTGGTTCGTCCAGTACGGCGAGATCAGGTAGGCGCAGGAGCTGCCGCAATTAGGGTCGAGCACGTAGATGTTCCGATCGGGCGCGGCGCCGACCGGCTCGGTGTCGACGCTGGCACTCGGATACGTCGCGGCCACCGGCTGCCCGCTCAGGCCGGTGAACGTGAGGTTGATCAGCCGGTCGCCGAGGAACTCGCTGTCGAACGCCGTGCTGTGGAACGGGCAGGTCGACGTGACCACGGTGCAGCCGTAGTCGCCGCCGTAGTTGTACAGGGCGAGGTTCTGCGAGGCGTTGCCTGAGCTGAACGAGGCCAGATCGACCGCATGACCCGCGGCGCTGCTGGTCGCGTTCAGGCACGGGCCGTCGAGGTCGCAGAGCGCCTGGAACGGGTTCACCGGCCTGGCCGCGGCCGCGCCGGCGACCTCGGCCGACCAGAAGGCGGGCAGGGCCGCGTAAGTCGGCGCCCCGGTCTCGTCATCGACGTACACGTCGCCGATCCGGTTCGCGGCGGCCTCGGTGACGTCGCCGCCGACGCCGGCGGTCGTGCCCGCGCTGATCGTGCTCGCGAACCGGCTGGCCGGATAGCTCGCCATCCAGGCCGGGAACGTGTTGTTCGCCGCCGTGAACGCCGACTCTGATCCCTCGAACACCTGCAAGATGTCCGTCGCGCTCAGATAGCATGACATCGTCGAGTTGACCGTTCCGGCGTTGATCTCGACCGGGCCGTTGCTGGTGACGCTCTTGACGTAGCTGTAGAGCGGCGCGTAGTAACTGGATTCCAGGTCGCAGGTGGTCGCGCCCTGGTCGAACATGAAGCCGATGTTCTTGCCGTACCAGCCGACGGCATCTGCCACCTCGGACTCGACCGTCGCGAGGGTGTACGTCGGACCATTTCCCTGTCCCGTGTCCGCGTAGTCGGTGGCGATGTAGATCAGCGGGGTGATGCCTGTGCTCTGGAGGTTGGCGATCAGCGTGTTCCACGTGGTCGGCGGCTGCTCGTCCCAGGGGATCGGCGGCTTGGGGAAATCGCAGCCGCCTGAGCCGCTGCCGTCGGCTGAGCAGATGTCCAGGATCGCGGCGCTGACCGTGGGCGCGGCGGCTTCGACCGGGCTCCAGGCGGAGTCGGTCGGCTGCGCGTAGAGCGTCGTGATGATGTGCTCAGACGAGGTCGGCACGGCCGCCGCGGCGAAGGCGGACGGCAGCAGCAACGGGCCGGCCACGGCGATCGCGGCCAGGGCATATTTGAGAGCTCGCATGGGCGCAACCCTGCCCGCCGGACCTTGCAGAAAGGTACAGGAAACCTTGGCGGGGCAGTCCTAGCGCAGGTAGCGGGTCAGGTCAAGCGGCCATTTCGGCGCTGGTACAGTAAATCTTATTTTTCGCATTTGTCGGGGGCGAATCTGAAATGGAGTTCCGGATTCTCGGTCCGGTCGAGGTCTGGAGCGCTGGCAAGCGGATCGATGTCGGGCATGTCAAGCAGCGGTCGGTGCTGGCCGTGCTCCTGCTCGATCTCGGCCGGGTGGTGCCGATCGATGTGCTGGTCGACCGGGTCTGGGGGGCGAGTCCCCCGGCCAGCGTCCGGAATAACCTCTACGCCTATGTTGCCAAGCTGAGATCCGCCATCGCCAGTGCCGGCGAACCGGCCGCCTTGCTGGTCCGCAGGTCAGGGGGCTACCTGCTGAACGTCGGCCGGGACCAGGTGGACCTGTACCGGTTCCGGGATCAGGTCGCTCAGGCGGCTCAGGCGGCCGCAGCGGCTCCGGCGGCAGCAGCGGCTCAGGCGGCAGCGGCTCCGGCGGACGAAGGGCGTGCGGGCGAGTTGCTCAGCGACGCTCTCGCGTTGTGGCGCGGGCCGGCCCTGGCCGGTCTGACCAGCCCGTGGCTGAACTCGATGCGCGATGCCTTAGAGCAGCAGCGGGTCGGCGCCGTGCTGGATCTTGGCGATATCGCGCTGCGTGAAGGCGAGCACGCCGGGCTGGCGGTGACGCTAGCCGGCGAGGCGATCGCGCATCCGGCTGATGAACGGCTGATCGGCCAGCTGATGCTGGGGCTGTACCGGTCCGGTCGGCAGGCCGAGGCGCTGCGCTGGTTTGAGCAGACCCGGCGGCACCTGGCTGAGGAGCTTGGCGCTGACCCGGGTCCGCCGTTGGCGGCGCTGCACCGGCAGATCCTGCGTAGTGACCGTGAGATTGCCTGGGAGGACGCGAGCGCTGACCGTGAGGTGGTGACCGGCGCCGCCGATGAGCAGGGTCTGGCCGGTCGGTCGGCTGAGCTGGCCGAACTGCACCGGCTGCAAGTGGCGCTGTCCCGGCTTGTTGACTCCTACGGCGGTAAGGGGCCTGCCGGAGGGGACGTTCGCCAGCCCGGCCTGCCGAGAGGGCGACCGTCCTGGCGGAATTTGATGCTGACGCTGCGCGGCTGGCTCCGGGCCAAGCGGCCGGTCGTTCTCACGACCGCCGTGGTGTGCGTGGCACTGGCTACCGCGGGCATCGTCTGGCTGGCGAAAGCCAACGACGTGGCGGCGGTCGCGCGGCATGCGACGGTCCCGCACGTTCCCGCTGCGCCGGCGGCCGCGTCGCACGAGGCCCCTGAGCGCGTCATTACCCCGCTGTACGCGGCTCCGACCTCGGCCTATTGGTCGGCCCTGGCAAAGGCGGCGCCGACGACCCGCGCTGCCATCGTGGACATCTGCGCACCCGATGGCAGCGGTTCTGGCTGCAACGGCAAGCCGGCCGACGCGGCCAGCCCGGAATGGCCGGCGACGGTAAAGGCTCTGCGTCGCGCCGGAGTGGTCCCGCTTTACTACGTGTCCACCAAATACGGGAGTGTCCCGCTCGCGACCGTGGAAACGGAAGTCAGCCACGCGATCACCTGGTACGGAACGACGGGTGTCTTCTATGACCAGGTGCCGACCTCGTGCTCGGACCTTGCGTACTACCGCAGCTTGTACAACTATGCGCACCGCCTCGGTGACCTGGTGATGCTCGATCCGGGCGGGTTCACAGCGTCGTCCTCGTGCTACCTGCCGACGGCCGATATCTTGCAGATCTTCGTCGGCTCGCAGGCGCAGTTCCAATCGGCGACGTTCCCGTCCTGGCTGGCCAGCTATCCGAGCAGCCGGTTCGCGGCGGTCGTAAATTCAGGCACAAGAGCCGGCGTCGGCCTCGACCTCAGTGATGCCGCCAGAGACCGGATCGGCAATCTCTACGTCAATGACGAGAAGGGAACGCCGAACTTTTCCACTCTTCCGGCCTTCTGGCCAGCCGAGATCGCCGACGCGCACGCAAGAGCCTGAGCTGGGCAGTCGCAGGGGCGCCGACAGCGGTCAGGATGGGCGGACCAGGTGGGTGTCGTAGGCGAAGATGACGGCCTGGACGCGGTCGCGGGCGTCGATCTTGGCCAGGATCCGGCCTATGTGCGTCTTGACGGTGGACTCGGCTAGGTGCAGCCGGTCGGCGATCTCGCTGTTGGTCCAGCCGAGGGCGATGGCCCGCAGCACTTCGCGTTCCCGGTCGGTCAGGGCGGACAGCCGAGGGTCGGTAGCGGCGGGATCGGCATCGGCGCGGGCAGGCAGCAGGTGAGCGTACTTCTCGATCAGCCGGCGGGTCAGCGCCGGCGCGACCACGGCGTCCCCGGCGGCCACGGCGTGGATGCCGGCTAGCAGTTCGGTCGGCTGCGCGTCCTTGACCAGGAATCCGCTGGCTCCGGCGCGCAGCCCGGCGAACGCGTATTCGTCCAGGTCGAAGGTGGTCAGGATGAGTACTCGCGGGCGGGCGCCGGCGTTAGTGATGCGGCGGGTCGCCTCAATGCCGTCCAGGCCGGGCATGCGGATGTCCATCAGCACGACGTCCGGGTGCAGCTCGGCCGCGAGCCGCACTGCCTCCAGGCCGTTCGCGGCCTCGCCGGCCACGGCCAGGTCGGGCTGGCTCTCCAGCAACATGCGGAAGCCCAGGCGCTGCAGGGCGTGGTCGTCCGCGATGAGCACGCTGGTCATGAGGCCGCCGGCGTGCGCGCGGGCGCGGATGTTGATGCGGGCGCGGGTGGTGCGGCGGGTGTGGGTGCTGTAGCGGGCGCGGGCAGGTGCGCTTCGACTCGCCAGCCTCCGCTGGGCGAGGGGCCGGCGCTGAGCGTGCCTTCGTACAGTGCCGCCCGCTCGCGCATTCCGTGCAGGCCCTGGCCGTCGGCCGGGCGAGCGGCCGGTCGAGCCAGCCGGCCCGGTCTAGCCGGTCTGGTGCCGGCGCCGGGGCCGGTGTCGGTGACGCGCACGTCGACCGCGCCACCGGTGTAGTCGAGCGTGACCTCGGCCGTCGCGGCGCCGCCGGCGTGCTTGAGGATATTGGTCAGCGCCTCCTGCACGATCCGGTACACCGTGAGCTGCCGTCCCTCGGACAGCCCGCTCGAGTCGCCACGCACCGTGCAGCGCACAGGAAGCCCGGCCGCCCGAACCCGGTCCAGCAGAGGTTCCAGGTCGGTCATGCCTGGCTGCGGCGCCAGCTCGATTTCGTGGTGATCTTCCTGGCTCAGCGCGCCGAGCAGCTGGCGAAGCTCGGCTAGCGCCAGCCGTCCGGTGCCGGCGATCTCGCTGAGCGCCTGGCCGGATCGATCGGGGGAGCGCGCCGCGGCGTACCGGCCGCCGTCCGCGAGGCCGATGATCACCGACAGGTTGTGCGCGATGATGTCGTGCATTTCGCGGGCGATGCGGGACCGTTCGGTGGCCGCCGCGAGCCGCGCTTTCGCGTCGCGTTCGGCCTCGGCCTGGCGGGCCCGCTCGTCCAGCCACACGACGTACGCGCGCCGGCCCGCCATGGAGTCGCCGAGCAGCCAGGCGGTCACGACCGGCACGCCGAGTTCGAGGGCGAGGATCAGCATGAAGCGCAGGGTCTTGTCGCCGTGGGCGGGCGGATACCGGATGACGGCCACCGCGACGAAGATCAGGCACAGCCACAGGCCGGGCAAGGAGATCCGGCGCGGGCGGTAAGCGGCCAGGGTATAGAGCAGCACGATGATCGCCGCGTCCGCGGTCACCGGCTCAAAGGCTCCCGGGTGCATTCCGAGCGCCAGTTGAACCACGAAGATCGTGCTCGCGATCACGAACGTGGCCGCCGGGTACTGGCGGCGGAAAACGACGAGCCCGGCCAGCACCAGGCTGAACGCGATCAGTCCCGCGTGGGCCGCTACCCCCAAGTTGCCGGGATCCGTCAGCACGGTCGCGCCCGACGCCAGCAGGACCAGCGCCAGTCCGGCGTCGACCAGCCTCGGGTGGCGGCGCAGCCATGCGTACACCTGTTCCACGCTTCCAACGTATCCGCCAGGCTCGCGGCCACCCGCCGGCCGCGAGCGCTGATCGGCTAGCTGGCTACGCATCGCGCCGCCGGAACAGCACGGCACCGACGATCAGGGCGATCGCCGCGTATCCGGCGAAGACCGCTACTTGTCCGTACGGGCCGAACAGGTAAGAGCCGTCCGGCAGGGGTTTCGCAGCGGAGATCGGACCCAGAGCCCGGCCGCCGGGCAGCCAGCGCACGATGGTGTCGTCCCAGCTAGTCGGCAAGATCTGCGCGAGCAGGGGGATCAGGAAGATCACCCCGAACAACACGGTGATCGCCCCGGCGGTGTACCGGATGATCGCGCCGAGACCGAACGCCAGCAACGCGCAGCAGGTCTCGAACACCACGGACAAAAGCACGGCGCGCAGCGCACCCGGGCTGGTGATGCTCGCGCCGTGGTGCGTGGAGGCCAGCACCGCCTGGCCGACGAAGAACGAGGCGAACGAGGTGATCAGCGCAACCACGAGCGTGACGCACGTGAGAATGACGGCCTTGGCGAGATAGAGCACGCCGCGTCGCGGCATCGCGGTCAGCGATGCACTGACCATGCGCGTGCCGTACTCCGAGGTGATGACCAGGGCGCCGATCACCACGATGATTAGCTCGCCCAAAGCGACGGCACCGCGCAGGCTGTAGGCCGTCGGATCGAACGAGGCTTGCCCGGCGTTCGACCGGTTGCCGGCCGTGGCGGCGAACGCGAAGGTAACGCCGGCCGCGAAGAACGCGATCATCGTGAAGTACGTGGAGCGGACCGAGCGGATCTTGGTGAATTCCGAGCGCATCGTTCCCGCGAACCCGGACCGGCGAGCGGCGGGCGGGACCGCGCGAGGGCGCCCGGCTAGGTCGGGTTGGGCCAGGGCGGGCCTGCCCGCTCCGGCAGTCTGGCTGGTCATCGTGCCTCCGTTCCTGATTCTGCGAGCTGGCGGAGCTCGTGCGCCGCGCCCTGGTATTCGACACTGTCGGCGGTGAGCTCCATGAAGGCCTCCTCCAGGGAGGCACGCAACGGGGCCAGCAAGTGCAGCGGCACCCCGGCCGCGAAGGCGACCTCGCCGACCCGCTCCGGGGTCAGTCCGCGCACCTCCAGTTCCGTGCTGCGGCCCGGTGCCGCCGTCCCGGTGGTGGTCACCTGACCGCCGGCGGTCGTCACCGCCCGGGCCAGTTCGGTCGGCTGCGCGGTCTTAGCCCGCACCGCCTGGTGGGTGCTGCGCGCGATGAACTCGGCCATCGAGCACTCCGCGATGAGCTTGCCCTTGCCGATCACGATCAGCTGGTCGGCCGTGTTTTCCATCTCCGACATCAGGTGGCTGGACAGGAGCACCGTGCGGCCCTCGGCGGCGAGCTCTTTCATCAGGTTGCGTATCCACAAGATGCCTTCGGGGTCCAGCCCGTTGACTGGCTCATCGAAGATCAAGATCTCGGGATCGCCGAGCAGCGTCGCGGCGATGCCGAGTCGCTGGTTCATGCCGAGCGAGAACCCGCCCGATCGCTTGCGCGCCACCTCGGACATGCCGACGATGGACAGCACCTCATCGACCCGGATGCGCGGGATGTCATTGGTCTGAGCCAGGCACAGCAGATGGTTGTACGCGCTCCGGCCGCCATGCACCGCTTTTGCGTCCAGCAGCGCGCCGACCTCCCGCATCGGGCTATAGAGAGCGGAGAACGGCTTGCCGTTGACCGTGGCGCTTCCTTTAGTGGGATAGTCAAGACCCAGGATGAGCCGGATGGTGGTGGTCTTGCCTGCGCCATTCGGCCCCAGGAATCCGGTCACGGCCCCCGAGCGCACGGTAAACGTCAGATTATCTACGGCGGTCTTGTCTCCGTACCGCTTGGTAAGTGCGCGAGCTTCGATACTCATACCTCGACGCTAGCCAGCGCGGCCCGCCAAATCGTCCGACCACGGGCTCCGCTTGCCCGCCCGGTTAGTACCACAGGACGACCCGCCGTCAACCCGTAGCGCCTGCCACGGGGCTACGTCACGGGATCCGTGCGGGCGAACCCGAGCCTATGCGAAACGGGACAAATGGCCGCGTGCTGCATCAACGGATAGTGCATCCAAAAGATGAATGCGCGGATTCACCCCCTGAAAACAAGGTGAATGTGCGTATTCATCTGCCGCCAATTCCGAAGGAGCAGGCATTTGCGGCAACAGGTGTTGCGAATGTGACTAACGCGCCACGTGGGTTCGCCGGATGGGTTTTGGCGGCGCCGCGATCTGGTCTGCGGGCTGTTTTGGCGGAGGGTTTTCCGCATCGACACCGGAAACGCTCCTGGATCATGGAATCCGGTCCGGAATGACCGAATTTAGGCGGAGACTTTTCATTGATCGGAGAGTTGTCCGCAGATCTGGCGCCTGAATCGCGGAAAACTCTCCGTCAAAAGAAAAGTCTCCGCCAGGATCCGGACAATTGGGACGCAGATTCATGATCCAGGAGCCTTTTCGGCCTCGCTGCTGACAAGTCTCCGTCGTAGTCGGCGGCGCGGTGATGCCCCAGTGACCCGGTGGCCAGGTGGCGTGGTGATGCCCAGCGGTGCGGTGGTGGCGCAGTGCGGTGGTGGCCCAGCGGTGCGGTGGGCGGTGGTGGCCTGGGCGGTGCGGTGGTAGCGCGGTGGGCGGTGCGGTGGGCGGTGGTGGCCTGGGCGGTGCGGTGGTGGCGCGGTGGTGCGGTGCGGTGGTGGCGCGGTGGGCGGTGGTGGCCTGGTGGTGGTCGGTGGGGCTGGTGTCAGTCGGTTTGGCCTGCGGGGTCGCGGGCGCCGCGGACGGTGACTGCTGCCATTCCGAGTGTGAAGATCAGGCTGGCGCAGATCGTCGCGCCGAGGTCGTGCGGGGGGCGGGCTGGCCAGAGCCAGGGTGTGGTCAGGGCCGGGTGGTGCCACTGGGTGTACAGGCCGTAGACCCCAGCCAGCAGGTAGGCGGCCGGTCCGGCCCAGGCCAGGCCCGCGCCGATAGCGGCGGCGCAGAGCAAGCCGATGCCGGTGCTGCCGGCCACGTTGCGCAGCACGTCGAGCCAGCCGCCGGCCAGATGGGCACCGGTTCCGGCGGCGGCTAGCGCGACGGTCGCCGTAGCGGTCAGTACGAGCGCGGCGACCAGCCTCAGGTAGGGCAGCCAGCGGCCGGCGACACGTTCTGGGTCGCCGATCGGGCTGGCCGGGGCGACGGTGATCACCGCCGCGGCCCCGGTCTCGAAGACCAGGGGCAACTGCAGCGCACCGTAGGAATCCCAGTGCCCGAGGAGCGCGATCCGCAGCCCGACGGCGCAGGCCGCTATCGCTACCAGCGCAGCCGGGATCCGCCGGCTGGCAGCGTGCAATCGACCCAGGCGCAGTGCTGTCCGCAGGCGCCGGGTGCGCCGCAGGTTGGGGGACGGTGCTGCCGGGTTCGGTTGGCCGCGCGATCGACCCAGGCGCAGCGCGATCTGCGGCGGTTGGGCGGCCTGCCGGTTTCGCGCCGGTGAAGCCGGGATCCAGCCCAGCCTGGATCGCAGCGGGTGAAGCTCTCGCGCGTTACGGGCCAGTGCCGTTCGGATCCGCTTGCTGGGCGTGGCGCGTCGGGGCCGGTGCAGTTCGGTTCGCGGTGACCGGGTGGGCCGCGCATTGTGGTCCGATGCCGCCGGGACGGATGTGTTGGTGGTCATGGGAGCTGGGCCAGGGGGATCTGGCCGGCGCGAAGGGCGGGCAGGTGGTGCAGGAGCCAGGTGCGCCTGGCTGAGACCGGCAGGGCGGCGAACCGGCGGGCCGCGGCAACGACCGGCGAGCCGGGCAGCAGCCAGGGCGGCGTGCTCGGGGCCCTCGTGCGCACTTGGCCTCGGCCTGACGGGACTGATGGGCCTGACGGGCCTGACGAACCTGGCGGGCCTGGCGGCAGGGCCAGAGATTGCGGCCGCAGGTTGGCGTCCGTCAGCAGCGCCTCCGTGACCGCGCGCTGCGCCGGGGACGCGGCCGGTCCGTAGCCGGTGAGCTGGATGATCAGCGCGGGTCCGAGCGTCGCTCGGGTGACGTCGGCCAGTTGGCTGGTGGTGAAGGCGGGTCCGTTCAGCTGGTCGGGCAGCAGCAGGTGGTACGCCGGCGGGGTGCCGCTGATCGTGGGGCCGGCCTGGCCGACGCTGACGCCGTTGCCGGCTCCCTGGTGGTAGACCACGCTCGCCTGGAGGATCCGGGCCGGAGCCCCCGGCAGGCCCGCGATCTCGGTCAGCACCGGCTCGAGCGCGGACGCGACGCCAGGCAGGTCGCTGGCGTAGGCGGGGTTGAGGCAGACCGGGATGGCGGTATGGCTGCAGACCGGCGTGAACCGGATCGGCCGGTCATTGGCGGCGTCGTGCAGCGCCGGAATGGCGATCATTCCGTGCGCGTCCAGCTTGCCGGTCCCGGCTAGCCGGACGGCGGTCACGGCCGCCAGGAGCCCGGCCGCGGTGACCACCGCCGCCGCCGCGCGCAACGATCGCCGCCCCGAATTCCTCGGCAGCGCCAGCGCGCCAAGCACCGCGGCGGTGAGCCCGGCGAGGAACATCACCTGGGCGATCGGCAGGTCGGGCAGGTAATGGTAGAAGATCGCCACCCCAGGAACGGGTCCGAGGTCCCAGGGGGCGGCGACCACCGGTGAGACCACCCAGTAGGACTGGCTCCCGTTGATCAGCTGGGTGCTGAGCGCCAGGGCGAAGAACGCGGCAATCGAGGTCAGCGGGCCGGTGAACCGGCTCGGCGCGAGCGCCCCGGCGGCGAAGCCGAGCGCGGACAGGGCCGCCAGGCTCGCCGCGCCGACCGCGACCGGCCACCACAACGGCCCGCCTGCGATGGCCTGACGCGCGGTCACCCCGTAGACGACGCCGATGCAGCCGAGGTAGGCCAGCACCGCCCAGCCGGCCGTGGCGGCCCAGGTGATGAGCTGACGTACGCACCGCGACCGGGCGGTGATGCTGACCACGTCGACGGTGCGGCGGCGGGCTTCCCTGGAGCCCATCCAGGCGGCCGCGCCGGCCACCGGGCAGACGAAGACCAGCAAGAGGCGAGGCTGCAGGGCGGCGGCGCGCGGATACCACAGCGGCGGCATGCTCATGACCTTGCGGTACGTGGTGAACCAGAACAGGCCGGCGACCACCGGGATCATCCACAACATCGCGTTGTGCCGCAGCTCAAGGCGCAGGAGCCGGGCCGTCGCGCGCAGTCGCCCGCGCTTGACCGAGGCCGGGCCGCCGGAGGTCAGGGCAAGGGCCGGCGCGTCGACGGCGCTCATGACCTGGCCGCCGCGAGCACTGCGCTGTAACCGCGCTCAAGCGGCGCGTCGCCGGTGGCGTGGCCCTCGCCGAGAGCGGTCAGTTCCAGCGGGGTGCCGTGAAAGACGATCTTTCCCCCGTCCATCAGGGCGACCTGACCGCAGGCGGCGCCGATGTCCTCGACCAGGTGGGTGCTGACCACGACGGTGGCGCGCTGTCCCAGGTCACGCAACAGGGCACGGAACGTCACCCGCTGCTCAGGGTCCAGCCCGGCCGTTGGCTCGTCCAGCAACAGCAGTTCTGGCTGATTGACGATGGCCTGCGCGACCCCGACCCGGCGCAGCATCCCGCCCGACAAGGTGCGCAGCCTCGACTTGGCCCGGTCGCCCAGTTGGACCCGCTCGATCGCCGTCGCTACCGCCGCCGGTACCTGGGCCGGAGGGACCTCTTTGAGCAGCGCGAAGTACTCGACGAACTCGGTGACCGTGAAGCCCGGGTAGTAGCCAAGCTGCTGCGGCAGGTAGCCGAGCCGGCGCCGGATCTCCTGCCGGGGGCCGTACGAGCCGGGATCGCGGTCGAGCAACCGCAGCGTGCCTGAGGTCGGCTGGATCGCGGTCGCCAGCATCCGCAGCAGCGAGGTCTTGCCGGCGCCGTTGGGGCCGAGCAGCCCGAAGACGCCAGGACCGGCCCGCAGGTCGACTCCGGCTACCGCCGCGGTCCGCCCGAACCGCCGGGTCAGGTCGGTGATCTCGATATTCAGCATGGCTCAAGGCTGCCGGGCCAGGCGGTCCCTGGTCGTCGCACCACGGAGCCGGATCCGCGGTCATACTCAGAAGCCAGGCAGGCCCGGCTCGAGCCAGTACTGATACCCAGGTATGACAACGCTGGCGTGATGAACCGGGCTGACCAGGCGCCATACGCTGGGAGCGTGAAATGGACGCCCGGTGCCCGAGCCTGGGCCAACCAGGCCAGGCTGGGCTGGCAGGCGCTGGTCCAGGTGCTGGTCGGCCCTGACCCGCCGCCGGCGTGGCGATGGGAGTCACCGCAAGAGCGACGGACCGCCTGGACCATGCTCGCGCTGGCCACGCTCCTGCTCTGCGCCGCCAACCTGGCCAGGATCGCGAATCCGGCCCAGCTGCTGCTGGCCGTGCCGGTCGTGGCGCCGCTGCCGCTAGCGGCCCGCTATCCGATGCTGGCCTGGCGGATCGGATGGCTGGCTCTGCTGCTCGTCCCGCTGGTACCGGCCGGCTGGTGGGGCGGCTGGCCGTGGGGGCCAGGCCAGCTGGCCGCGCTGCTCGGCGCCTTCTGCCTGGCCGGGATTCGCCAGCCGCGACTGGCACTGGGCTGGATGTGGGCGCTGAGCCTCATCCCGTGGTGGCTGTGGCTCACCGCCGACCTGCCGAACCTGCACGGCCCGGTCGGCGCCGCCATCGTCTTCACGGCGGTAGCGATCGTGGTGGACAGCACCGGCTCCCGGCTGCGCGCGCAACTCGCCCTGACCACGCAGACGAAGCGAGTCGAGGACGAGCGGCAACGGCGGGCCGTGCTGGAGGAGCGCACCAGGATCGCACGAGAACTGCACGACGTGGTCGCCCATCACATGTCGCTGATCGCCGTCCGGGCCGAGACGGCGCCGTACCGCCTCACCGGGTTGCCCGAGTCGGCCCGGGCCGAGTTCAGCTCGCTGAGCGGGATCGCGCGCGAGGCGCTGACGGAGATGCGGCGGCTGCTCGGCGTGCTGCGCGACGACGCGCCCGCCGACCTGGCCCCCCAGCCCGAACTGGCGGATGTGCCCACGCTGGTCGAAGGCGCCAGGGAAGCGGGGCTCTCGATCGAGCTGTCCGCACCCGTTTCACTGCGGCCGGTGCCGTCCGGCGTCGGGGTGTGCGCGTACCGGATCGTGCAAGAGTCGCTGTCCAACGCCAGTCAGCACGCACCGGGAGCCGACGTCAGCGTGTCGGTCGGTCAGGACGGAGGCGCGGTGCTGCTGCGGGTGACCAACGGCCCCGCCGGACCAGGACCAGGACCGGGACCGGGACCGGGACCGGCCGGTCAGGACAGTAATGATCGCGGGCCTGGTCACGGGCTGACCGGGATGCGCGAGCGGGTAGCGCTGCTCGGCGGCTCGATGTCGGCCGGACCGTCGGACGACGGCGGTTTCGTGGTCACCGCCGTACTGCCGCTGGGCGACCCGGCGTGACGGCCGCGGTCGAGGCCGTCGGCGGCCAGGTCCCGACCCGGTGCCTGATCGCCGATGACCAGGCCATGGTGCGCGAGGGCTTCGCCGCTGTCCTCGACTCCCAGCCGGATCTGGCGGTCGTGGGCCAGGCCGCCGACGGTGCCCAGGCGATCCGCCGGACGCGCGAACTCGATCCCGATGTCGTCCTGATGGACGTGCGGATGCCGGTGCTGGACGGACTGCAGGCCACCCGCGAGATCCTTACGGCCGCCAGCCAGGACCGGCCCCGGGTGCTGATGCTGACGACGTTCGATCTCGACGAATACGTGTACGCGGCGCTGCAGGCCGGCGCCAGCGGCTTCCTGCTGAAGGACGCCACCGCCGCCGAGCTCATCTCGGCGGTCCGCGTCATCGCCGCCGGGGACGCCCTGCTCGCCCCGTCGGTGACCAGGCGACTGATCGTCGATTTCGCCCGCCAGCCGCACCAGCGCCTCCCGGCCCCGGCCGTACTCGGGACGCTCACGCAGCGGGAAACCGAGGTGTTGCGGCTGATCGCGCACGGCCTGTCCAACACCGAGATCAGCGCCACCCTGGTGATCGCCGAGCAGACCACCAAGACCCACGTCGGCCGTATCCTGGCCAAGCTCGGCCTCCGCGACCGCGCCCAGGCGGTCGTGCTCGCCTACGAGACCGGCCTCGTTACCCCCGGCCAGTCAGGCCGGCCCGGTTTCGCGTAGCGCATCGACTGGCCTCTGGAAACGGCGCCGCGAACCCGCGCAAATCTTTCTAACTAAAGGGCTTTTTACTGCTTATTAGGGGGAAAGCTTTGCACGGGTTCGTTTCGTCGGCTGCTGAGAGGCTGGCCACGCCCGGGCTGACTCAGGGATGGCTGACCACGAAGCCCTGCACAGCCTGCTGCTGGTCCTGGTAGAACCCGGCGGCCGAGCAGCCGCCCGCCGGAGCGCACGATACTTCGGAGATCTGGGCGACGCCCGTGTTCAGCGATCCGAGGCCAGGGATCTCGATCGCCTTGCCCCAGGTGCCGTTCTGCTCGCTGACCACGAATGCCTCCTGGTCTTTCTGACGGTTCAGGTACGTGCCGCCGGCCGAGCAATTGCCGGTCGAACTGCACGACAGGACCAGGACCCTGGCCGACCCGCCCGTGTTCAAGGCCGGCAGGCCGGGCACCGTGACTGCCTTGGCCCAGGTGCCGTTCCGCTTGCTGACCACGAACCCCTGGCTGTGCGCGTGCCGGTCCTGATACCCGCCGGCGGCGACGCAGTTGCCCGCCGAGGTGCAATCGACCGCGTTGACCCTGGTGGGCTCGGAGGGCGGGGTCAGCGACGCGAGGCCTGGGACCTTGCTGGCCTTGCCCCAGGTGCCGTTCCGCTCGCTGATCACGAATCCCTCCGCGTGCCCGGCCTTGACTTTGTAACTCCCGCCGGCCGCGCAATTGCCCGCCGAGGTGCACGACACCATGTTGACGCCGGCCTCACCGCCCGCGTTCAGGGGCACCAGGCCGGGCGGCTTGATCGCCTTGGCCCAGGTGCCGTTCCGCTCGCTGACCAGGAATCCCTGGCCGTTTCCGTGCCGGTCCTGGTATCCCCCGGCGGCCGCGCAGTCGCCCGGGGAGTTACACGAGACCGAGCTGACCCCGGCGATCGCGTCGAGGCCCTTGAACCCCGCGTTCAGCGCCGCGAGGCCGGGCACCTCGATCGCGCCGCCCCAGGTGCCGTTCTGCTCGCTGGCCACGAAGGCCTGCTGGCCGTGCCGGTCGTAGTAGTAGCCGCCGGCTGAGCAACTGCCTGTTGGCTCGCAGGAGATCGTTACGACTTCGGCGAACCCGAGGCTCAGCGCGGCCAGGCGGGGTACCGCCGCCGCGTTGCCCCAGGCGCCGTTCTGCTCGTTGACCACGAACGCTTGCTGGTGATTGTGGTGGTCGTAGAAGTACCCGCCGGCCGCGCAGTTGCCGGCTGACCCGCACGAGACCGTCAGAGCTTCGGCGAATCCGGCCACGTTCAGCGCCGCGAGGCCGGGCACCTCGGTCGCGTTGCCCCACACGCCGTCCTGCTGGCTGACCACGAACCCCTGCAAGTTGCCGCTGCCGTCCAGGTAAGAGCCGACGGCCGCGCAGCTGCCCGGCGCGGCGCACGAGACCGACTGCACCTCGGCGCGGCCGCCCGCGTTCAGCGTCGCGAGGCCGGGTACCTCGATCGCGGTCGTCCATGGGCCTTTCGTCGCCGCGGTGGCGATCGGGGTAGCGCCGGCAGTCGCCGCTCCGGCGAGCAGAACGGCGCTGCCTATCGCAACGGCGCCGGCTAGAGCAGTTATGGGCCGCCTTGGTGTCATTTGTCCCCGCTCCATAGGAGTCCGGTCTGGCACGCCCGAGGCGGCCCCGTGCATTCCCGCCTGTCAACCTAATCCGCCCGGCCAGCGTCAATACCTTATTCGGCCCAACTCATGTCATCAACGGCACAATGTATCGACCGTGCAACGGATCCGTGCTGGTGTCGTGATGTCAGCGACGTATGCATGCGTCAGGTAGCCTGTGTCCCAGCCAGATGCGAAAGTCGAGGTTACAGCTAGTGATTATCGGCTCCAATCTAGGCGCCTTCGATAAGATCGCGTCCGAGCTCGGTTCGTCGTATAACTTCAGCGGCATTCGCTACTATGCGGGCGGCGGAGCCAGCGGTGGTGCCAGCGTTAATGTATTTCCGACGCCGTGGCCAATTAACGGACCTGGTACCCGTTTGCTTATGTCGGTCTATCCTGAGCTCAATCAATTTCTGGCCGGCAAGCTCGACAACCAGATCCGCGACATGATCGCTGACGCGCCGCCTGGTTCGATGCTCAATGCCTGGCACGAGGTCTTGAGCCTGAATTACACGCCGAAATACCTGACGCCTGCCAACGTCTATAAGATGCACCGCCGGATGAACGCGTTGTGCAAGGGATCGCACGTGAGTTACGGCGTCCTGCTGGGCGGAGG
>DASYAT010000003.1:0-22971 GCA_036501205.1 Streptosporangiaceae bacterium | reverse complement strand
GGAGAAGGCAGGTTTCTGGACCCGGATCCGGGTATCCTGCCTGCGTCTCAAGCTCAAGGCTGCCGGGCCGCAGCAAACGCTGACCCGGCACCGCTCCAAGGCCCCGGCTTCCGCGACAACGCCGGCCCGGCACCGCGCACCGGGGCAACGCCGGCGGGCCGACGATGCTGTTCGCCCAGGCCAGCCACGGCAACGCCGGCCCGCAGTCGCTGCAGCACACCCCACGTCCGGCCGAGCCCGCACGACCCCAAGCCCCGAAACCAGCCGCCCGGCCAGATCACGATGACGCGGCCCGGACGGCTGCGCGCGCACAGCCCGGGACGGTCATGATTACGGCGACTTACCCGGATGCCCGTCGAAAAGTCGCCATGATCAAGAAAACCGTCCTTGTATGTCCGATTTTCGGTGATGAGTTTTCGCCTGGTGATGAGTTTTCGGTGTATATGACGGCTAAATCGCCGTCAGGCGAAACTCCACGTGATCATGGCAGAGGGAGGCGGCGCCACTACGGCTCGGGCTCGCCGGCGGTACTACTGGCCGGGGTCGGGGTTGTGGCCGGGGTCGGGTTGGCGGGCTCGGTGCGGAGTTTGAAGCGCTGGAGCTTGCCGGTGTTGGTGCGGGGGAGGGCCGGGACGAACTCGATCGAGCGCGGGTACTTGTAGGGCGCGATCTTTGCCTTCACGAGGTCCTGAAGCTCGGTCACGAGGTCGGCCCCAGCGGCCCCCTCAGCCGTGCCTCCCTCAGCCGCGTCTCCCTCGGCCGCGCCGTCGGCCAGCACGATGAACGCCTTCACGATCTGGCCTCTGGTTTCGTCCGGGATCCCGACTACGCCGCATTCGGCCACGGCCAGGTGCCCGAGCAGGACCTCTTCGACCTCGGGACCCGCGATGTTGTAGCCGGCCGAGACGATCATGTCGTCGGACCTGGCCTGGTACCAGTAGTAGCCGTCGGCGTCCCTGATGTAGGTGTCGCCGGTGAAGTTCCAGCCGCCGCTGCCGACGTAGCTGCGCTGGCGGTCATCGCCCAGGTACTTGCAGCCGGTCGGGCCCTTGACCGCGAGCCGGCCCGGCTGGCCGTCCGGGACTGGCTCGCCGGCCTCAGACAGGATCGCGGCCCGGTAACCGGGGACCGGCAGGCCAGTCGAGCCTGGCCTAATGTCGTCGTCGGCGGCCGCGATGAAGATGTGCAGGAGCTCGGTGCTGCCGATCCCGTCGATGATCGCCACGCCGGTCGCGTCGTAGAACGCCTGCCAGACCGACCCGGGCAGCGTTTCGCCGGCCGAGACCGGGCGGCGCAGCCCGCGCAACTGGCCGGCCTTACCGGCCGCGAGCATCGCGCGGTAGGCGGTCGGGGCGGTCGAGCAGATGGTCACGCCCCGGGCGGCGATCAGGTCGGCCAGTTCGGCCGGGGTCGCCCGCTCGATCAGCAGCGTCGCGGCGCCGGCCCTGACCGGGAAGATCAGCATCGCGCCCAGGCCGAACGTGAACGCCAGCGGGGGAGTGCCGGTGAAGATGTCATCGGGTGCCGGCCTGAGGACGCGGGCGGAGAACGTGTCGGCGACCGCCAGGATCTCGCGGTGGAAATGCATCGCGGCCTTTGGCCGGCCCGTGGTGCCTGAGGTGAACGCGACGATCGCCACGTCGTCTGCGGCCGTCTGGACCGGCGCGAAGCTGGCCGGCTTCGTGGCCGCCCGCGCGTTCAGGCTGTCTTCCGAGCCCGAGCCAGAGCCCGAGCCCGAGCCAGAAGCAGAGCCCTGGCCGCTGGCCGCGAACGCGACCGTCCGCAATCCGGGCACCTGCGCCGCCTCCAGCTCAGCGGTGAACCGGTCGTCACACAACGCCAGCCGCACCTGGGCGATCTCGCAGATCGTGGTCAGCTCAGCCGAGCGCAGCAGCGGCATCGTCGCGACGACCACGCCGCCGGCCAGCACGACGCCGAACCAGCAGGCGACCATCCACGGGTTGTTCGGCCCGCGCAGCAGTACCCGGTTTCCAGGGACCAGCCCGAGATCCGCGGTAAGGACGGTCGCGATCTGGCTGGCGGTCGCGGCCAGGTCGCCGTAGCTCCAGGCCGGCTCGGCGGAATCCTGCGGCAGCAGGGCTGGCCGGTCAGGACCGAGCCGGGCGATCGTCTCGGTGAGCAGGGCGTCCGCGCAGTTGAGCCGGTCTGGGTAGGTGAGCTCGGGCAGCGTGAATTCGAGCTCGGGCCACTGATCGGCTGGCGGCAGATGGTCGCGGCAGAACGTATCGATGTGAGCGGACGGCGTGAGCGGCATCGGCCAGGCCCTCCTTGAACTGGGCGGACGTGTGGCTAGTATTCCGCGAAAGTCCAGTTAGTCAACGTTTCCTAGGCGATGACCGCGAACCCCTGAATTTCAACCATCGCGGCCGTGTCCCACAGCCGGCTCACCCCGATCGCCGCCATCGCCGGATAGCCGCGCCCGATCAGCCGCCGCCACACCGCACCTATTTCCTTCCCGTGCGCGCGGTAGTCCTCCAGGTCGGTCGCATAGATGGTCAGGCTGGTCAGCTGCTCGGCGGTGCCGCCCGCCGCCCGCAGCGCGGTCAGCAGGTTGCTCAGCGCCAGCTCGAACTGCGCCGCGACATCGGATCCCACCACGGCACCGGACGGATCGATCGCGGTCTGGCCGGCCAGGAACACCACCCGGCCCTCCGCGATGACCGCATGCGAGAAGCCGGACGGCTTGGCTAGCTCAGGCGGGTTAACCGGCTCAATCGTCATCTGAGAGATCCCCGTGGTTGGAGTTCGGCCGCCAGCGCGCGTGCTTCGTGCCGCCGACCCCAGCCGACAGCTCGCGGATCAGCTGCAGCCTCGGCTTGGGTCCGTCCGCCCGCCCAGTCTGCGGCGGCCGGCTCCCAGCCGCCCACGGATCGGGCCAAGCGGCCGCCGGCCCTGAGTACCCCTGATCCGCCGCCGCGTGCAACGTCCAGTTCGGGTCATACAGGTGCGCCCGCCCGATCGCGCACAGGTCGGCTCGCCCGGCCAGGATGAGGGAGTTCACGTCGTCATAGGACGAGATCACGCCGACCGCGATCGTCGCCAGTCCGGTCTGGTTGCGGATCGCGTCTGAATACGGCGTCTGATAGGACCGGCCGAAGGCGGGCTGCTCGTCGGGAGTCACCTGACCGGTCGATACGTCGACCGCATCCGCCCCGGCGGCCGCGAACGCTCGCGCGACTTCCACCGAATCCGCCCCGGTCAGCCCGCCCGGCACCCAGTCCGTCGCCGAGATCCGCACCGTCATCGGCCGGGCCGCCGGCCACACCGCCCGCATCGCCGCGAACACCTCAACCGGGTACCGCAGCCGGCCTTCCAGCGACCCGCCAAAGGAGTCGGCCCGCTGATTCGTGACCGGCGAGATGAACGACGACAGCAGGTATCCGTGCGCGCAGTGCAGTTCGATCAGGTCGAATCCGGCCCGCTCGGCCGCCAGCGTCGCCGCCACGAACTCGCCTTTGATCACTTCCAGCTCGGCCACGGTCAGCTCATGCGGCACCTGGCTGACCCCGGCCAGGTACGGCAGCGGCGACGGCCCGCACACCTGCCAGTTACCGGAGTCCAGCGGCTCGTCGATCCCCTCCCACATCAGCTTGGTTGAGCCCTTGCGCCCGGAGTGCCCGAGCTGGAGCCCGATCTTCGCGGTTGAGGACGAGTGCGTGAACGACACGATCCGCCGCCACGCCTCCTCGTGCTCCGGTGCGTACATCCCGGCGCAGCCCGGCGTGATCCGCCCGGCCGCCGACACGCACACCATCTCGGTCATCACCAGCCCGGCCCCGCCGAGCGCCTTGCCGCCCAGCTGGACCAGGTGCAGGTCGGACGGCAGCCCGTCGGCAGCGCAGTACATATCCATCGCCGAGACCACGACCCGGTTCTTCAGCTCCAGCTCCCGCAGCCGGAACGGCTGGAACATCGGCGGTACCACGTCGCCGTCCCCGAGCCCGGCCGCCTTGCACGAGCCGGCGAACCAGGCGTCGATCGACGCGGTGAACTCGCGATCACGCAGCCGCAGGTTGTCGTGCGTCACCCGGCGGCTGCGGGTCACGATGTTGAACGCGAACTGCTCGGGATCCTGATCGGTGTACTGGCCGAGGTTCTCGAACCACTCCAGGCTGGCCTGGGCCGCCCGCTGGGTGGACGCGACCACCGGCCGCCGCTCCGCCTCGTACGCGTCAAGCGCCGCGCCCAGCCCGGGCTGCTCGTGCAGGCAGGCCGCGAGCGCGAGCGCGTCCTCCATGGCCAGTTTGGTGCCGGATCCGATCGAGAAATGCGCGGTGTGCGCGGCGTCCCCGAGCAGCACCACGTTCTCGTGCCGCCAGCTGGCGCACCGCAGCGTCCCGAAATTGATCCATTTTGAATTGTTGGAAAATATGCGGTGGTCTCCGAGTATGTCGGCAAGCAGCTCGCCGATCAGCTCGATCGAGGCCTCGTCGGACTCACCTGGCCGCAGCGAGGAGGGCGCGAGTTCGCCGAACCCGGCCGCTCGCCAGACGTCGTCGTGCAGCTCGACGATGAAGGTGCTCGCGGTCGCGTCGTAGGGATAGCCGTGGATCTGCATGACGCCGTACGGCGTCGCGACTATATAGAACTTGAACGCGTCGAACACCAGGTCAGTGCTGAGCCAGATGTACTTGCACCGCCGCAACTCAACCGACGGGCAGAACGCCGCCCCAAACGCCCCCCGCGTCTCCGAGTTAGCCCCGTCCGCGGCGATCACCAGGTCGTAGTCAGCGGCCAGTGCGGCCGGCGAGGGCGACTCACTGCGGAAGTGCATCGAAACGCCCAGCTCACCGCACCGCTGCTGAAGAATCTGCAGCAGCCGCTTCCGGCTGATCGCCGCGAACCCGTGCCCCCCGCTAGTGATCGCCCGATCTCGATAGTGCACGTCGATGTCGTCCCACCGGGCGAACTCGCGCTCCATGGCCGCGTAGATAGCCGGATCGGCATGCTCGATCCCGCCGAGCGTCTCGTCGGAGAACACCACCCCGAAGCCGAACGTGTCATCGGCCGAGTTCCGTTCCCAGACCGTAATCTCGGCATCCGGACTCAACTGCTTCGCGAGCGCGGCGAAATAGAGCCCGCCAGGCCCGCCTCCGACCACCGCGATCCGCACGTCCCGAAGCTATGACCCAGCTCGATGGACAGTCAATGCCGGGTGGCGGGTGGGGTGCAGCAGGTTGGGGGATGCAGCGGGTGGGGAGGACACGCCGGGTTGGTGGCGGTGCTTGGGCATTGGGCGAGGTTTGGCTACCGTGTGAATCATGGCGACTCGTGCGCCCAAGGGTGCATCACGCCCGACGAACGGGAGCGCGGGACGCCCCCGCTCCTCAGGCGCATCAGGCCGTCCTCCTGGCGGCACCGGGGCTTCAAGCCCGCGCAGCGGTTCTGGGCGCGCCCAGACCACGCGGCAACCGACGCCGTCTTCGCGCAGCAGCACGTCGCGAAACACGACCGGGAAGAGCGCGGGCCCAGCAAAGACGGGCACAGCAAAGACGGGCACAGCCAAGAGCGGCACGACCCGCGCGAACTCGACCCGGGGCGGTTCGGCGGCGTCGCGTAAGGGCAGCAAGCCTTATTACCGCAGCAAGACCCCGCCGCCGAAGACCAGCATGGCGGCGATGATGCGGCAGTCCAGCAACCCGATCCTGATCCTGATCGGCTGGATTCTCGCGATCATCGCCTCGGTCTGGATGGAACTGGCCCGCGGAGTCGGGTACGTGGCCAGGCTGTTCGGCGACAGCGCCCGCGAGCTCGATGAAGCGCACCGGCGGGACGGGATCGGGCTCGCCGTGCTCGCCGCCGCCATCGTGGTGGCCGGCGCCGCTTGGTCGCACCTGGGCTCGCCGTTCGGCCGCGGGCTGACCGGGCTGGTGCGCGGCACGTTCGGCGTCGGCGCGACGGCCCTGCCTGTGCTGCTCGCGCTGCTCGCCTGGCGGCTGCTGCGGCACCCGGACAAGAACGCTCATCCCGGCCGGATGGTGATCGGCTGGACCGCGCTGATGTTCGGCGCGCTCGGCATCATGCACATCGCGCTCGGCAGCCCGGCCCCGTCGGCCGGCAGTAAGGCGATGCGGGGCGCCGGCGGGCTCGTCGGCTACGTGGCGTCCGCGCCGCTGCGGGCGCTGCTTACCCCCTGGGTGGCGGTGCCGCTACTCGCACTGATCTGCGCGTTCGGGCTGATGGTGGTCACCGGGACGCCGCTGCACCGTGTACGCGAGCGGTTCGACGAGATCGGCTTCATCTGGCGCCAGGTCCGCGGTCCCGAGGTCGAGGAAGAGTTCGACGCCGAGGACGACGCCGAAGGCGCGCAAGACGACGCGCAGGCGCCGGCTCCGCGCGGGGTCGGCCGGCGCAAGAGCGCGGCCGCAATCGAGGCCGGCGAGAACGACCGGCCCTACGACACGCCGCTGCTCGGCGGCCTGGTCCCGCGCGGCGCGGGCCGCATGAGTCCTGGCCGGACCGGGGCGCCGGCGCCGGACGCGGATGCTGCGGCAGCCAAGCGCCCGGCCGGCCCCAGCGCAGCCGACAACGAGGTGCTGACCGAGGCCCTGATGTTCGGCGCCACGCAAGCCGAGCCGCAGGCGCAGCCCGGTGCCCGAAGCTCGGCCCGCCCTGGCCCGGCGGAGTCTGGTGCCGAGGCATCCTGGCGCAAGTCCTGGTTCGGCGCCGGCGATGAGGACGACGAGCCGGCGGGCGCGTCCGTCGCCGAGGCGGCCGAGGCGGCGGTTGACCAGCCGGCGGCCGGATCGAAGGCCGGCCGGACGGGCGAGCAGCTGATGCTGGCGGCGACATCGTCGTCGAGCTACACGCTGCCGCCAGGGGCGCTGCTCAAGCCGGGCTCGGCGCCTAAGGCCAGGACGCGGGCTAACGACGCGATGGTCGAGGCGCTGACGACGGTGCTCGACCAGTTCGAGGTCGACGCGCAGGTGACCGGGTTCTCCCGGGGCCCGACGGTGACCAGGTACGCGATCGAGCTCGGGCCGGCGGTCAAGGTGGAGCGGGTCACGGCGCTGTCGAAGAACATCTCCTACGCGGTGAAGAGCGCGGACGTGCGGATCCTGTCCCCGATTCCCGGCAAGTCGGCGATCGGCATCGAGATCCCGAACACCGACCGGGAGATCGTGAGCCTGGGTGACGTGCTGAAGTCGCAGGTCGCCGAGTCCGATCATCATCCGATGGTGGTCGGGCTTGGCAAGGACGTCGAGGGCCGCACGGTCGTGGCGAACCTGGCCAAGATGCCGCACATCCTGATCGCCGGCGCGACCGGCGCGGGCAAGTCGACCTGCATCAACGGGCTGATCACGTCCATCTTGATCCGGGCGACTCCCGATGAGGTGCGGATGATCCTGATCGACCCGAAGCGGGTCGAGCTGACGGCCTACCAGGGCATCCCGCACCTGATCACACCGATCATCACGAACCCGAAGAAGGCCTCGGACTCGTTGCAGTGGGTGGTCGGGGAGATGGACCGCCGGTACGACGACCTGGCCGCGTCCGGGTTCCGGCACATGGATGACTTCAACAAGGCCGTGCGGGCCGGGAAGATCACGGCGCCGCCGGGCAGCGAGCGGGAGTACGTGCCCTACCCGTACCTGCTGGTGATCGTGGACGAGCTGGCCGACCTGATGATGGTGGCGCCCAGGGACGTAGAAGACGCGATCGTGCGGATCACCCAGCTGGCCCGGGCGGCCGGCATTCACCTGGTGCTGGCGACCCAGCGGCCGTCCGTGGACGTGGTGACCGGCCTGATCACGGCCAACGTGCCGTCGCGACTGGCGTTCGCTACCTCGAGCCTGACCGACAGCCGGGTCATCTTGGACCAGCCCGGCGCGGAGAAGCTGGTCGGCCAGGGTGACGCGCTGTTCCTGCCGATGGGCGCGAGCAAGCCGATCCGGCTGCAGAACGCCTACGTCACCGAAAAAGAGATCCGCGAGATCGTCAACCACTGCAAGAAGCAGGCCGAGCCGGACTACCGCGAGGAAGTCACCGTCGGCGAAGGCCCCAAGCGCGAGATCGACGCGGACATCGGCGACGACCTCGACCTGCTCCTGCAGGCGGCCGAGCTGATCGTCAGCACGCAGTTCGGCTCGACCTCGATGCTGCAGCGCAAGCTGCGCGTAGGCTTCGCCAAGGCCGGCCGGCTCATGGACCTCCTGGAGAACCGCAGCGTCGTCGGCCCCAGCGAAGGCTCTAAGGCCAGAGACGTCCTAATCCGCCCAGAAGACCTCCCCGAACTCCTGGAATCCCTCCGCGGCGGCTAACCGGCATTTACCGGCACTTACCAAGGCCATACCTGGGGCAGAGGTTGTCTGCGCTGGTCACGGGCATGAGCCAAGAGGAGTTGGAAAGTGCAAATGCTTGGTCGGTATTGACTCATCGACACCCCGGCCGGACGTCGCCGGCGAGTAGCTAGGTGTCTACACTGAGTCATCGTCCCCTGAATAAGGGGAACGGGGGAGCGAGAGCTTAGTCATGTGCTCGAATCTGATAGAGCAGTCAAGGCCAACACCGGCAGTGAGGTTTGCGGACGCCAGTCCGCAAACCTCACTGCAACAATTGATGAGCAAGCGTGGAGGCGCGGCGTGACCATTGGTGACGCGCTGGCAGGCGGACGCCGCCAGTCCGGACGGACCGTTACGCAGGTAAGCCAGCGCACGTGCATCAGAGAGACGATCATCCGCAGCATCGAGCGCGACGATTTCTCCGGATGCGGCGGTGACTTCTACGCCCGCGGTCATGTCCGCAGCATCGCGACGGCGGTCGGGGTTGACCCCGAGCCGTTGATCGAGGAGTACGACGCGACGATCGGTGCGCCGCGGGCCATCAGCGCGGCTGACGTGTTCCAGCCGGTGACGCCGGTGCGGCTGAAGGAACGGCGCAAACCAAATTGGACGGCGGCGCTCGCGCTGGCTCTGGTCGTGGCCGGAGGAGTGTTCGCCTACGTGCACTTCGCCAGCCATACGACGACCGCGCAGCCGTCCAATGACAGCGGTGTGCAGACCACCAACAACGCGCATCAGCAGAAGAAGACGTCCAAACCCGTGAAGGTGGCGCATCACGGCTCGCACCGGCTCGACATCAAGCTCACCGCGACTCAGCCGTGCTGGATCTCGCTGACCACGCCGGCCGGGCGGACGCTGTTCCAGGGAATGGTCTACCCAGGCCAGACCAAGCGCTGGTCAGAACGGCATCCGGTCAGCCTCCAGCTCGGCAACCCGGCCGGGGTGAAGGTGGTCGTGAACGGCAAGAGCAAGATCGGCCGCGGCGTCACCCAGCCAGTCACGCTCGCGCTGGCCCTGGGCCACGGGACGAGCAGCCGGTCCTAGAACGGCGCAGACGGCCACTGGCGGCGCCTTGGCGCTGCCGGTGGCTGCCGTACCGTAGTCTTCCGGTGTGTCACTGAGCGGTTCCCCGCCACCATCTCCAAGCTCCGCCAGGCGCTCCGTGCGCCTGGTCACTTTGGGCTGTGCGCGTAACGAGGTCGACTCAGAAGAACTGGCGGCCCGGCTCGAAGCCGGCGGCTGGTCGCTGACCGAAACCGACCAGGCCGATGTCGTGCTGGTCAACACGTGCGGGTTCATCCAGGCCGCCAAGCAGGAGTCGATCGACGAGCTGCTGGGCGCCGCCGATTCCGGTGCGGCCGTGGTCGCGGCCGGCTGCCTGGCCGAGCGGTACGGCAGCGGCCTGGCGCAGGAGCTGCCCGAGGCGCAGGTACTGAGCTTTGACGACTACGCCAGCATCGCCGACCGGCTGGACGCCGTGCAGGCCGGCCAGCGCTGGGCGGCGCACGAGCCGCGGGACCGGCGCAAGCTGCTGCCGATTTCGCCGGCCGGCCGTCCTGGCGGGGCGAGCGCCCACGTTCCCGGCCATGCGTCCTCGGCTGGACCGAGCCCCATCGACGATCTTCCCGACGGGATCGCCCCGGCGTCCGGTCCTAGGGTGCTGCGGCGCCGGCTCGGCGGAGGCGTGGTCGCGCCGCTCAAGATCGCTTCTGGCTGCGACCGCCGCTGCAGCTTCTGCGCGATCCCGGCGTTCCGGGGCGCGTTCATCTCCCGGCCCCCGGCTGACCTGCTGGCCGAGGCTGGCTGGCTGGCCGGCCACGGCGCTAGGGAGCTGATGCTGGTCAGCGAGAACTCGACTTCCTACGGCAAGGACCTTGGCGACCTCAGGCTGCTGGAGACGCTGCTGCCGCAGCTAGCCGAAGTGGCCGGGATCGACCGGGTCAGGGTCAGCTACCTGCAGCCGGCTGAGGTCAGGCCGGGCCTGATCGAGGTGATGACCTCGACGCCGGGCGTCGCGCAGTACTTCGATCTGTCGTTCCAGCATGCCAGCGGTCCTGTGCTGCGCGCGATGCGCCGGTTCGGGGACCGGGAGCGGTTCTGCGGGCTGATCGAGCAGATCAGGAAGCTGGCGCCGGAGGCGGGCATCAGGTCGAATTTCATCGTCGGCTTCCCAGGCGAGACCGAGGCCGATGTGGAGGAACTTGAGCAGTTCCTGATCGACGCCCGGCTGGATGCGATCGGGATCTTCGGCTACTCCGATGAGGACGGCACCGAGGCGGCGTCGTTGCCTGGCCAGCTCGACGGGCAGGAGATCGCCGACCGGGTCGAAGCGCTCGCCGGACTGGCCGACGAGCTCATGGACCAGCGGGCGGCCGACCGGATCGGCGAGCTGCACGAGGTGCTGATCGAGGAAGTCGCCGAGGAAGCTGCCCGCGGGGGTTCAAGGGGGTCGTCCCCCTCCAGCCAGCACCGCTACATCGGGCGGGCGGCGCACCAGGCGCCTGAAGTCGACGGGACCACTGAGGTGCGCTCTGATCGCCGGCTGGCGGTAGGTGAGCTGGTGCGAGTTCGGGTATCAGGCTCAGAGGGGGTGGACCTGGTGGCGGAACTAGCAGACGAGCAGCAGGGGCATGGACGCGGACCTGAGCCGGCAGCGGCCCTCCTTGACCATTGAGTAGCCCGGGAGCAGCTAGCCCGGGCCCTGCGAGCCCGCAGGCCAAGCCGAGCACCATCAACATCCCCAACGGGCTGACGGTGCTCAGGTTCCTCCTCGTGCCGGTCTTCGTGGTGCTGCTGGTCAGCGACGGGACCACGTCCAGGACCGCGGCGTTCATCGTGTTCTGCGCCGCTTCGGTCACAGACTTCCTCGACGGCGAACTGGCCCGGCGCGGCGGGATGATCACCGACTTCGGCAAGATCGCCGATCCGATCGCCGACAAGGCACTCACCGGCTCGGCGCTGATCACGCTGTCCGTCCTCGGCATGCTGTCGTGGTGGGTGACCGGCGTGATCATGGTGCGCGAGGTCGGCGTGACGCTGCTGCGGTTCTGGGTGATCAGGCACGGGGTGATCGCGGCCAGCCGGGGCGGCAAGATCAAGACGGTCCTGCAGATCATCGCGATCGGGCTGTACATCCTGCCGGTCTCGGTCGATCCGGTGCGGATCGCCGTGATGGGCGCCGCGGTCGCGGTGACGATCGTGACCGGCGCCGACTACGTGGCCCGGGCGCTGCGGCTTCGCCGGGCCGTGCCTGGCCCCGCCCCAGCCGGCGAGCCCAGGATCACCAAATGAGCACCAGCTCACTGGCGCACACCGCGATCGGCCTGCTCCTCGGTGCTAGCCAAAGGGGGGCGACCCCGTCGAACCCACGCGGGGAGCGAACAACGATCGCGACCGCGGAGTCCCTCACCGGTGGCCTGGTCGCTGCCGCCCTCACCTCGGTGCCGGGCGCGTCAGCGGTCTTCGTCGGCGGCATCATCGCCTACTCGGCCGAACTCAAGGCGCAGCTGCTTGACGTCCCCGCCGAACTGCTTGACCGGGTCGGCACCGTGGATCCGGACGTAGCTGCAGCTATGGCCAGCGGCGCCCGGCGGCGGCTAGGAGCGGCGATCGGGATAGCGACGACCGGAGTGGCAGGGCCGGACCCGGTTGACGGTAAACCGGTCGGCACCGTGCACGTCGCGGTCAGCTTCGCTGAGCGCGAACTCCGCCTGCCGCTGAAGCTCGAAGGGGACCGGGCACAGATCCGACATGACACGGTTAGGCACGCTCTGAGGCTCCTCGTAGCCGCGATTGAGTGATCAAGACCGGAAGACAATCGATGATTACATCGTTACATACAAGAACACGCCCCTAAGCCCTCTCCCGCACGGTCAGTTAAGCCAGGTACGGTGGAGGGGTACGCGGCCAGTCTCGGGAAGGGATTGCGACGATGGTCCTGCTTCGTCACTTGCTTGGTGACGCGCTCCGGCGGCTTCGCCTGCGGCAGGGTCGCACCCTCCGCGAGGTTTCCGCATCGGCGCGAGTGTCTCTTGGCTATCTGTCGGAGGTAGAACGAGGCCAGAAAGAGGCCTCGTCGGAACTGCTCGCTGCCATCTGCTCGGCCCTCGGCGCACCGCTGTCTCAGGTCCTGCGCGAGGTCTCCGATAACTTCGCGCTAGCCGAGCTGCAGACCGAGCCGGTATTCGTCGATGTCATCGAGCCAGCGATCGAGGTCACGACCAGCGGCCACTCGGTCGAGCGGGGCGAGGGCGGCGGGCCGGTTCCCGTCGGCGGCTCTGTCGGTTCCGTTGGTCCGGTCAGCCCGACCCGGATGGTCGGCCCGGTCCAGGGCAAGATGCCGGAGCGGGTCGGCGTGCAGCCAGGAGCGCAGCTACGGGCCGGTCAGGTGCCGGTCGCGCAGAAGGCCGGTGTCATCGGGGCCGGTCACGACCCCGTGTTCGACCAGGTGGCCAGGGTCGCGCGGCAGATCACCGACATGGTCCCGGTGTAAAGATCGCCTGACCGACTGGCGGCGGCCGGCTCGATACGCCTGCTGGCCGACTTGAGATCGTGGCGACCGTAGGACCGAAGCTCAGGGTTTAGTGAGCCAGCCTGGCTTCCCAGGAGCCGGGCGCGTCAGCGAGCAGCTGGACGCGCTCTGGGAGCGGACCAGAGACCACCGAGGCGAGCGTGACCTCCTCCAGGATGGCCCGCTCGTTAGCCCGCAGCGCGATCCAGACCGTCTGCAGCGGCTCGGCCGCACCGATGTAGCCAAGGTTCTCAGGACGCTCGCCGCGCACGCCGAGCAGCGGCCCGTCGATCGCCCTGATGATGTCGGCCAGCGAGATCTCATCGGCGGGCCTGGCTAGCCAGAAACCGCCGTCCGGCCCGCGCTGGCTGCGCACCAGGCCGGCTCGGCGCAGCTGGGTCAAGATCGCTTCGAGAAACTTCGCCGGGATCTGCTGAGCCTTGGCGAGCTGGTCGGAAGTGACGTGACCCTCCTTGGACGCCGCGAGTTCGATCGCGGCACGCAACGCATAATCCGCTCGAGCTGACAGACGCATACCCAGCATTATGCCGTGTGGCCAGGAGCGCGCTGGTCACTGATCCGGACAATGCGGCCCGCGGGTCGCGCTGACGGGTGTGCGGACGGCCTCCAGAGCCGTCCCGCGGCGGCTGGGCTCTGGATTGCAGGAAGCGAACCCGCGCAAAGCGTTTCGCCATAAAAATGGGTGCTACAGGGGTTCGGTGCGCAGCATGGACCGGCATGCCCGAGTATTTAGAGATGCGCTACCAAATCGCTAGCAAGTGGTCCATGATCGAGCATTTCGTTATCGACGACGGCATGGGGTCACCCGCGTTTGACGTGCGCGGCAACCTGGGCCTTAGCCAGCACCTGACCATGCGCGATGGGTCCGGCCAGGAGGTCGCGCACATCAGGAAGCACCTGATGACCACCAAGCATGACATCGAGATCGGTGGCCAGAAGGTGGCCGAGATCCACCACGCGGGGTTCTTCGGCGACCGGTACGAGGTCAACTCGTCGTACGGCCCGATCACGGCGCGGGGTCACTTCGATGGCTGGAACTATGAGATCCATCAGCAGGGCCGGCCAATCGCCAAGGTGTCTCGGGAGATGGCGTGGCGGGAGAAATTCCTGGTGGATATCGACGATAACTTCAGCCAGGCGTTCATCTTGTGCGTCGTGCTCGCGATCGACGCGATCCACCACGAGCGTGAACAGGAGCAGGACCGGGGTGGCGGCGGGATGTTCGGCGGCAATTTTCCTTAAAACCGAGCACCGGGTCGCGCGTCGCTTCCCCGACGCCGGCCTTCTAGCCGCGCAGCCTGAGGCCCCGGGGAGTCGGGCGGAAGCCCGCGGATTCCAGGGCCTGGGCTAGCGGGGAGTCGTAGACGCCGGCGCCGTCGGCGCGCTCGACGGTGAGCTTGCCCAGGGCGCCGGCCCGGACGGCGCCGGCCAGTGCGGCGGCCGCCGGGGCGAGTTGGGCCGGGTCCGAAGTCCAGGAGAGCAAGGTCTTGCCGCCGCGCTCTACGTAGAGGACCAGTTGGCCCGCCACCAGGATGACCAGGGCGCCAGCTTTGCGGCCTGGGCGGTGGCCGCCTGGGGTTTCGTCGGGGCGGGGTGGCCATCCGAGCGCGGCGCCGTAGGCGTTGGCCGGGTCGGCGGCTGCCAGCACGAGGACCGTCGGTTCGGTCGCGGTTCTGGCCGGCGTGACTATGGGGGGCAGGTCGGCCAGCCAGGGCGCCGCTTCGATGGCGGCGGTGCCGATCGCCGGTTCGACAGCGGGCGTCATGCCGCCGGTGACTGAGTCGGCCATCGCGCGCATGCGGTCGACGGCGCCCGGCAGGGCGAACTGGGCGGCGCCCAGGCCCTCGACGAAGTAGCCGCGGCGGCACTGGCCGGTTTCTTCCATCGCGCGCAGTACCGGGTAGAGCGCGCCGAATCCGCCTGGTATCCGCTCGGCCGCTGCGACGCCGCGGATGACGATGCCGTACCGGTCGAGCAGGGACAGAGCCCGGGCGTGCAGGCGACGGGTCTGATCGAGTTCGACCGGGGGAACGAGCGACCAGCGGCCGCTGACGATCGGCGGGCCGGCGTTCGATGGCAGGGCGCCGCGGCCGAAGCTGGGTCGACGGCCGACTGGGCCGGCCCTGAAATGTGGTGGGCGGCCGGTCGCGTTTGGGCGTGCGGACTGCTCGGGTGGTCCGGTGCTGGTGCCGTTGCTCAGCTCGGCCGCGGATTGCTGCCGGGCTTGGGTAAGGGCCCGGCCCGAGCCGAGAACGGTGCGCAGCGGTGCCAGCGTGTCGTTGGTGAGCAGTCCGGCCCAGACCAAGTCCCACATCGCGGCGGCGACCGCCTGGTCGCTGACCCGGTTCAGTACCCGGATGCGCTCGGCCGGGGTCGACTGGGCGGCCGGGTCGGCGGCGGTGTCGGTGATCCGGGCGACGACGCGGTCGGCGATCCCTCGGAAGAACAGCGCACCACCGCCGTCGAGCACGCCCAGGATCGCCTCGTGTACCGGGGTCATCGTGATCTCGCCGGGCGGCGGGAGCAGCGCCCCGGCCGACTCGGCCGGGGCGAGCACGAGCCAGCCGTCGCCGCCGGGCAGCGCTCCGGCCCCGGCCCAGACCACGTCGCCGGCCGCGGTCAGCTCGTCCAGCATCGCCGGAGCGTAGCCATCTACCCGGGCCGGGAGTACCAGCGACTCGACGGCGGTGGCCGGGATGGCGGTGCCCGCTAGCTGCTCGACGACGCCGTAGACCGCGTCGGGTCCGGCGATCCGGCCGCGCCTGCGCGGCTGCCAGCCGCCGTTCTGGCCTGGCTCTGAGGGCCTGCCAGCGCGCTTGCCGGTGTCGTGCAGCGCGTCCTGCCAGGCGGGCAGGAAGGCCGCGAACACCTGCGGCGGCACCGGCTCGGCCTCATGCCGGAGCTTGGCCAGGCAGCGGCGCTTGAGCAGGCGCAGGACGCCCGCCTCGCACCATTGCGGCCCGGCCAGGCTCGGCAGGAATTCGCCCTCCACGCACCGGCCCTCGGCGGTCAGGCGGTGCAGCATCCCGATCACCACCGCGATGCCGAGACCATAACGGTGGGCCACGTCGGCGGCCGTGAACGGGCCGTGGGTGCGCGCGTACCTGGCGACGAGGTCACCGAGGGGGTCGGGCAGCAGTTCGGTGAAGGCGACCGGGATTCCGGTCGGCAGCGCGACGCCAAGCGCGTCTCGCAGTCGACCGGCATCCTCGATGGCCGCCCAGCGGGCTTCCCCGGTCACCCGGACTTCGATGACCCGCCGCTGGGCGGCCAATTCTGAGAGCCAGGCGCGTCCTTCGCCCGGTTCGCCGCCGCACCTGGCGGCAATCTCGTCCGCTGACAGCGGGCCGAGCTGCATGATCAGGTCGGCGAGCCCCTCCAACGAGCTGGCCTGCCGGCTTGGGGACAGCCGCTGCAGGTCTCGTTCGGTGTCGGCGACGACGACCGGGTCGAGCAGTTCGCGCAGGTCGGCCTGGCCGAGCAGCTCGGCCAGCAGGGCCGAGTCGAGCGCCAGCGCCTGGGCCCGGCGCTCGGCCAGCGGAGCGTCGCCCTCGTACATGAACGCGCCGACGTACCTGAACAGCAGCGCCCGCCCGAACGGCGAGGCGGTCGGGGTCTCGACTTCGACCAGCCGGATCTTGCGGCCGGACAGATCGCGCATCAGCGCGACCAGGGACGGGACGTCGAAAACGTCCTGCAGGCACTCCCGCATGGTCTCGAGCACGATCGGGAAGCTGCCGTAGCCGCTGGCCACGGCTAGCAGCTGGGCGGCCCGCTGCCGCTGCTGCCACAGCGGCGACCGGCGGCCGGGCTGGCGGCGGGGGAGCAGCAGCGCCCGGGCCGCGCACTCGCGGAACCGGGCGGCGAACAGCGCGGAAGAGCCAAGCTCGGCCGTGACAAGCTGCTCGACCTCGTCAGGATCGAGCAGGGCGAAGCCGGCCGCCGGCGGGTCGTCCGCGTCCGGGACCCTGATCACGATCCCGTCGTCGGTGTACATGGCCTGCACGTCCATGCCGCCGTAACGTTCACGCAGCCTGGCCGCGATCGCCAGCGCCCACGGGGCGTGCACCTTCGACCCGTACGGGCTGTGCAGCACCAGGCGCCAGTCACCGAGTTCATCCCTGAACCGTTCGAGCACCAGGGTGCGGTCATCGGGCAGGTAGCCGGTGGCCTCGCGCTGGCTGGTCAGGTAGCGCAGCAGGTTGGAGGTGGCCAGCGGATCGAGCCCGGCGTCGCGCAGCCTGGCGGTGGCTATTTCCTGGTCGGCCGCGCCTAGTTCGCGGCAGTACTCGCCGATCGCCCGGCCCAGTTCGGCGGGCCGGCCGGGGGTATCGCCGTGCCAGAACGGCAACTTGCCAGGCTGTCCTGGTGCAGGCGAGACGATGACCTGGTCGGCGGTGATGTCCTCGATCCGCCACGAGCTCGCGCCGAGCACGAACACGTCGCCGACCCTGGACTCGTAGACCATCTCCTCGTCGAGTTCGCCGACTCGTCGGGAGTGGCGGCCTGACTTGTCCTGCGCGCCGGCCAGGAACACGCCGAACAGGCCACGGTCCGGAATCGTTCCGCCGTTGGTGACCGCGATCCGCTGGCCGCCCGGCCGGCCGCGCAGGGTGCCGGTGGTGCGGTCCCAGACCACGCGCGGCCGGAGCCCGGCGAATTCCTCGCTCGGATACCGCCCGGCCAGCATGTCCAGGACGGCTTCGAAGACCGGCCGGGTGAGCCCGGCGAACGGGGCCGCGCGGCGGACCAAAGCTTGCGCCTCGTCGACGGTCCAGTCGTCCATCGCGGTCATCGCCACGATCTGCTGGGCGAGCACGTCGAGTGGGTTGCGCGGCATGCGCAGTTCTTCGATCTGGCCGGCTCGCATCCGCTCGGCCACGACCGTGGCCTGGACCAGGTCGCCTTGGTATTTCGGGAAGATCACCCCGCGCGAGACATCGCCGACGTTGTGCCCGGCGCGGCCGGTGCGCTGCAGCCCGCTCGCCACTGAGGGCGGTGCCTCGACCTGGATGACCAGGTCAACGGCGCCCATGTCGATGCCGAGCTCCAGGCTGGAGGTGGCGACGACGGCGGGTAGCTGTCCGGCCTTGAGCGCTTCCTCGATCTGGCTCCGCTCGGCGCGGGATACCGAGCCGTGATGGGCGCGGGCGACGATCGGCGGGTTAGCGGGCTCGGCCTCAGCCTCGGGTCCGGGTCCGGCCTCGGCGAAGCCGGTCTTCTCGGCCGCTCGTTCGGCGGCTAGTTCGTTGAGGCGGGCGCAGAGCCGTTCGGCGAGCCGCCTGGAGTTGGCGAACACGATCGTCGACCGGTGCCGCTCGATCGCATCGAGTACCTGGGCTTCGACGTGCGGCCAGATCGAGTTCTGTCTCGGGTCGCCGGTCCGCTCGTTGTGGAGCGAGGCGCCGTTGGCGGACAGCTTGGCGGCGGCCGCGCCTGGATTCCCGACTCCGGCCTGGGCGGCTACCGCCGAAGGGCCGATGTACTTGACTGGACCGCTGGCTGACGGCGTCTCCGGCGGCTCGAATCCGAAGCCGCCCCCGTCTTTGCCGCCGCCGCCGCCCCCGCCCCCGCCGCCGTGGCCGTGGCCGTGGGTGCGGACCCCTTCGAGATCGGACATGTCCTCGACCGGTACGACGATCCTCAGGTCGAGGCGCTTTTGCGAGGCGGGCGCGACGATGCGGACCGGCAGGGAGCCGCCGAGGAAGGAGGCGACCTCTTCTGGCGGCCTGACCGTGGCGGACAGGCCGATCCGCTGCGCCGGCCTGGCCTCTCGGAGGGCATCTAGGCGCTCCAGGGACAGTGCCAGGTGGGCGCCGCGCTTGCCGCCGGCCAGGGCGTGGACCTCGTCGATGATCACCGTCTGGACACTGCGCAGGCCGTCTCTGGCCCGCGAGGTCAGCAGGAGGAACAGCGACTCCGGCGTAGTGATCAAGATGTCCGGCGGCTTGCTGGCGAGCTGGCGCCGTTCGTCGGCGGCGGTATCTCCGGTCCGCACCCCGACCCGGATCTCGGGTTCTGGCAGCCCGAGCCGGCGCCTGGCCTGGCTGACTCCCGCCAGCGGCGAACGCAGGTTCCGCTCGATGTCGACGGCAAGCGCCTTGAGCGGGGAGATGTACAGGACGCGGCACCGCTCGGCCGCATCGGCCGGGGTCGGGTCGGTGGCGAGCTTGTCGATCGCCCAGAGAAACGCGGCGAGCGTCTTGCCTGACCCGGTCGGCGCGATGACGAGGGCGTGCTCGCTCTTGCCGATCGCCTCCCACGCGCCGGCCTGGGCGGACGTAGGCTCAGCGAACGCCGCCCGGAACCACGCCGCCGTCGGCTCGCTGAAACCAGCGAGCGCGCCGGTAGCGGCGACATCGGCTGGACTTCGCTGAGCGGGCATGCTTACATCCTGCACCGTCCTACTGACAGTTCGTCCCGCTCGCCATCGCGCATCCCAGCTGCGGGAGTTGCTTGATCACGAAGACTTCGCCGCCAAAAATGCCGGCGAAAAACCGCGGCTAACTCTTCGCGAAAGGAAAGTCTTCGCTGAGAATCGGAAATATCGGACCGATTCTCATGATCACCCAATGCCGTTGAGCTTAAGTTGATCTTGTATTGGATCCGCTGCCCAGCGCTGAGAGCAGGGCGCACGCGTGCGTGGGTGCTGGACGCCTGGTCCGGGCCGGCTTGTCCCTGGCCGGGACGGCTTATCCCTGGTTAGGTAGCGCCGGATCAGGATCAACCGGACAAAATTCAGCGCTAGCCAGGGATAAGACGTCCGGACCGGGGATAAGCGGCCACCGGATCCCGTGATAGCGGAGAGTTGCCGACGGCCACGCGGAAACTCTCCACCTTGAATCATCCCAAAAGGGACGGAATTCCGTGATCGCGCATGATCACGAAGGGTTTCCGGCGGGCGCGCCCGGCGCGCTATGGCGGCGTTGGCCCCCAGCTGCTGCTGGGTTGGCTACGTTGGCTCCGCGTAGCTATAGCTGACCGGTCGGCAACAGCAACGGGAAGAGCTTGCAACGGGAGGCCTTGTTGTCGCCGATGAGGCTTGGTGAATCGAGTTTTGACGGTGTCGGAGGGTGACGTGAGCAGGGTCGTGGTGGTGGAGGCGCAGTCCGGGGTGGTCGTGCGGGCCGATCGGGGTGAGTTGATCGTCGTGACCGATGTGGAGGGGCATCAGGTCGGGGACGTGTGGGCGATTGATGCTGCCGACCACGGCCGGTGGCTCTCCTGCGGGCATACCAGAGATCGGATCGAGCGGCTCTTCCCGGCGGTAGGGGAGGATTTCCGAGATCAACTCGGTGATCCGATCCTTCGGCTGGATGGCGATACTTCGCCAGGCGTGCATGACATGTTGTTTCCGGCTTGCGATCCGGCGATGTACGAGGCCCAAGGTCTGACGGGGCATGTGAACTGCCGGGATAACTTTCTGGCCGCGGTGGCTTCGACTGGAATCACGCTGCCGACAGTTCCCGATCCGGTGAACGTGTTCCAGAACTCCGGGCCAGGCGCCGACGGTCGGCTTGTCATCGGGCCCGCCAGGTCCGGGCCCGGCGATGAGATCAGGTTCCTGGCTCTGCGAAATGTCGTAATCGTTCTCACCGCCTGTGCCGTCGACTACCCGCCGCTCAACGACGGACGCTGCACCCCGCTGCAGGTCGCGATAACTCGGGCAGCTGAGCGGCCGCCGGGTACTTGATGGCATTCTTGGTGATCTTTACCGCCAGCGCGTCTTCTGGATCGACGCCTAGGACATCGCACAAGCGAAGCAAGTAGGCAAGGACGTCTGCGATCTCGTCGCGTACGTGCTCAGCCCGGGCGGGGTCGCCCATCACGCTCGCCGACTGCTCGTCAGAGAGCCATTGGAAGATCTCGGTTAGCTCGCCGACCTCGCCGGTCAATGCCATGACCAGGTTTTTCGGAGTCTGAAACCGCTGCCAGTCCCGCTCCGCCACGAACTCCCTCAGCCGTAGCTGCAGTTCTGAAATCGCCATCGCCAACAGATATCAGCAACGCTGAGGCTGTGGGGCGTCAGAGGCGGCGCGCCGGCGCGGGCCCCGAGGCGGCTGTGATTCGCCGGACGTTTTAGGTCAAGACACTTGACGTTCACCCGCCGGATGCCTTCTTGTTAGACGAACCTCGCAATTGGCCGGTTAGGTACGGCCAAGTCACAAGGAGGCAGCGATGTCGAAAAAGGTCACCCGGACCAAGCTGGCGGCGGTCGCCGGCGCGGTCGGCCTAGTAGCGGCGCTCAGCGCGGCAAGCGTTGCGACCGCTGCGGGAAGCCGACCCCAGCATCACGACTCCGTCCGGCTGGACCGAGTGTTCATCATCATGCTGGAGAATCATTCGGAGAAGAGCGTGATCGGCGATCCGAACACGCCGAACATCACGGCACTAGCCCAGAAGTATGGTGAAGCCGCCAACTACTTCGGCGTGACTCACCCGAGCGAACCCAACTACATCGCCTCGATCAGTGGCTCCAACTGGTTCACCAACAACGACAATCCGGCTAACCGGTTCGACCACACCAACCTGGTCGACGAGCTCACGGCGGCCAGAATCTCCTGGGGCGCCTACATGGAGGCTTTGCCTGCCGATGATCCGCTGACCGACTTCTGGCCGTCGAGTACCGATCCGCTCTACGCGTCGAAGCACAACCCGTTCGTGTTGTTCAACGACATCCGCAACAACCCGGCTGAACTGGCCAACGTCAAGCCGTACACCGACCTGACCGGCGACCTGAACAGCCGGCACGCTCCGCGATTCGTGTACATCGTCCCTGACCAGTGCAACGACATGCATGGTGGCGTCAACGACGCGATTGCCGGTCACCCGGAGACACCCTGTCCGTTCAACGACACCAACGACGATCCGAATGACATCCGGCTGAAGCAGAATGCCGACGCGTTCGTACAGACCGCGGTGGACACGATCATGTCGAGCCGCGCCTGGACCAGGCACAGCGCGATCTTCATCGTGGCCGATGAGGGTGACTTCACCGGCAACGCCGTCAACGGCGGCTGGGACTCACCGGCGGGCTGCTGCGACTCGCCAGTGCTGCCCGCCGGCGATCCGGACATCAGCTCGTCGTGGCCAGGCGGTCTGTACGGTGGCGGCTTGGTGCCCGCAGTCGTGATCGACCCAAGCGGCCCGCCTCACTTCATGAGCGATGTCGACTACAACCATTACTCGCTGCTGCGGACCATCGAGGACGCCTGGCGCCTGCCTGAACTCGGCTTCACCAGCGACCACGCCCAGGTAACGACCATGGATGAATTCCTCCGGCACTGACACTCTTGGGCGGCTGGCCTGGCGGAGGTGGCGCCAGGCCAGCTGCCCGGTGCTAAAACGCCTGCTGTCGCGAACTTGAGTTCTGGCGGACTAGGTCGGGTAGCACCTTGGGCCAGATGGCTTCGTTCGTTGTCTCCAGTTCAGCCAGACTCCACCAGTGCCACGCCGCTATGCCGTCCGAATCATGCATGGCATCGACGCCGGTGATCGGCCGGGCCAGGATGTCGGTCCTGGCTAGATACAGCCGCTCATGCTGGTAGAGCAGAACGCCGCCCCACTCCATCGTGTGGCTCCGGCGGTGGATCTCATTGAGCAACTCGATGTCCGACCAGCCGGTCTCCTCCGCCAGCTCGCGCAGCGCGGCCCGCCGGTAACTCTCGCCCGGCTCCAGGCCACCGCCCGGCGTTGCCCAGTGCGACCCGTTCGGCGGACCATTGTCATAGCGCATCATCAAGACCCGGTCCTGCGGATCGAGCAAGACCACGCGGGCCGCTTCTCTATCTCGGGGAGCATCCCCGCCGGAGTGGCTGATCATGGCTTCCATTGTGCGGGGTCGCGCCACATGGGATACATAGGCGGGCCGCCGTCTGGCAAGTAGCTGGGCGGACCTAGGTCGATGTAGCCGTGCCGGAGATAGAGCTGACGGGAGCGAAGCTCGGCCGCCTCAAGGTAGGCCGGTAGGCGAGCCCGGCGGTCGAGGAACTGGTGGTGGGCCAGCAGGAGGGCGGAGCCGATCCCGAGCCCTTGACGATCCGGGCGGACGGCAAGGAAGGCCAGGTGGTGATGGGCGGGCTCGGCTGGGTGGCGGCTTTCGATCGCGGCGTCGAACGCCAGGAACCGGCTGGTCCA
>DASYAT010000002.1:0-42728 GCA_036501205.1 Streptosporangiaceae bacterium | reverse complement strand
GCGGGCTTGGTGACGGGCCCGGTCATATTGACGGGCCGGCCGTGCCGGTGGTGAACGCGCGGTGGCGGCGGATCGATCGCTGCGGTGCGCCTGCGATCAGGACGGCTGGGGTGGTGCGGACATCGGTGGCGCGTTGTCCTGGCGGCCGTGCGGTTGAGCTGATCACGATCGCCGGGGCCGGTCATCAGTGGCCGGGCGCGCGGCCGGACTGGCTTGCTCAGCATCTGCTGCACACCGATCCCCCGTCTAAGGCGCTGAACGCGACCAGGGTCATCTGGCGTTTCTTTGCGGCCCATCCGGCCACGAGCTGAGTAGCCACGGCTATTTCGGCGGACTACTCTTTCTGGCATGCACCAGGTAGCACGTCGGGTCGGGCTAGCCGGAGGCGGCCTTGCCCTGGCGCTAGGCCTGTTCTGGGCCGGGCGGGTGAGTACGCACGGGCTCGGTGCCTACTGGGAGCACTGGTGGTGCCCGATACCGCTCGCATTGATCCTGGCGGGCTTGGTCGCGGTCACCGCTGCCGGCTGGCGCCGTGGCCGGGCCACTGACGCGCCAGCCAGCTGAGGTTCGCACGCCTTCGTCAGGCCGCGGTGCGGTGGCGGAAGAGGTAGGTGGCTGAGGTGAGCGCCACGACCGCTATTCCGGCGCACCAGGCGATCGCGATCAGGGCTTCGTGGGTGGTACTGGCGCCGGTCGAGGTGTGGCCCATCCACAGGCCGCGCATGGTCTCGACAATGTAGGTGAACGGCTGGTGCTCGGCAAAGGCGCGCAGCGGGCCGGGCAGAGTTTGGGCCGGGACGAACGCGGTGCTGACGTAGGGCAGGAACATCAGCACAAAGGTGAACGAGTTGGCGGCCTCAGCGCTGCGGGCCAGCAGCCCGACGGCCGCCGCCAGCCAGGACATCGCCAGGATGAAGCCGACGATCATCGCGGCGGCGGCTAGCCACTGGGCCGGTGACGCGACCGGGCGCCAGCCGATGCCGAGGCCCACGGCTATCACCAGGGTGGTCGCGATGAGGTTACGGGCCAGGCTGGCCGCGATGTGTCCGACCAGAACGGACGAGCCGGCGATCGGCATGGACCTGAACCGGTCCACGATGCCGTTGGACATGTCGGTGGCGACGGCCACCGCGGTGGTGCCGGCGCCGAAGCCGGCGCAGAGCACGATCAGGCCCGGCACCACGTAGTCGACGTACTTGACGCCGGTGTTCAGGGCGCCGCCGAACACGTAGACGAACAGCAGCATCAGGACGACGGGCAGCATGAGGGCGGTGAAGAAGGCCTCAGGGTCGCGCAGTGACCGGCGGACGCTGCGGGTGACCATGACGCCTGCATCGGAGAGGGCATAAGCGAAGCTCATCGGGTCAGCTCCAGCTCGGTTGACGGGGCGGTGAGGGACAGGAATACGTCGTCGAGGCTCGGGCGGTGGGTGGAGACCTTGGCGACCGGAGCGCCGGCCGCTTCCAACTGGCTGAGGAGGCGGTGGACGTGCGCGGCGGTGCCGGTTGAGGCAACCTCGATCAGGCGCAGGCGACGGTCGGAGCGGACCGGGTCGAGTTCGGCCAGGGCGATGTCGTAGCTGCCGGGGTCGCCGAACCTGAGCTGGACCACTTCGGCGCCGACGCTCGACTTCAGTTCGTCGGCGGTACCACGGGCCACGATCTGACCGTGATCGAGCAGCGCGATGGTGTCGGCCAGCTGATCGGCCTCTTCGAGGTACTGGGTGGTCAGCAGGATCGTCACGCCGTCGTCGGCGAGGTCGCGGACGGTGCCCCAGACCTGCTCGCGGCTTCTGGTGTCGAGGCCGGTCGTCGGCTCGTCCAGGAAGATCAGTTCTGGTCGCTTGATCATGCTGATGGCCAGGTCCAGCCGGCGCTTCAGGCCGCCTGAGTAGGTGCCGGCCCGGCGGTCGGCGGCATCGGCGAGGTCGAAGGCGGCCAGCAGTTCGGCGGTGCGGGTCCTGGCCGCCTTCCGGCCCAGGTGCAGCAGCCGGGCCATCATCTCCAGGTTCTCGCGACCGGTCAGCTTGTCGTCGACCGCCGCGTACTGGCCGGTGAGGCTGATCGCGCCGCGCACCCCGTCCTGGTCGCGCAGGAGGTCGCAGCCGGCGATGGTGGCGGTGCCAGAGTCGGGGCGCACCAGCGTGGCCAGGATTCTGATCATGGTGGTCTTGCCGGCCCCATTCGGCCCGAGAAGGGCAAATACTGACCCGGAGTCAATGGCAAGATCTACGTGATCCAGTGCGACGTGTCCGCCGAAGGACTTGGTGATCCCCGAGGCGTTAACTGTGTATGACATACACTGAACTGTATGCGGGGTACACAGTTATCGTCAAGCGGGCGGGCAGAAGGGAGCAGGGCGATGGCGGAGTCGGAGCGGCCGCCGCTGTCTGGGCAAAAACCAGCAGCGGAGCCTGCGGACACCAGTCCGCGGGCCGCGCTGCCGCCCGGCCTTGACCTGCTGTGGGGGCGGCGAGAGGCGGGCAGCCGCGGGCCGCGACGCGGGTTGTCGGTGAGCGATGTGGTGGCGGCCGCGATCCGGGTAGCGGACACCGAAGGGCTGGAGACGCTGTCGATGGCACGGGTGGCCAAGGAACTCGGCTTCACCACGATGTCGCTGTACCGCTATGTGACCAGCAAGGAAGAACTGCTGCAGCTGATGTGGAACGACAGCGCGCAGGGGGCTGGTGAACTGATACTGGAGGGCGAGACGTGGCGGGAGCGGTTGCGGTCGTGGGCGATTATCCAGCGGCGCCTCATCGACCAGCATCCGTGGATCACCCGGATGCCGATGGCCGCGCCGCCGCTGGCGCCGAACTCGCTAGCCTTCGTGGAGAAGGGCCTGGAGGCGCTCGATGGTTCCGGGCTCGCGGACGCGGACAAGCTGCGGGTGATCGGGCTGCTCAGCTCGTACACGCTGAGCGAGGCCCGGATGGCCGACGACGCGGCCCGGGCGGCGGCCGAGGCGGCGCAGGCGGGCGGCGACGCCAAGGCCACGTGGACCTATGAGGCGCTGCTGCGGGAACTGGCGGACGCGGACCGGTTCCCGCGCCTGCACCGGCTGGCCTGGAACGCTGAAGTCGGGGACGCGCCGTCGGGTTACGACGAGTGGCTCGAGTTCCTGTTTGGAGTCGACCGCATCCTGGATGGGGTGCAGGCGTTGATCGAGGAGGTTAAGGATGAGTGAGAACGCGGCGAGGCTCGCGGTGCTGATCGACGCTGACAACGCGCAGCCTGGGATCGCCAATGAACTGCTGGCCGAGGTTTCCCGGTATGGCACCGCGCACGTCAAGCGGGCCTACGGGGACTGGACTGGGACCAGCCTGAAGGGCTGGAAGGACCGGCTGCTGGCTCAGTCGATCCAGCCGGTGCAGCAGTTCGCCTATACGACCGGCAAGAACGCCACGGACTCGGCGATGGTCATCGATGCCATGGACCTGCTGTACTCGGGCCGGTTCGACGGGTTCTGCCTGGTCTCCAGCGACAGCGACTTCACCAGGCTGGCCTCGCGGCTGCGCGAGTCCGGCCTGACCGTGTACGGATTCGGCGAGCGCAAGACCCCTAAGGCGTTCGTCGCGGCCTGCGACAAGTTCATCTACATCGAGAACCTGCGCAAGGCGAGCGCCGACCACGTTGCCGAGGCGGCCGGAACCGCGCCCGCGGCCGTGCCGAAGTCCTCGGCCACTCAGCTCAAGGGAGACGCCGCGCTGATGAGGCAGCTCAGGGCTGCGGTCGAGGCGGCCTCGGACGAGGATGGCTGGGCGGCGCTCGGATACGTCGGCACGCTCATCACCAAGCAGCAGCCGGACTTCGACTCGCGCAGCTACGGATACAGCAAGCTGATGGACCTGATGACGGCCACCACCGTGTTCGACCTGGAGCGTCGCAGTGCTAGCGACGGACGACAGGGCGCGATCTATATCCGGGAGAAGCCCGGACGATCGGCATCGAAGGGGGCGTCCGCATCGGCAGCGGCGAAGGGGGCGAAGGGCACGTCCGGATCGGCGGCAACAGCGAAGACACCGGCCAAGACCTCGGGGCGCAGCACCTAGCCCGCGCCGGTTGCCCGAGCCCGCAACTTGCGCCGACCGCACTTCTCGCCCGCCGAATCCGCGCGGTCCTGGAGACATGATTTCCGTCAGCCGACGACCAGGTCCGGTCGCCGGGCAACTTGTAACAACCTCAGGCAGGCACCGAGGCTGCTGACCGATCCTTCAGGCGCGCCACGCGCCGGGGAGCGAAGGTGGCCAAATTAGCGCTTGCGTGTCATTTTGGTCGTGTTGTGAAATTGTTGTTCAAACGCCTCCTGAAATAGACCATCGTTTTAGCGGCGAGCATGGGTCCACCCCGAAGCCCCATGGAGCTGATATGCCAGCCAAAGGCGTTGAGTTCGGAGTTCTTGGACCAGTGCAGGCCGTGATCGTCGGCCGGTCAGCGGATTTAGGCGAACGCAAGCAGCGCCTGGTCCTGGCGATGCTGGCGCTCGAGGTCAACAAGGTCATCCCGGTCAGCCGGTTCGCCGACATCCTCTGGAGCGACTCGCCGCCGAACAGTTCCCGGCGGATCATCCAGGCCCACGTCAGCCGGCTGCGGACGGCGCTGCACGAGGCGGGCGCGGCGGCCGACGGCACGGCACTCGTCCGGCGCGGCTCCGGGTACCTGCTGGCCACCGATCCGGTCAGCGTCGACGCGCACCGGTTCCGGTTTTTAGTTGAGGACGCCGAGCTCCGATCCGACGATCTCGGCAAGGTCAAGGTGCTGGGCGAGGCGCTGGCCTTGTGGCGAGGGCCGGCGCTGGCGGATGCCGCGCCGGATGAGTTGCGCCAGCAATTGTGCGGCGGCCTCGAAGAGGCGCGGCTGATGGCGGTGGAGAACCTGCTCGAGACCAGGCTCCGGCTCGGCCATCACCTGCAGGTTCTTGACGAACTCACCGATCTGGCCGCGTTGCACCCTTACCGGCCGCGTATCACGCGCTGCCTGATGCTGGCCCTGTACCGGGCCGGCCGGACGGCCGATGCGCTGCGCAGCTTCATACTGCTCAGGAACCGGCTCCGGCACGAGCTTGGGCTCGACCCGCCGGTCGAGCTGACCGAACTGCACGTAGCCATCCTGCGGGCCGATCCCGGCCTGTCCCACGGCCAGGTGAACCTGGCCGACCCGGCACCGGCGCAGCTGCCAGCCGACATCGCCGACTTCGTCGGCCGGGATACCGATCTGGCCGCGCTCACCCGGCTGGCCGACAATCGCGGCCGCCGAGAGGACCAGGCGCCCTCCGCCGTAGTCATCACCGGCGGAGCCGGCGTGGGCAAGACCGCGCTCGCGGTGCACTGGGCTCATCTGACGGCAGATGAGTTTCCTGACGGCCAGCTGTACGTCGATCTCCGTGGTTACGCCGGCACCGCCCCGGTCACCACGCTCGACGCACTCACCTCGTTGCTGCACGGTCTCGGCGTGCCCATGACGCGGATCCCCGCCGATGAGAGGCAAGCGGCCGCGCTGTACCGATCCGAGCTGGCCGCCCGGCGGATGATCGTCGTGCTCGACAACGCCAAGAGCGCCGAGCACGTCCGGCCGTTGCTGCCGGGCCGGTCCAGATCCGTGACGCTGGTCACCAGCCGGGCCGGGCTCACCGGCCTGATCGCGCGGGAGGGAGCGGCCCGCATCCGCCTCGACCCGCTCAGCACCGATGAGGCACTCACGCTGCTCGCCGGCATGATCGGCGCGGCCAGGATCCGCCGCGAGGCTGAGCAGGCCGCGCAACTGGCGCAGCTGTGTTCCGGCCTGCCGCTGGCGCTGCGGATCGCGGCGGCTCGGTTGCTCGCACTCCCCCACACCCAGATCAGGGACTACGTGAAGGAGATCGGCGACGAGGACGGTTTCGCCTCCCTGCAGGTCGACGGCGATGACTCGGCCAGCGTCTGGACCGCGTTCGACCTTTCTTACCTGGCCCTCGACCCGTCGGCCCGGCGGGTGTTCCGGCTGCTCGGCGTGATCGCCAGCGGGAACCTGTCGGTGCACGCGATCGCGGCCATGAACGGTGCCACGGCCGCGCACGTCAATCGTGCGCTGAGCCGGCTGGCCGACGCCCATCTGGTCGAGCAGCATTCCGGGGCCAGGTTCGGCCCGCACGACCTGCTGCGGCGCTACGCCATGGTCAAGAGCAAGGCCGAGGACACCGCACCGGACCGGCAAGTGGCGTTGCAGCGGCTGCTCCTCTGGTATCTGCACGGCGCCGACCAGGCGACCCGGCTGTTCAGCCCGTTCGCGCTGCGGCTGGTGCCGCCGGTCGGCTACCCGGGCCAGAGCCCGGAATTCGCCGGGATCGACGAAGCGCTGGCGTGGCTGGAAAGCGAACGGGCGCATATGGTGGCGGCCCTGGTGCGGGCGGTCGATCAGGAGGAGGACTCGATCTGCGAACTGGCCGTTCAGCTCGCCCGGCGGCTGCACTCGTTCCTGTTCAGGCGCGGTCACCTCGCCAATGATGTCCAGGTCAATCGCGCGGCTCTGAAGGCAGCGGTGCGCAGGCGCGACCCGGCCGCCGAAGCCTGGGCTTGCATCTCGCTCGGTGCGGCCAACGCCTTGCTGGGCCAGGATGACCAGGCGCGGCCCCTGTTCCACCGGGCACTTGAGATCGCCAGATCCACCACCGACACCTCGCTGCTGGCGAACTGCATCAGCAACGCGGCCGATGTCTGGTGGCGGGACGGCGAGACCGAGAAGGTCGAGGCGGCGCTGCGGGAAGAGATAGAACTGCGGGTCGGCCTGGGCGATGACTACGGCCTGGCGTTCTGCGAACTCAACCTCGGCGAGTTGTATCGCGGCAAGGCGTTGTACGAGCAATCTCGCGGCGCCTACGAGGAGTCCATGCGCAAGCTGCATGCCGTCGGCGATCAGTACGGCGAGTCGCTGGCCTTGCACGGCCTCGGCTGCCTGGACATGGGGCAGGGACGGCTCGACCAGGCGGCCGAGTCGCTCAACGGCGCGGCGACCATGCTCCGCGGGGTCAAGAACAGGTCCGCGCTCGGCTTCGTGCTGGTTGACCTCGGCCAGGTCTACCGGCGCCAGGGTCAAAGCGGCCAGGCGATGAGCTGCCTTTATGAAGGACTGCGGCTATGCCGTGAGCTTGGCATGCGCCGCCGGGAGGCCGAATGCCTCAGGGAGCTGAGCGACACCCTCGACGAGATCATCCCCGAGCAGGCCGATAGTTACCGGCAGCAGTCGACGGCGATCCTGGGGGAACTGGCTTAGCCGGCGCGGCCGCCGTACCTGGCAGGTTAGCCGCGACCCATCCCTCCCGGACGAACTGCCTGCTCCGGGAACTCGCCAGCGCTCCGCCTGGCACATCAGTGGTGAGGACTGACCCGGCGGCGGTGTAGGCACTGTCGCCGACCGACATGGGGCCGACCATGATGGTGCCCGCCCCGACGAAGACATGGTCGCCGATCTCGACGCGGTGCTTGACCAGCCCGTCAAAGGTGGCCGTGCCGGACATCCCGGCGATGTTGCAGCCCTTGCCGACATCGGCGTTCATCAGGCCGACGACGTGCGGGATCTGGGTGTCGTCGCCGACGACCGAGTTGCTCACCTCGACGAACGACCCGGCCCTGGTCCTGGCGCCGAGCCGGGTACCGGAGCGAAGCCAGGTGTAAGGCCCGATCCTGGCGTTGTCGCCAATCGTCACCTCCTCGCAGACCGCGTACCTGACCACGCACTCGTCACCGGCGATGGTGTCGATCATCGTGGTGACCGGGCCGATGCTGGCGCCAGAGCCGATCGCCGTACTGCCGGCCAGCTCGGTGTGCGGGCGGATCCGCGATCCCTTCCCGATCCGGACGGTCGCGTCGATGCGAGTCGTCACCGGGTCCTCAATGAGCACCCCGCGACGCTGCCAGTCGACGGCGATCCGCTGGTAGAGCGCCGCTTCGGCCTGCTGCCGCTCGACCGGGTCATCGACGCGAAGCGACTCGACCAGTCCGGCGTCGATCACGGTCATCCGGGCGTCAGGGTCACCGGCATGGACCACGGCGACGAGCGTGCAGGCCGCCGACCCCTGCGACCACCAGGACTGCGGACCACGCGACCGGATCACGGCTACGCCGGACTCGCCGTCGTCCAGCGCCGCGATGGCGCGGCGGATTCCGGCCGACTGCAGCAGCGGACTCAGGCACGACAGCGTCACCGTCAGCCCTGGCCACTCCGCGAGGCCATCCCGGCCCGCAGAGATCGCCGGGCCCAGAACCGGCCTCGCCTCCGCCAGGACGCGGACCGCCCCGGCCGCGCGTCCGGCAAAGCCGACCGCATCGGGCGCAAGCTCGACGACCGTGTCCAGCAGCCATTCCACCGCCGGCCGCCCGCACAGCGGAACGCTCCAGCAGTCGCACGGCGGCGTGCAGTCCCCGGCCGGCTCGTCAGTGGCGAGCACTATGGCAAGGCTCTGCCGGCCCGGGACGACCCCCCGGAACCCCCCGCTAGGCATCGTCCCACCGGAAAAGCCGAATAGCGATCAGGGCGATCACAAGCGCGAAGCCGAGCAGAATCCCCAGTTGCGGCAGCACGGTCACCGGCCCGTCCCCGCGAGCCAGAACATCGAGCACGGCATCGTTGAGATGGCGCAGCGGAAGCACCTGCGAGATCGACTGGACCCACGAAGGCACATCGTTGATCGGGATGAACGCACCGGACAGGAATGCCATCGGAATCACGATCAAGTTGGCCAGCGCGCTGGCGGCCTCGACGGACTTGGTCAGCGCTCCGGCGAGCAGCCCGATCGACAGGAACGCCAGCGTGCCCGCGAGCACCAGCGGGATCGCCATCCACCAGGCTCCTGACAGCTTCAGGTGGAAGGCCAGCACGGCGACCACGACGAACAGCACCGTCTGGGCCAGCGCGATGCCGAGGCTGACCAGGATCCGCGCGCCGATGACGGACTGCACGCTGACCGGGCTGAGCGTCAGCCGGCGCATGAGCTTGCGCTGCCGCCAGACGATCAGCGTCGAGGCGGCCGCGAACGTCGCCCCGGTCGCGATCGCCCAGCCGAGGATGCCGGGCGTCAGGTACTGGATCTCCTTGAGCGACTTGTCGTCCACCCGGCTTGTCGACAGCGCCACCCGGGGAACCTGGCCCGCCGCAGCCAGGTTCGAGGAATCGACCAGATACTGGAACACGCTGCCCACCGCGCCGGCCGACGACGCCGACGCACCGGAGTCGTAGATGACGACGCCGGTACCGCGCTGGACCACCGCCGCCACCTCCTTGCCGCTGCGGACATCGGCCAGGGCGGCGTCGAGGTTGCGGGACCTGGTGATCGCCAGGACCTGGTCCACCTTCGCCTTGCCGTGGGCCGGAAGGCTGTCGTACACCGCGACCGGACCGACCAGCACTACGTTCGAACGCGGGTTCTTGGCCCCTCCGAGCAGCCCGCCGAGCAGGAACAGGAAGATCAGCGGAAACACGATCGTGAAGAACAGCGCCGCGCGATCACGCAGGTAGCCGCGCATCAGGGCCCCGGAAAGCGTCGTCAGGCCGGTCACGAGCGATACTCCCGTCCGGTCAGCGCGAGGAACGCGTCCTCCAGCGTGGCTCCGCGCATCGTGAGATCATGCAGCGCGTGATGATCGGCCAGTTCGGCCAGCACCGGCCCCGGGTCGGAGCTGGCGATGACCAATTCGGTGTCGTCTTCGGTCACCACGGCGTCGGGGAAGCGCTTGCGCAGCAGCTCGGGATCCAGCTGACCGGCTCCCACGGTGATCCTGGCCACGGCCTCGACCTTGCGGATCAGCTTCTCCGGGGTGTCGCACTCGACGATGCGGCCATGGTCGATGATCGCGACGCGGTCGCAGAGGATCTCGGCCTCTTCGATGTAATGGGTGGTCAGCACGACGGTCCGGCCGGCCGCGTTAATCTCGCGGAGCAGATCCCACAGGTTGCGGCGGGCCTGCGGATCGAGGCCGGCGGTGGGCTCGTCCAGGAACACCACCTCGGGATCGTGCACCAGCGCGCACGCGATCGACAGCCGCTGGGCCTCGCCTCCTGACAATCGCTCGACCAGCACGCCCGCCCGGCTGGTCAGCCCGAAAAGCTCGAGCAGCTCATCAGCTCGCGCCGCCGGCTCCGGCACCCGGTAGAGCTTGGCGAACGCGCGCAACTGCTCGGCCGCGGTCAGCCGCTCGAAAAAGGCAGAGGTCTGAAGCTGCACCCCGATCCGGGCAGCGAGCGCCGGATTACGCGGCCAGGATGGCAGCCCGAGCACTCTGGCCGAACCCTCATCCGGCTGGCGCAGCCCTTCGATCAGCTCCAGCGTCGTGGTCTTCCCGGCCCCGTTGGGTCCCAGCAACCCGAAGAACTCGCCCGCGCCGACGTCTAACGAAACCCCGTCGACTGCGGCCAGCTCGCCGTATCGCTTACGGAGGTTCCCGGCCACAACAGCCGCTGTGCTCATCTGGCGTCCTCCTCGATCATCGCGGCCACTCCAGCCGCCAGGCGCTCGGTCAGGATCGCCAGATTCGCCGGAAAGTGCGTGGACGTGTGCGTGCGCGGATGCTCGTAGTGCAGGCAGCTCAGGTCGCGGGCATGCGCCCGATAGGCGCGAACGACCCCGATCCGTTCCTCGAGCTTGGCGATCAGGTCATCGTCTTCGCATCCCCAGCCGGAATAGCGCGCGCAGTAGCCACCGACCGCGCCGAAGGTTTCCCGCCGCACCGCGATTCCACCCCAATGGAAGGAGAAAGCATGGCTCGGGTTCTGGTCCTCGTAGCGCCAGCCGAATCCAGGCGGCGGCTCGACCGTTAGCAATTCGGGGCTGAGCCACCGGAACTGTTCCCCGCCCACCGGGCTCAGCCTGCCTTCGGCATCGACGGACACATGGCAGACCCGGCCCCTAGGCCGATCGAACGGCCCGTCAGCGGATGAGGCAGCCGGATCGGACGGATTGACGAGCCGGTACATCCAAGGCTGGACCAGCGCTTTGCCGCCTAGCAACTTCAGTACCTGTCCGGCGAAGTCGCGGCCAATCGGCGCCACGTCGCCGTCGCTCAGGTACAGCACCGGCGCGGCGGCGGCGGCGGCCGCGACATTGCGCAGCGGCCCGGGGGCGGTCCAGGCCCGATCGGCCCACACGACTTTGATCCGGTCATCGGCTAGCGGCGGAAGAGTCGTGCCCGCGGCCACCCCGACTACAACCTCGCAGGGCACATCCTGGGCTAGCCAGGCCCGGCACACGGCAGGCAGCGTCCGGATCGCCTGGTGATCGCCGAACAGCGGCAGCACGACAGACAGTTCAACGACCGACATGGGCCGATCGTAAGTATGGATTTGCCGCAACGGAACGGGTCACAACGGGCTAACTGGCGACCGCAGCATCACCACAACAAAAGCACAGCAATGGCTAGTTACATTGCGATCCGATGACCTTTGTGCCCAGCCGACACTCTAGGGGCTGCCAGTGACCGGAAGGCTCGGGATCGTGCCCGCCGCCGGGGCCGGGACACGTCTATCACCGTATCGCGCACCCAAGGAACTCATTCAGGTCGGGTATCGCTCGGCCGACGGGCAACTGCTGCCGAAGGCGGCCATCGAGCACGTCCTGACCGCGCTGGCGGCCGGCGGCGCCAACCAGGCCTTCGTGGTCCTGTCTCCGGCTAAGTGGGATCTGTTCCGCTATCTCGGGTCAGGCGAGCACCTGGGCCTGGACCTGGCCTACCTGTGCCAGGAGACGCCGCTCGGCATGCCGCACGCGATCGACCTCGCGACGCCGTTCCTGGCCGGGCAGACCGTCGGCATGGGAATGCCGGACACGATCGTCGCACCGCAGGACTGCTTCGCCCAGCTCTTCGACTTCCATGAGGGCACCAGGGCCGACCTCAGCCTGGGCGTGTTCCCGACGGCCGAACCGCGGGCACTGGCGCCGGTCGTGATCGAGCCGGGCTCGCATCGGGTCCTCGCGATCATGGACAAGCCTCTCGACCCGCCGGCCGCCAACACCTGGGGCATCGCGGTCTGGTCGCCGCTCTTCACCGAGCTGCTGCATGACTACGTCGCCGCCGCGCTCCGGCAGCCTGGCCGCGAGCTGCTGCTGAGCGAGGTGTTCGCGGACGCGATCACCGCCGGGCTGCGCGTCCACGCGCTTGCCTTCGACGGCGGCGAATTCCACGACATCGGAAAGCCGGCCAACGTCAGGCGCGTCCGGGCCTGGCTTGAGCAGGACGGCGACGCGAACGCTGACGACGTGAATACCCGCGAAGTCCTGGCCGGACGCCAGTCATGACCAGCAACTTGCTGCTCGTCCCGTTCCCGCCGGCCGGGCACACGCTGCCGATGGAAGCTCTGGCCGCGCAGTTACGCGAGGACGGGAACGCGGTCACGGTCTTCGCCGAGTCGCCGACGAACCGCTGGGGCATGCGGCGGCCGGTGACACCGCAGATGCACGCGTCGGCCGACGCCGCGGCGCTGTTCCGGCACATGTTCCTCGGCAACGTCGCCGACATGACCCGCGACATCGTTGACCTGGCCAGCGCGCGCGGGGCCGAGCTGATCGTGACCGATGTGCTGATGCCGGGCGGCGGGCTCGCGGCCGAGCTGGCCGGGCTGGGATGGGTGTCGCTGTCCTGCACGCCGGTTCCTGAGCTGGACACCTACCGGTATTTCCTGCCGCCAGAGGCGGGTGCCAGCTTTGAGCCGGCATCGACGCGCCAGGAGCTGGGCTTGCCGGCCGACGATGACCGCAACCTGCTCGCGCGCACCTCGCCGCTGCTGCACCTGATCCCCACGACACCGCGCATTGCCGGGTTCCCTGACCTGCCGCCGCAGGTGATCCTGAGCGGCCCGTTCACCGCGATCCCGGCGCAAGCACCTGACGCCGAACACCGAAGCCGGCCAGCCGTCGCAGTCACGACCAGCAGCAACCCGAAGGGGCAGTTCGCGCAGATTGAGCAACGGTACCTGAGGGCGGCAATGCAAGCCCTGACCAGCCTGGAGCTGACCGGCCTGGCCGACCACAACACCCCGCACTCCGAACTCTTCCCGATAAGCGACGCAGTAATTACCCACGGTGGCTGGGGCACGGTATCCCGGGCGCTGATGCTCGGCCTGCCGCTCGTCCTGGTGCCGTTCCACGGCGACCAGCCTTATATCGCAGCACGCTGCGCCGACCTCGGGGTCGGGATCGTGGCGGCGCCCGCCGAGACCGTGACCGCCGCCGAGCTTCGCGATGCCATCCGCGGCGTCACCGAAGAGCCCAGCTATCGCAAGGCGGCCGGCGAACTAGCCGACGAGTTGCGAGAGGCAGCACCGCTGGCCACGGCCAGCTCGATGATCACTTCGCATTTCCCGGCCACAACAGCTTCGAAAAGGTGCCAGCCATGACCGATCGCCCTATCCGCGTGCTTCTCCTCGTCGTTCCCGGTGACCAGCCGATGTTCACCAAGATGAACCTGCCGCCGTTCGGGCCCGGCATCGTCGCCGCGAGCCTGCGGGCCGCCGGGTATGAAGTCGAATTCCATGATCTCAACTCCGACCTGGAGCGGATGTGGCACGCGGGCGAGTTCACCAAGGCCGAGCTGCAGCCGTTCTACGACGAGCGCGCGGTGATCGACTACATGGGCGGCGCCAGCAACGACTGGCTCGACACGTTCGCCGGCCGCCTGCTGGCCGGCAAGGACATCGCCGCCGCCGATGTGGTGGGGATTTCGGCCGGCGGCGATTTCGCGTTCCTCGAGATGCAGTCGGCGGCGGTAGTCGGCGCGCACATCCAGCGTCACTACGGCAAGCCGATCGTGCTCGGCGGGAACAACCTCGATTACCTGATGCAGTTCCACGACGCGTTCTACAGCTGGTGGAAGGCCTGCATCACGCATTTCGCGGCGGCGGTGACCGGGCCCGGCGAGGACGTGTTCGTCGAGCTCGCGCAGGCACTCAGCGGCGGCGGCCGGACGCTGCTGCCCATGCTCAGGCCGGGGGTCGCCCGGGTGGCCGGCAATACGATCCTTCGGGCACCGGATGCGGTGCACCGCATCCTGGCCCCTGACTTCGACGGGCTGCGGCTTGAGGACTACAACAACTACATCCGGTACCGGCCGCAGGCCAGCGCGCGCAAGCAGGCCGTCGACGAGCAGTGGAACCGGATGCAGCTCTACAAGTTCCCGGCCTACCTGAGCCGGCTGGCGAACGACGCGAACGCCGCGCAGATCGGCAACGGCGCGTCCAGCACGCTGATCATGCCGTACGTATTCAACTACAACTGCCCGTACTCATGTGCGTTCTGCACCGAGAGCCTGGAGCGGAACAAGCTCGTCCACGCCTCGGTCGACGACATCATCGCCGACATGTCGGGGTTGGCGCAGAAGTACCAGACCAACCACTTCTATTTGTTCAACAACTACTTCAACCTGCTCAACGGTTTCGTGGAGGAGTTCGCCAGCCGCGTCGTCATGCACGGCGTCAAGCTGAACTGGTCGGACTGCGCGCGCTTCAACAGCCTCACCTATGAGCGCCTTGCGCTGCTCGCCGAATCTGGCTGCCGGAAGCTGACGTTCGGACTCGAGACCGCCAGCAGCACGATGCTGAAGATCATCGACAAGAAGGTCAAGCTGACCGAGGCCGAGCAAGTGCTGCGCTGGTGCAAGGAGATCGGGATCTGGGCCGACCTCGAAATCATCACGGGAATGCCGCATGAAGACGACAAGATCTTCGCCGATACGGCCGAATTCCTCGAGCGCAACTCCGAGTACATCAATTACTTCCACATCAACCGCTACTTCGTAGCGCCGAAGTCGCTGATGGGCGCGAAGCCCGAAGCGTACGGCATGAAGCTGCGCAAGGTCCCCGACGCCTACCAGCGGCTGCTGGACGCCAACTACCACTGGCTCGCCGACGACCTGGATATCTCGTACAAGCCGCAGAACTTCCGGGTCTACGAGTTCGACGAGATCGGCGGCCGGACGGCCGAGCAACTCGCCGCCGACGTTGGCCCGAAGATCGCCAGGCTCAACGCGATCCAGAGCAGCGACTACATCGACGCGTTCCGGGTCTTGAGCCTGCAGCAGGACCGGCTGCCCAAGACGCCAGCCAGCCTCAAAAACGAATCCATGGCGCTGGCCTGAAGCCAGGCCGCAGGAAGGAGCATCCCGTGACTACCGCAGAACCCGCGACCTCCGCTCCGGACGGGCAGCCGTCGGCGAACCAGGTCAAGGAGGTGCTGGAGAGGGCGATCGCCGAGCCGGAGTTCGCGAGGAAATTGCTCGAGGACCCCGAGGAGGCGCTGGCCGGCTACACGCTGACCGAGGTGCAGCTGCTGTTGCTGCGCAGCCTCGATGAGGACGACCTGGCGAAGCTGACACCGGAGAACCTGGAGGAGTTCTTCGCGGTCGACTCCGCGGTCTACACGCCAGAGGATGCCCGCATGGTCCAGCTCGGCTACGAGATGTACGACGAGGAAGAACTCGAAAGTTAGGGGCTGGTCGTGAAGGCGCTCAGCATCCACCTGACCGATGTGTGCAACAGCAAGTGCACGTTCTGCATTGTCGATGCGCCGTACATGAAGCAAGACACGATCATGCGACGGCGGGTGTCGAGGTTCCTGGCCGAGCATTCCGGCCAGGGTTACGAGGCAGTCAGCTTGCATGGCGGTGAGGCCACGGTCCGGCCCGACTTCCTTGAGATCCTGGACGAGATCGCCGAACGCGGGTACCCGACCGTGTTCTTGATGACCAACGGCCGCAAGTTCGCCCGGATGAACTACGCCCAGACCGTGGTCGGCAAGGGAGTCAGCGAGTTCATCATCTCGCTGCACGGCGCCACGGCCGCGACTCAGGACGGAATCAGCCTCGCGCGCGGGTCGTTCGACCAGGCGGTCCAGGGCATCAAGAACATCAAGGCACTGGGCGCGACCGTGCGCACGAACTCCGTCGTCTGCAAGGACAACTACACCGAGCTGCCGCAGATCATCGACCTCTGCCTGGATCTCGGCGCCGACCAGGTGAGCATCTCCGCACTGCATACGTCGGGGACGGCGCTGCGCAACTTCGAGACGGTCACCCCTTCGTATGACCAGATCCGGCCGTACGTGATCGAGGCGACGGACCGTGCTGTTCGCCGGGGCACCAAGCCGTACCTGGAGGGCTTCCCTTATTGCGCGGTGCCACCTGAGTACGAGGAGTACCTGGTCGACTGGGAAGAGCACAAGTACAAGGTCCTGTATCGCAGCTTCGTCATGGACGATTACGGCGACCACATGGACGATTTCGCCCGGGTCAAGGACGAGCGCTGCGGCTCTTGCTTCTTCAACGACGTGTGCGGCGGTGTCTACAAGGAGTACGCCGAGTTCATCGGCTGGGACGAGTTCCATCCAATTACCGCGCCACAAGTAGGTGTCGCATGATTCCGATCACCAAGGCTGACGACGATCTCTTCGGCACCGCCGTCCTGGCGACTCGGCTCGGGCGGGCCGGGCCGCTGATCGAGCATCTGCGCAAGCGGTACCACGACGAATGGGATGACCCGATGGCCGGCGTGCCGTTCGCGCTGGCGATGTTCGCCCTGGTGCAATCGGGGCGGACAGAGATCTCGGCGGAGTTCAACTTCACCGACATCATCGAGACGTTCGGTGACCTGCTTTATGACGAGCCCAATCACTGGCTCGGCCGGTACCTGCGCATCCATGCCCGCACGTTGCTGCCGACCGACGGCGAGTACCAGAACTACATGGTCGCCGAGCGGGTCAGGGCCGCCGAGGACGTCCAGGAGCTGATCGACCGGCAAAGCCGGACCGCCTGGCAGCCCTGGTTCACCTGCACGTACATCACGGCGGCCCGGCTGGCCTGGCAGACGAACCCGGCCGACCTCGACGCGATCGCCGGCCTGGTCACGGCGGCCGCGGAGCTGCCGTGCGCGCCGGTCAGGTTCCCCTCGCTCGGCAGCGTTCTGTGCAGCTCGTTCTTCTTGTACTACGACCAGCCTGAACTGCCTGAGCGAGACACGGTCGGAGCCTTGATGGGGCTCATCTTCCCCGACCACCTGACCGTGAAGCGCGACCGAGTGGAACGGCTCGCATGAAACCCGACAGGACGGTTCTGTTTATTGTCACCAGCTTCTGGGCGTTCGGGGAGCTGGCGATCGCCCTCGAGTTCGCCGAGCGGATGGCGGGCACCGGGTTCCGGCCGCTGTTTCTGATCCCGCCGACGCACCGGACGCAGGTCGCCGCGACCGGAGTTGAGTATCAGGTCATGATCCCGGGGGCCGGGAAGATCAACCGCATTCAGCTCGCGGACATCCAGCACACCCGCCAGCCCGCGCTGGTCGTGCTCGCCGATTTCCTGAACTACGACTTCTGCGAGCGCCACTACGGGCTGCGCCGCGCTGACCTGGCCGTGTTCGACTGTCCGATCGGGACGTTCGACGACTTCTCCTGGGGCCGGCCGGGCGCGTGGCTGGATACCTACGGGTTCCAGGCGAAGTACCAGAGCGACATCACGCTCGACGGGCTCTCGTTCCGGCTGCGGCCCTGCCCCCTGAATAATCCGACGCTGCATAATCCCGTTGAGGAGATCACCGAGGCGCAGGTCTACCCGTACCCGATGCTCGAAGATGTTTCCGACGTACCCGATGCAGAGCGGGCCGCAGTCAGAAGCGAACTCGGGCTGACCGAGGACCGGCCGGTGGTGCTGGTGACCGGCGCGAACTGGCAGCGGATGCACGAGGCCTACCCGAGGGTCACCGCGTTCGTGAATGCCTGCCACCTGATGCTGGAACGGGTGCTGTCGGCGCTGCTTGAGCACGCGGACGTGCTGGCAGTCGGGCCGCAACTGGTGTTCGGTGACCAGGTGCCGGCCGGCTTTCATCCGCTGGGGCCGGTCGCGCCGGAACGATTCCGGCGGCTGATCCAGGCGGTTGACCTGCACATCTCGAACAACATCGTCTCGGTCAGCCTGCACCGGCTGGCGCTGCGCGGCATCCCGTCGGTCGCGATGATCAACTCCCTGCATAAGCGCTCTGGGCGACTCCGATGGGAGCTGGATCAGCCTCCGGCGCTTACCGAGTTCGCCCAGGCAGTTGTCGACGACGTCGACTACCTGTATCCGTACCGGATGTTTCCGGTCGGCTGGTATCAGTTCCTGCGGTCGTTGCTGGCCGGCAATCCGTTCAGCGACGTGATCACGCAGGTCGAGACCTTCGACGAGGAGGCGGCGCTGGCCGCGATCCTCCCCCTGCTGGCCGCCGGCCCGCAGCGCGAGCGGCTGGCGGTGGCCCGTGAGCAATACCTTGAGGCGCTGCGCAAGCTGCCCGAGGTCGGTTCAATCCTGAATGAGGTGGCGGCGCTATGAAACTGCTGGTGCTGGCTCCCAGCCGACGTTCACGCGGGGACGCGATCATCGCCGCCGACCTGGCTCGCGCGCTCCCTAGAACCCGGTACAAGGTTGCGTTCGCCGCCGCGCCTGAAGTTCTGTCGCAACTGCTCGACCTGGGGATGCCGACGCTGCCGCTGACCGGCGCGACTCCAGCCGACAATCTCGCGATCCTCGATCAGATCGTCGCCGGCTTCAAGCCGGACTGCCTAGTCGCCGCGGACGCGTTCGAGCTGGAGCACACCACGAAGTGGTCGGGCCTGGCGATGGGCATGCTGCGCGAGCGCTACGACCGGCCGGTCGCGAGCCTGGACCGGCTGGGCTGGCAGGCGGTCGGCTACAAGGCCGATATCTACGGCGGCGGCGAGTTGGCTTTCCCGCCGCTGCTAGATGACTGCGACGTGCTGATCAGGCCGTGTCCGCCGCACCGGGCCGAGCCAGGTCCGGCTGGCGTCGCGGTGGCGCCGCTCGGCCTGTCCGGTCTGCGCGATGGAGGGCGGGCTTCTGAGTCCGCACGGGCCGACCACGCCTCTAAAGCCCTCGACCAGCCCACGGTGTTTCTTTCTAACTCAGCATGGGAGTACCGCAACCGGACCAGGTCTCTGGCCGTGGCTGAGCTGATCGATGCGTTGCCGCGGCTGATCCACAGTCACCTCGCGGCGCTCGGCCGGCCGCTGCGGGTAGTGCACGTCGGGCCGCGGCAGTGGCGGTTCCCGTTGGCCGATCAGATCGACTACCGGCACTTCAGCAAGCTGCCGTACCAGATGTTCCACGAGAAGCTCGCGGCGGCGGACCTGTTCGTGACGGCGAACATGCTGTCGGTGACGCTGGCGCAGGCGGTGCTGGCCGGCGTCCCGGCGCTCGTTCTCGAGAACCACCAGACGTTCGGGCCATCGGAGCTTCCCGACTGGACTAGCGCGACGGCTCCGCTGCTGCACAGCGCGTATCCGTTCCGGGTGGCGCCGCTGGGCTGGCACGACTTCCTGGAGCCGCTCCTGGCCGGCAACCCTTACGCAGACTGCTTCGCGACCGCCGGGATCTTGGACCGCCAGGGCGTGCTGGCCGCGCTGACCGGGCTGCTGGATGACGAGTCGCGTCGATCGCTGCTGGCCGAACATCAGCAGGGTTACCGCGACGCGCTGGCCGGGCTGGCTCCGGTCGGCGACGCACTGGCGACAGCGGTGAACCGATGACGTCCGTGAGCGAGGCGACTCGCCCGCTGGCCGGCCGGCGGCGGATCGATCCGTCGACCGGACAGGTGTTCCAGGCGAGCATGCGTAACGACTTCCTGACGCCGCGCGGCACCCCGTACAAATGGCAGGAGCTGACGGCCAGCATCGAACGCACGGTGATCGGCGGCGGCGGGCCGACCGTAGTGCCGGTGCGGTACGAGTGGCAACGGGTAGACGCCCAGATCGGCAGTCCGGCCGGGGCTGAGCAGCGCCGGGAGTGGACGTTCGCGCGCGGGCAGAACTTCACGTCGCTCCTATTGCACGCGGAGCTGGACGGACTCCCGGCTCCCGCACCGAACTTCGACCTGCCGCCCAGAAGCACCATGGACATCGCCTATCCGGGGCTGCCCAAGTCACCCGCAGTCGACCTGCTGCTGATGATGAGCTGGGACGTCGTCACGTTCGAGATGATGGCCACCCACCTGACCACCACGCCAGAGCTTCGGGAGGTGGGCGGCCGCACCAACCTGGAGCGGATCTCAGGAACCTGGGCCGAGCTGCGGTTCTCTGATCCCAGGGCGACGGCGGTGTTCAAGAACGCGCGGGGCACGGCGCGGCACCTGGGTCACGGGTCCTTCGGCGGACGGCCGACGGTGATCTACACCTCGACCTGCCTGGACTGCGCGCTCGATGTCCGGTCAGGGCCGGTGCGGGAGCGAGGCCGCTCGTCGTACTGGGTGACGCTGCAGGCCGACGCCGAGAACGCGGACCTGCTGTCGGCCGAGATGACCGAGATGATCGTCGCCACGCTGACCGGGCCGGGGGAAGCGAGAGTGCCGGTCCAGAAGCGGCGGACCGTGCGGATGTGGGCCGGGCTGGACGCGGGCGGGCTGGATCCGGCTGAGCCGTTCGCCGTCAGGTCGGACCAGCGTCCCGACCCCGAGGTGATCGCCGAGGCGATCAGGTTCTCCGGTCAGGTCGCCGAGTATCTGGCCTGGCAGGTCTCGTCGCTGGAGAGCCTGCCAGGCGGCATGTCCGAGCTGGCCCTGATGGGATTCCGCAGCCTGGTGGGAGCGGACCTGGCCGGCACTTACCTGCGGGTCAAGTCGCTGCCGGCCGAGCTGAAGTCGGCCGGACGCTCGTCTTCCGGGCAGGCCGCGTTGGCGCAGGCTTTGCCCGAACATCGTCGCCGGCTGGAAGGAATGCTCGCCTTCGGGCAGCTCGCAGCCGACGGCACGAACCGGGGCCTGGTCCTTGAGGAAGCCGACCGCAGGGCGACGCGCGCCCGCCTGCATGCGGTCTGCAATGACCTCACCGCCTTGCTGGGGCTACTCGAAAAACTGGAGCAATCATCATGAAAGCCCTGAGCGTCCACCTGACCGACATCTGCAACAGCAAATGTTCCTTCTGCATCGTCGACTCACCGCACATCAAGGAGGACTCGATCTCCCGTAAGCGGGTCTCCCGGTTCCTGCGGGAGAACGCGGATCAGGGTTACGAGGCCGTCAACATCCACGGCGGCGAGGCGACGATCCGCCGCGACTTCCTGGAGATTCTGGACGAGATCGCCGAGCTGGGCTATCCCACCGTGTACCTGCAGACCAACGGCCGCAAGCTCTCCCATATGAGCTACGCCCGCACGGTCGTGGACAAGGGCGTGAGCTTGTTCATCGTGTCGATGCACGGCGCGACGGGCCTGACCCAGGACAGGATCAGTAAGTCGCTCGGCTCGTTCGAGCAGGCGGTGAAGGGCCTGAAGAACATCAAGGAGCTGGGCGCGAACATCCGGACCAATACGGTCGCGTGCAAGGACAACTTCACCGAGCTGCCGGAGATCGCCGATCTGTGCGTCGAGCTCGGGGCCGATCACGTGAACATTTCCGCACTGCATACGGCGGGGACAGCGTTTCGCAACTTCTGGGAAGTAACTCCTCGGTACGACGAGATCCAGCCGTACGTTTTCGAGGCCGTGGACCGGGTGGCCAGGCGGGAGCGGGCGATCACGCTCGAAGGCTTCCCCTACTGCGCGATCCCTGGCTATGAGCGGTACATGATCGACTGGTCGGAGAACCAGTTCAAGATGCTGTACCGGGCGTTCGTGTTCGAGGACTACGAGAACTACATGGACTCGAACTCGCGGGTTAAGGACGCTCGCTGCTCCGGGTGCGCCTTTAACGACGAATGCGGCGGGGTCTATAAGGAGTACGCCGAGATGATCGGCTGGGACGAGTTCCAGCCGATCATCTCATCCGCTACCACCCTGTCGGCGTGAGTCGTGCGGCTCATCACGCCGGCCGATGACGAGTTGTACGGGCTGGCTAGCGCGGCGGGAAAGCTGGGCCGGGCCGACCGGTTGCTGGCCATGCTCGAAGGCGAGAGCGCTGCTCGCCCCGATGACGGCGAGGCGGCCGGGCGCTATGCGCTGGCGATGATGGCGGTGCTGCCGAGCGTCAGCTTCGAGCTGGCCGCGCACGCGCCGTTCACCGCGGCGATCGACGCGCTAGGTGCGGTATTAGCGATCGAGCCTGATCATTGGCTGGCCCGGTATGGCCGGGCTCGGCTGCGGGCTCTGACTCCGGGCGGCTACAGCCTCGATTCGGTCGGGTCGGGCGACGAACTCACGTCGGCGCGCTCGGATCTGGACTACCTGATCGAGCTGCAGTCCAGGCCGGTGTACCAGCCGTATTTCGTAAGCAGCCATGCTCTGGCGGCTGTGCTTGACGGGCTCTTAGGGGAGTCGGGCCGCCTGCACCGGCTTTTCCTGCTCGATGAGCTGGCGGCGTGTCCTCGGGTCAATGTCCGGCTGCCGGCGCTGGGCGCGGTGCTCTGCGAGCCGCTGGTCACGCTGTACACCGGGTCGGCGGAGCGGGAACGGCACCTTATCGGCGACGTCGCCTCTGCGCTCTATGGCGACCAGGCCGCCGTGGCCGCGCTGCGCCGATCGACGCTATTGGTGAGGTGAGGCCATGAGCATCCGGCGTGTGCTCTTCCTCGGGCTTGGTCACCTGTCGAATGGAGACCTCAGCATCGCGGCCGACTTCGCCCGTCAGCTGCCCCCGGACCGGTTTAAGGTCGCGTTCGTCACCTCGGCCGCGGCGGCGGCGTATGTCCGGGCGACCGGCCTGCTCGTGCATCCCCTGGCGAGCCGCAGTCCGGAGCGCAACCTGGAGACGTTCGACCGGCTGGTCGAGGCGTTCCGTCCCGACCTGTTCGTCGCGGCGGACGCCTACACGCTGTACTACTCCACCGCCTGGTCGGGCCTGAGCCTGCCGTTGCTGCGCGAGCGCTACGACGTCGCGCTCGCGAGCTTCGACCAGTATGACTACGCGGCCGCGGGCTACGCCGTCGACTTCTACGGTGGCCACAGGACCCGGTTCCCCCGGCTGCTGGACGACTGCGATCTGCTGATCCGCAACAGCCCGCTGAACCGGCCGGCGCCCAGCGAGCCGGGCGTGATCGTGACCCGGATGGTCTGCGGCGGCTCGTCGCCGCTAGCGGTAACCAGGCCGCATCGGGACCCGCCGACGGTCTTCCTCACGAATTCTCGCTGGGAGTACGTGAACGTGGTGCACTCCCCGGCCATGGGTCAGCTGATGATCGCGATGCCGCGGATCCTGCACAGTCACCTGGCCGCCCTTGACCGCCCGCTGCGGGTGGTGCACGTCGGCCCGGAACGGTGGGAGTTCCCGGTCGCCCCGCAACTCGACTACCGGTACGCTCCCGGGCTGCCGCCAGCGGAGTTTCACGCGCAACTGGCCGGAGCTGACCTGTACATCACCGGCAACGCCGTGTCGGTGACGTTGACCCAGGCGGTACTGGCCGGCGTGCCGTGCCTGCTGCTCGATAACCACAAGATGCTTGACCTGGCCCGGCTCACTGCGAACGGATCGGCACCGGCCTGGCTGAGGCAGGCGGCACCCGAGCTGAGCGTCGCCTATCCGTACCGGGTGTATCCGTGGGGCTGGCACCACTTCCTGACGCCGGTGCTGTCGGACAACCCGTACGTGGATTGCTTCCTATCCGCCGGGATATTCGAGCGGCGCCGGGTGCTGGCCGCTATGACCCAGTTGCTCGATGACGCGGCCACCCGAGACGGGCTGGCGGAACGGCAGGCCGTCTTGCTCAAGCGCCTAGACGAACTCCCGCCGGCCGGCGACGCGCTGGACTCGGCCAGGCTCGCCTGCCGGTCAGGCCGGCAAAAGAAGGAGCGTCATGACAGAGCCCGCTGAGCTCCCGGCCATGCCGTTTGAACAACCCCACCCGCTGCGGCCAGCACCGGACCTGAAAGCAATGGCCGAAGACGGCCCGGTGCACCAGGTAAAGACCAGAGCCGGCGATCAAGCCTGGCTGGTAACCGGGTATGAGGAGATCCGGTCGCTCTACAGCGGCAATGTCCTCGGCCGATCGCACCCCAGACCAGATCGCGCGGCCCGGCACACCGCGTCAGCGTTGTTTGGTGGCCGGCCGCGGGAGCATTACGCTACCGAGGACCGGGACCGAGCCCAGTTCAAGGCTGTACTGCGAAGCATCATGTCACCGGCCGCGTTGCGCGAGCTACGCCCATGGGTGGACGCCGTGGTGACGAACTTGCTCGACGAGCTAGCCGCTGGCCCTAAGCCGGCCGACTTCGTGGACAAGGTAGCGGTGCCCCTGCCGACGCTCGTGATCTGCAAGCTGCTCGGAGTTCCTGACAAGGATCTCATCCGCTACCGCAGGCTCACCGATGCTATTGCCTCCGCTACGGACGAACAGCGCTCCGCGGCCGGCCTCGCCGAACTGATCGATCATCTGCGCGAACTCGTAGCGACCGGCAAGATCACGGCCGACGGATTCCTTCACCTGCTGCACACGGCCCCGTACTCACTACCCGCGGCGGCAGTGGCGGAAATCGGCGCTTCGATGCTGTTCACCGGGCATCACACCACGGTGGTCGCCATCGGCTACGGCGCGCTGCTATTGCTCACCAATCCGGTCGAGCGCCAGGCAGCGCTAAACGACCCGGCGAAGCTGCCGGACGTGATCGAGGAGTGCCTGCGGACCGGCAATGTCGGCGTCAATACCGGCGGCGGCAACGGCATCCCGACCTATGCCAGAAAGGACATCGATATCGCCGGCGTTCGCGTCAGAACCGGGGAATTGGTCCTGCTGGACACCGGAGCGGCTAACTTCGACCGGCGCGCGTTCGATGACGCATACCGGTTCGACGTCGGACGCCCAGCCGTTCCGCATCTCACCTTCGGGCACGGGCGGCATTACTGCCCGGGAGCCGGCTTGGCCAGGATGGAGATGAACGCGCTGTTCACCCAGCTCCTGCCCAGGTTTGCGACCATGCGCCTGGCCGGACGCCTCCAGGACCTGCGCGGACACGATGATCAGATCACTGGCGGGCTGGTCGCGCTGCCGGTCACGTGGTGACGAGGTGACGGCCCTGACCTGCGCAAGGGTCGGCCAGCCGGTCCGCCCCGACCGCCGAGGAACGTCACGTGAGAAGGGACCCTCATGACCGAGCTGTGCTGGCCGCAGGGGGGCGACCCCCTGGAACCCCCGCTACCCGCCATGCCGTTCGAGCAGGCGCATCCGCTCCAGCCGGCCCCGGTGCTGCGCGCGCTGCTGGAACGCGGCCCGGTCCACCGGGTACGCACCAGGGTCGGCGATGAGGCCTGGCTGGTGACCGGGTACGCCCAGATCCGGTCGCTCTACAGCGGTGACTTGCTCGGCCGCTCGCACCCGAAGCCAGAGTGCGCCGCGCGGCTGACCGCTTCGGCCCTGTTCGGCGGGCGGCCGCAGGAGAACTACGCCAGCGAGGACTCGGACCGGGCGTGGTTCAGGGAGGTGCTGTACACCATCATGTCGCCGGCGAAGTTGCGCGAACTTCGCCCCTGGGTCGACACCCTCGTCACCTCACTGCTCGACGAGTTCGCCGCCGCGGCCAGGCCGGCCGACCTGATCGACCTGGTGGCGGTGCCGCTGCCGACCTTGGTGATCTGCAAGCTGCTCGGGCTGCCGACGGGGTACATGGCGCGGTGCCGGGAACTCGCCGAGGCGATCGCCTGCCCCGACGACGAGGGGCGCTCGAAGGCCGGCCTGACCGAAATGACGGATCTCCTGCGCCAGGTCGCGACCAGCGGCGAAGCCGAATCCGACGGGCTGATCGCCAGGCTGCGATCGAGCCCCTACCGGCTGCGAGCGCCGATCGTCGCGTACATCTGCTCCTCGCTGATGTTCACCGGCCACCACACCACGGTCGTCGCGATCGGTTACGCGGCGCTGCTGTTGCTGCTGAATCCTGACCAGGGAAAGCTGGTGCGCGCCGACCTCTCCCGGCTGCCCGATCTGATCGAGGAGAGCCTGCGGACCGGCAACGTGGGCGTCAATACCGGCGGCGGCAACGGCATCCCGACGTACGCGCGCACGGACATCGAGATCGGTAATGTTCGCATTGAGGCCGGGGACCTGGTCCTGCTGGACACCGGTGCCGGCAATCACGACGAGCAGATCTTCGGTGACGCCTACCAGTTCGACATCGACCGGCCGGCCAATCCGCACCTGACCTTCGGCTACGGCCGGCACTATTGTCCAGGCGCGGGCCTGGCCCGACTGGAGTTGCTGGCCTTGCTCACCCAGCTCGTTCCCCGGTTCCCGACGATGCGGCTTGCCGTCGAGCTAGCTGACCTGCGGGCCCACGATGACCAGATCACCGGCGGCCTGGTCGCGCTGCCAGTCACGTGGTGACGACCGGCCCCGGGCTGGCCGGTCCGGGGTTGGCGGACCCGGGGCTGGCGGACCCGGGGCTGGCTCGCGTCGGCCGGACCGCGCTCGGAGTCGCGATGGTCCGGGCGATCGAGAGCCGCCGCCGCGACCGGCTCTTCTGTGACCCGTACGCCGCCGCGTTCCTCGCCGCCGCGCCCAAGGTCTTCGATCGAGCCGAAGGCGGTGCCGTCGCCTGCCTGAGCGGCCTGTCCCGCACGGGCGCCTCGTTCTGGTCGCGGGCCGTGATCCGCACCCGGTTCTTCGATGACTACCTGGTCGACGCCGCCGGTGCAGGCGTCCGTCAGACCGTGCTGCTCGCGGCCGGACTCGACACCAGGGCCTATCGCCTGAACTGGCCCGCCGGCGTCAGGCTGTTCGAGCTGGACCTGCCCGAGGTGCTTGACTTCAAGCGACAGGTGCTGGCTTCGCAATCGGCCAAGTCGCGCTGTGACTACCGGCCGGTCCCCGCTGACCTGCGAGAAGACTGGGCCACTTTGCTGACCGGTGCTGGCCTGCGGATCGACCAGCCGACGGCCTGGCTCCTCGAAGGTCTGCTTATCTACCTGTCCGCCGCCGAGGTCGTTCACGTGCTCAGCACGCTGGACGAGCTGTCGGCAGCCGGCAGCTGGGTGGCCTTCGAATCGGAGACCGCCGACGCCGAGACCCTGCAACGGCAGGCCAGGGAGTTGCCCGCCCTCGCTGAGTACGCCGAACTCTGGCAGGGCGGCCTGGCGGATCCAGCCGGCTGGCTAGCGGCACGCGAGTGGCAGACGGAGATACACGACCTCGGGGCTGCCGCGAACCGCTACGGCCGCTATGCCACTGAATTGTCCGGCAGCGGCTTCCTCACGGCCACCCGCCGCTGATCGAACTAGCCGTTCCCCGAGAATGGCCAGACCCCGGCAACCAACACCCGTGGCGACCGTGACAGATGATGCTCAAGTTGCTGCTGTGACTCGCCACCTCGAAGTCGCAACCAGATGAATATGCGCATTCATCCTCGAAATCCAGTGTGAATGCGCATATTCATCCGTTCTCTCAGTTGATCGCAGTCGCCGCGCTGATGCGGATGTTGCAATTGGTGCACGTGGGTTCTTGCGCGGCGCCCATGGCCGACCGCATAGCGCAGTGGCGGGCGCTACGGGCCTCGTCGCAGAGCCCGGCCTTTATAGCCGACGCTTAGCGCAGCGGCGGGCCCCAGTGCACGTCGTCGCGGAGGCGGGCCTTGAGTAGCTTGCCGCCGGCGTTGCGCGGGAGCGGGCCGGGGACGACGGCGATGAACTGGGGCACCTTGAAGTCGGCCAGGCGCTCGCGGCAGTGCGCGATCACCTGGTCGACGTCGATTTCCTGGCCGGCGATCGGGACCAGCACCGCGCCGACTTTCTCGCCCATTACCTCGTCGAGGACGGCGATCACCGCCGCCTCCGCTACGCCGGGCGCGGTCGCCAGCGCGTCCTCCACCTCTACGCTGGCCACGTTCTCACCGCCCCGGATGATGATGTCCTTGAGCCGGTCCACGATGTGCACCCGCCCGGCGTCGTCGACGCGCACGACGTCGCCGGTGCGCAGCCATCCGCCGGTGAAGGCGCGCGCGGTCGCCTCTGGCCGCTGCCAGTAGCCGGCCAGGACGTTGGGGCCGCGCGCCAGCAGTTCACCGACCTGCGGGTCATCACCGATGGAGTCGACCGCCAGATCCACGACCGGCACCGCGTAGCCAACCGAATCGGCGTGCTCGACGGCGTCGCTATCGGGAAGCGAGGTCATCAGGGAGGCGGACTCGGTCATGCCGTAGCCGTTCGACACCATGCTGGAACTGAACGCGCTCTTCAGGGCCAGCACCAGCGACGGTGCGATCGGCGCGCCGCCGTAGCCGACCCAGCGGACTCCTGAGGTGTCGGCGCCGGCGAAGGCGGGATGGCGCAGCATCAGCGCGTACACCGCCGGCACCGTCACCAGGAACGAGATCCGTTCCGCCGGCAGCGCCTCGATCAGCGCCGTCAGATCCAGGGCCGGCATGATGACGGCCGCGCCGCCGAGGTAGGCGGCGACGATGAGTTGTGAGTTGCAGCCGGTCACGTGGAAAAGCGGGACCGAGATCAGCGTGCGTAGTTCGGAGCCGTCCTCGCTCGACTCGGCTCTGGAATCAAGGAAAAGAGCCCGCGCCATGCTTTCCGCATTAGACAAGAAGGCATGATGGGTCGTCGGCACCCCCTTCGGCCGCCCCGTCGTGCCCGAGGTGTAGAAGATGGCGGCTACGTCATCCGGGCCCGCGCCGATCGGCTCGACCGGGTCCGCGTCCGGCAGGGGGGTGTCCGGGGCCAGGTCGATGGTCGCCGCCGAATCGGCCAGCGCGAACTCGACTTCGGGCGGTGCCCAGCGAGTGTTGACCGCGACCGTGATCCCGCCGGCCAGCAGCGTCCCCCAGAACGCCAGCACCCAGTTCGTCCCGGCCGGGTAGCGCACCGCCACCCGGTCGCCCGGCCTGAGCCCGGCCCGGTGCAGGCCGCCAGCCACCCGGGCCGCCGCATCCCACAGCTGCCGGTAGGTCAGCCGGCGGCCGCCGAGCTCGACCAGCGCCTCGGTGTCCGGCCGGGAATCAACCTGCGCTTTCAGCATCGCCAGCAGCGACTTGGGCAACCCGTCGTACCGCGCTACCCCGTTCGCGTCCCTGGTGACGCCATCGAGCGGGAACGGGTAGGCCTGCGTGCGCGGAATAGGGGTAATCGCCATTTCTCACTCCTGTCAGAGCTGACGGATCACATCGCGAATGACCGCGGTGCTGTCCAGGACCGACGCTGTCCCGCCGGATGAACGGCTTGCTTCGAACCGGAGGGTGGCCACGTGCAGGATCCGGTAGAACCGGGACCGTTGGGCCGCGCTTGGCGTGGACGGCGGCCGGCCGTAGGTGTCCCAGAAGGCGTCCCGTTCGGTACCAGGTTTCTCGCTGACCCGGAAGACGGCGAAGTCCGCCGCCGGGTCTGCCCACGTTGCCCGGTCACAATCGACCAGGCCGGTGACCACCGGTTCGGGCGCGGTTGGCGAGATCATCACGTTCGTCATCCAGAGATCACCGTGCAGCAGCCGAGGTTCAGTGATCTCATCGAACACGTCCGGTTGCCTGGCCGCTAGGGCAATCGTCTCCCGGATGTCGCTCGCATCCAGCCCGGCATCGTCGTGCGCGGCGGCGACATCGGCAAGGAAGCCGCGGAAAGCCTCGCTCCAGCGGGCGTACCTGGGCCCGGCGACCCACCCGAAGCTCTCGCCCCGGACGTCGTGGATACGCCGGCTGAGCGTTCCCAGCTGAGCGAAGAACGGTGCCCACTCCGGTCTCGGGTAGTCAGGCAGCCGGTCTGGCGCGGTTACGCCGTCCAGCATCGTCTGGAAGAGGTAGTCGCGCCCGATGACCTCGTGGGTGAAGTCGACCATGAGGGTGCGCGGCATGAGGGTTGCTATCGGAGCCAGGTAAGGCACGCTGGCGTGTTCGTTGCGCATGAGACTGCGTTCTGCCCGCGACTGCCGGGACGGCTCGGGAGCGACCCGCAAGATGACCGGGCGGCCGGCGGCGAGGTCGACGCGGTAGGTGTTGTTGTAGGAGCCGAGGCCGAACTCGACCACTGAGACCGGCTGGGTCCGGTCACCGAAGGCGCGGCGGCACATGGCCAGCACCTGCTCAAGCGTGACCGGTTGCTGAAACGCATCCCCATCACGCTCAACGATCCGGAACTCCACTTGGAACGAACCCCTTCAGCTCAAACGTCACGCGGCGGCATCAAACCGAGTCGCCAGGCAAGCTCATAAGGGTACATAGCGAAACGGTTGGAGAGAGTCCGGCGGGTCTCATCGGGCACGATGTAGTGATCAGATATTCAGAACCTCACTGCGTACACTGGTTTGGAGCATGCGGCGCGAACATCTGCTGCAGTTGATTCGGATGGGTCCGAGGCGAGGCGGGGAGGCGATGGCAGGCACTGTGACCGGGATGGATGCGGCTGAAGCTGCCGTGCTTGCCGATGATCTCCTGGCTCAAGGCGAATCGCTCCAGGCGCTTTGGCGCTACGTCATCGTTCAACTTCTTGACGACTATTCGCATGACTTTGCCCGGGCCGGAGCCTCAGTCGCATCCCGGCGTTTCGATCGAGAGCCGCCGACAACGCGCTCCGCTGAGGTAGATGCTGCCCTCGCCGCACTCGCGGAGCACCTCTCTCGGCGTGATGATTGGACTTTGCCTTCTTGGGCCCGAAAGCCAGGACGGTACTCACCTAAATGGTGGTTTGTTACGCCCCTCCGAGGGATGCATCCAACCGCACTGCAGGAGTCTCCTCCGTCGTTCCGGACCAGGGGAATCTTCATCACCGCGGGCGCTCTGAGCCGAGTATGACCCAGGGTCCGCTTTCCGCCGCCGACATCCGGCGGCTGTTTGCAGAACTCGCATCCGAACTCGATGCGAGCGGGCAACGGGCAGAGATCTTCCTTGTCGGCGGTTCCGCAATCGCGTTGTGTTTCGACTCGCGCCGAGCTACACGTGACCTGGACGCGGTATTCGCGCCAACCGATTCGGTGCGGCGGGCAGCAGCAAACGTCGCCGAGCGCGAAGGACTCGATCCGGACTGGTTGAACGATGCGGTTAAAGGCTTCCTGCCTGGGCCTGACCCTAACGCGCTTCGATATTTCGATGCCCCTGGGCTTCTGGTCGACGTGGCGTCAGCCGAATATCTCCTAGCAATGAAGCTCTTCTCATCCCGAGTGGAGACGGACGCGGAAGATATCGCATTGCTGTATCGGGAGGTCGGTTTTCACACCGTTGACGAAGGTATCGCTCTCGTGGAACGCAGTATCCGGGAAGACCGATCGCGGCAAGAGTGCAATTCTTGCTCGAGGAGATAGTCCAATCACTTAGTGAGGAGTGACAGTCGCAGTCCGCGTTGCAGGGTTCCTGCATGGCTACCGCCGATCTGTCTATACCCCAGCACACGCTGGCGTATTGACAGCATAGAGAGGCCCGGCGAGCCAGGACCGTGCTAGCACTACCTGTCGGTCGGGTAGTCGCACGGTGGCGGTTCGGGCCCGCGCGGGACGAGCATTGAGGTACAGGTGACCGGGATGGCCGGCACCGCAACTCACTGGAGGAATCCCGATGCGAGTAACTAATGACAACGCCTTTTCCTCGCGATCTGTCCTCATGCGACTGCTGGTCAGGTCGCGGGAATACCGCCGCCCCGAGCTGTGGGTACCTGTGCGCATAGCCTGCGGCATCTTCAACATCGTCCTTGGCCTCCTGCTGCTGGCTTTCGTTCACCAGCTGGGGCAGCTAGCTTGGCTGGCGGCGATCCCGCTGGCCGGGGCGGTGCTGATCTTCTGGACGGCGGGCCGCTTGCACGCCAGCATCACTAGCTAACGGCGGACCAGTGGCTGCCCGGCTGAACTCTCAGCCGAAAGCACGCGGGCACAGGAGGAGGCATTCAGATGTACGCACCGAATAACAATGCCTCCTCCTCCGCGCGAGCTATCCTCATGGAGTTTCTCGTCAGGTCATGGGAATACCGTCGGCCCAGGCTTTGGATCGGCGTGCGCTTTGCCTGCGGCATCTTCAACGTCGCCCTTGGCCTCCTGCTGCTGGCCTTCGTTCATCAGCTGGGGCAGCTAACTTGGCTGGCGGCAATCCCGCTCGCGGGGGCGGTGCTGATCTTCTGGACCGTTTACCAGTTGCAGCAGGACAGCGTCCGCCGGGTCCAGGAGCTGGAGCAGTCCCGGGCTCACGTGGTCGACGACTCGGCCGCCCGGCTGCGGCGGATCGAGCGCGACCTGCACGATGGGGCGCAGGCGCAACTGGTCGCCGTCACCATGAAGCTGGGGCTGGCCACGAAAAAGGTCGGCCGCATGATTGACGGGGCCGAGCCCGTCGACCTGGATCGCGTCATGGACCTGGTCGCCGCGGCCCATCATGGCGCCAAGGAGGCTGTCACCGAGTTGCGTGACCTGGCGCGCGGCATCCACCCGCCGGTACTCGATCAGGGCCTGGGCATCGCGCTCACCACCCTCGCCGCGCGCAGCGAACTACCGGTCGAGCTGGTCATCGACCTGCCTGAGCGCCCGTCGGCCGCGATTGAGACCATCGCCTATTTCTGCGCGGCCGAGTTGCTTACCAACGTGACCAAGCACAGCGGTGCCCGGCGGGCCACGCTGGAGGCGGTGCACGCGCCTGGCCTGCTGCGGGTTCGGGTCAACGACGACGGCTGCGGCGGCGCCCGCGTCGAGGCCGGCGGCGGACTGGCCGGGCTCGCCGACCGAATCAGCACCGTCGACGGCAGGCTGGGGCTCCGCAGCCCGGCCGGCGGTCCGTCCGAGATCACCGTCGAACTGCCGTCCCGCGCCTGATTGCCTGGCTGCGTGACCTACCCGATTGCCTGACCTACCTGACCCAACCGGAGCCCCGATGCGGATTGTGATCGCCGACGACTCGGCCGTGGTGCGAGTGGGCCTGATCGAGATCCTGGCCGACAGCGGCCACGAGGTAGTCGCCGCCGTTGGCACCGCCGACGACCTGATAGCCGCGGTGGATGAGCATCGCCCGGACGCGGCGGTGGTGGACGTGCGGATGCCACCCGGCTACACCGACGAGGGGCTGCGCGCCGCTATCGCCATCCGGCGCGACCATCCAGGGACCGGCGTGCTGGTCTTCTCGCAGTACATCGAGACCCGTTACGCCGCCGACCTGCTCGGCGCGGCCTCCGGTGGCGGCGCCGCCGGCGTGGGCTACCTGCTCAAGGACCGAGTCGCCGAGGTCGATGATTTCGTCGAGGCGCTCAGCCGGGTAGCCGCCGGCGGGACCGCGCTTGACCCCGAAGTCGTGACGCAGCTTCTGAGTGCGAGCCGCGCCAGCCGCAACGACGGGATCGCCACGCTCACCGCCAGAGAGCACGAGGTGCTCGCGCTGATGGCCGAGGGCCGGTCTAACGCCGCGATCGCCGGGATCCTGGTGGTGTCTGAGCGGTCCGTGGAAAAGCACGTCGGGAACATCTTCGCCAAGCTGAGCCTGGCGCCCTCGGACGCCGATCACCGCCGGGTGCTAGCCGTCCTCCGCTACCTGGAGTCCTGACTGGCCTGTTCGCCTTGACGCCCGGACCTGACCGGTCCGGCGGTGGAACACGCCGATGGCGACCGCGACCGCAACGCCCGCCAGTCCGGCCACGGCGTAGATCGCCCGCGGGCTTAGCACGGCCGCGATCGTCCCGCCGATCAGCAGCGATATCCCCTGGGCACCGCCGACCGCGGCATTGGCGGCGGCCGACACCCGCCCGCGCTCGGCGTCGGGGGTCCGGCTGACGAGCAGGGTCGAGAAGCACGCGCCCGCGCAACCGTTGCCGATCCCGCCCAGAACCGACAGTGGCAGCAGCATCCAGACCGCCGGGACTACGGCGAACGGCGCAAGGGCCGCGCAGGCAACGCCCGCGCCCGCGATCGTCGCCCAGGTTCGGCCGCGCTCCGTCTTGATTCGTCCTGCTCCCAGCGCTCCGGCGACCATGCCCGCCATCCACGACGCCTCGGCGACTCCGAACCACACGGCGCCGGCGTGCAGCGTGGTCCGGATCAGGAAGACGAGCACCACGTCAACCATGCCGACACACAGCACCACGACCATCAGGCCGATGATGAGCGGGGCGATCACCCGGTCGGTGCGCAGGATCTCGAACCCACCCCGCCCGGCTGGCCCGGACCCGCGCCCGGACCCGCGCCCGGACCCGCGCTCAGAACGGGGCCCGGACCCGCCGTCCGCATCGAGCCGCGCCGGCGTCCGCCGGGTCCTGACCAGCGCCGCCGCTCCGGTGAGCACGACGAAGGTGGCCGCGTCGACAGCCAGCGGCAGCGCGCTGCCGAACGCCCCGGCCAGCAGACCGCCTACGGCCGGCGCACCCACCAGCACGAGCGCGTTCAGTGACTGCTGCGCCGATACCGCCTGGGCGACGCGTTCCTCGCCCACGATGCGCGGGACGAGCGCCGACCACGTGGCGGAAGTCACCGATGCGGCCGCGCCGAGGAACGCGGCCAGCACCACGATGACCGCCACCGAGTGGATCACGATGAGCGGGGTCGTGCAGGCCACCTCGACCAGCCCGGCCCCCACCAGCAAGCGCCGGGAATCATGCGAGTCGACCAGCCGGCCCACCGGGCGGGCGAGCAGTAGCAACGGGATGATCCCGGCGCCAAGCAGCAAGCCGACCTCGTACGGGCGGGCTCCGTCGGCCTGCAGCCGCAGGGTGAGGGCGACGAGCGCCACTCCGTCGCCGAATGTCGACACCGACCGTCCGGCCAAGGCGATGACCAGGTCTTTCCGACCAGAGAAAATGTTAAGCATTCGCTGAACAGTATTTGCTTAACATCTCGCGGTCAAGCGGTAAGCTCTGAGATCGATGTCCGAAGATCATGACCAGGAACCCGCGCCGACGGGCGCCGCGCCCGCGCCCGCCGCCCTCGCTACCGCCGCGCCCGCTCACACCGCCCTCGCTCGTTTCGAGGATCCGCGCAGCATCCGGGCCCTGGCCCACCCAGCCCGGCTGGCGATCATCGACGCCCTCGCGGCCGGCGACGAGCTGACCGCCACTCAGTGCGCGGAGCTGACCGGGCTCAGCCCGAGCGCGACGGCGTACCACCTGAAGTTCCTTGAGCGGCACGGATTCGCCGAGACGGCACCGCCCAGACCGGACCGCCGGGAGCGGCCGTGGCGAGCCACCGGACGCCAGACCCAGGTCGATCTGGATAGCTCGACGCCCGCCGGAGCCTCGGCCACCGCCGCCGTCGTCGCGGCCTACTTCGACGCCACCCGCGCCATCGGCATCGAGTTCACCGAGGCCGGGCCGACCGAGCCCGAGCAATGGCGAGACGCCGTTCTGGCCAACGCTGACCTGTGGCTAACGGCCGAGGAGTTCCGGCAACTAGCCGAGCAGCTGGAATCGGCGCTCCAGCCGTACCGGGAGCGCCCGAGGCCAGCCGATAGCAGACGGGTCAGGGTCATGAACGTCGTCGTCCCGCACCGGCGCACTCAGCCTGACCCGGATTAGCTACCAGGCGCCTAGCGTGCTTGCGCTCAGCAGCCCGGGCCACGTCGCCTCCGGGATCTTGGTGATCCGGCTGCGGGTCACGAGAAACGCGGTGACCGCTCCGCGCAAATTCGGCTTAGGCAGGCCCATGAGAACTATCACCTGAGTTCCAGTCGGGTTGGCCCAGGCGACCTGGGGCAGCACGTCGTTCTGCACGATGCCAGGCAACGGGATACGCCGCAGCAGCTTGCCCGTTCGAATGGAGATCTCCGCGACATAGGCCTTGGTGACGTGATGCGCCTGACGAGCGACCGTGCAGACCATCACCGTTGGGTTCGGCAGAAGCCAGGGAGGCGAGCAACCAGATCCCCGCACAGCGGGCAACAGGTGGCTGGCCGCAAACAGGCTGTGGCGATGGCTCGCCGTGTCGAGAAGGTATGCGCCAGGCTCAACCGCCGTCAGCCCGACCGGCCTCAAAAGAAACGCAAGCCCGCCACTCCCCCCGGCCCAGGCCGGTCCAAGCAGATCCTCGCCCGGTTCAGCCGTCCAGGTTCGCTGATCACCGGTCGGCAACGAGTAAAGGCGGATGCCGTTGAAAGTGCTCGTGATCACCGCCAGGCTCCGGCCGTCGGGCGACAACGCGACCTGCAATGAGACGTCCTCGGTGTTCACGGTCACGTTAGAGATCGGCAGTTGACTGACCGAGACCGCGTCCGTGGCGGGATCGAATCCCAGCGAATAGAACCGCACTGCCGCCAGAGCGGGCGGAGCCAGCCCTGACTGGGTGGCAGCCAGGACAAAGGTGCGGTCATCGGTCCCCGCCGAAACCAAGCGGATGACGAATCGCGGAGCCGGGGACGGCACCGTCGCCAGCACCTTCCCGGTTGCCGTCGCCCGGATCGTGACGGCGACCGGCGTGTTGGACGAGACCGGGCCTTCGAGCGTCACTTTCGCGTAGTACGGCCGGACAGCCTCGAAAGCCCCGCCCGCCGACGGCACATTCCCGGCGAGGTCGTTCCCTATGACCAGTGCCGCGGTCGCGATGATGGCAACTGACATAGCCGACGCGGCTGGAACGAGCCACCCCGCCCGGCGGCGCGTCCCGAGCGACGGCCGGCTGACCCCCGGCTGCGTAAGCTCGGAAGCCAGAAACGGCGGGATGCTATCGGCGGTGATCTGCTGCGCGGTGGCGTTGATCGCGTTGGCTACGCGCCGTTCCGTATTCGTCATGCGGACTCCTCCAATATCCGCCCCACTGCCACCAGCGCCCGGTGCGCGGCCGACCGGACCGTACTGGTGCCGATGCCCATCTGGTCGGCGATCTGCTGATCGCTCATATCCAGGTAGAACCGGAGCACGAGGACCTCGCGCTGACGGCTCGGCAGCCTGCGCAACGCGGCCATCACCGTGACCCGTTCGTCCTCATCCACGACCGACAAGATCCGGCCGGTGAACTGAACGAACCCAGTCCCTCCGCGATCCGCCACTAGGCCGCTGAGTTCGCGCTTGCCCCGGCGCAGCGCCGTCCGGCACGAGTTGAGCACCGAGGTCCTGACGTAAGCCAGCGCCTTGTCCTGATCGGACAGCCGGCCCCACCTCCGGTAAAGACCAGAAAACGCGTCCTGGACCACATCCTCCGCGGCACTGCGGTCACCGAGGATGACATGCGCCAGCCTGATCATGCTCAGCGCATTGGCCCGGTACAGCGCGGTCACCGCCGCGGTCGCGCCGCAGTCCGCCGGTTCGCCGGACGATGACACCACGGCGACAGGCATCGGATCTGAGCCCATAATTACCAGACTCCGAAGTTGGCCAATCTGCTGCTCCAGCATGACTCCTGATCACGCCGATTAGCCCTGACCCGGGCTTGATATTTGTCCCCGCTGTCGGCCAGCATCGGATGCGACCCCCAAATCGCCGCCCGGGAGGCATCGTGCTGCTCAAGGAAGGCCCGGTCGAGCGGCCGGTCCGCCTGTACCGCGACGAGTGGGGAATCCCGCACATCCGCGCGCGCTCAACCAGCGACGCGTTCGTCGGGCAGGGTTACGCGCACGCGATGGACCGCTTCTGGCAGATGGACGTTAGCCGCAAGCAGATGGAAGGCCGATGGGCGCAGTGGGTGGGCCCGGCCGGACTGCCCGCCGACCGGCTGGCCAGGCGACTGCGCGCCGCAGCCGCATCCATCAGGGACTACGAGGCGCTTGGCCCCGAAGCCAAGGCCATGACTGACGCCTACACAGCAGGCGTCAACGCCTGGCTGCGGACGCACCAGCCGCCGGTCGAATACGACCTGCTAGGCGTAACACCTGAGCCCTGGGAGCCCTGGCACTGCGTCGCGTCGATGCGCCAGCGGGGCTACCTGATGGGTTCGGTCTGGTTCAAGCTCTGGCGAGCGGCGGCGCTTCCGGTAGTCGGAGCCGAGAACGTGGCCAGGCTCCGCTACGACGATGACGGCTCGGACCGCCTTTGCATCCCGCCCGGCGCCGACGCCGCCAGGTGGGTCGCGAGCCTCAACGACCTCCAAGAGCCGATAAAAGCACTTAACCTCCTGGCCAGCAGCGCCGACACCGACGGCGGCAGCAACAACTGGGCCATAGCGCCCAGCCGCACCACCACCGGCAGGCCACTGCTGGCGGGCGACCCGCACCGCGTCTTCGAACTGCCAGGCATGTACGCCCAGCTGCATCTGGCCTGCGACGAGTTCGACGCGATCGGTTTCACGATTCCCGGCGTACCGGCGTTCCCCCACTTCGGGCACAACGCGAACGTGGCCTGGTCCGTGACGCACGCGTTCGCCGACATCCACGACCTGTACGTCGAGCAATTCGACCGGGCCGACCCGTCCCGCTACCGGCACAACGGCGACTGGCAAAAAGCCACGACGACAACCGAGAACATCGGGGTCGCCGGCGCGCAGACGGCCAGCGTCGACATCACCGAGACCATCCACGGCCCGGTCATCGCCGGCGACCCGGCCCAAGGCAGCGCCCTGACGCTCAAGTCGGTCCAGTTCTTCGATCTCGACCGGTCACTGGACTGCCTGCTGCCGATGCTGCGCGCTGACTCGGTCGACTCGCTGTTCCGCGCCGTGCGCGACTGGGGCGTGATCGACCACAACCTGGTCGCCGCGGATACCGGCGGTCACATCGGCCACCTCGTGCGGGCGAAGATCCCGCGCCGGCCGGCGGTCAACGGCTGGCTGCCAGTACCGGGCTGGACCGGTGACTACGAGTGGGACGGCATGATCGCGGCCGAGCAGATGCCGCGCGCCGACGACCCGGCCCGCGGCTACCTGGTCACGGCGAACAACCGCGTGGTCACCACCGTCCCTGACACCGGCGATTACTTCTGCACCGACGCCCATCCCCCGCACCGGGCCAAGCGGATAGAAGAGCTCATCTCCCAGCTCCCGCTGGCCTCCCCGCAGGACATGGCGCAGATTCATCGAGATGACCTCAGCGCGCCTGCCCAGCTGTTCCAGGCCGCGCTAGCCCCCGTCACCCCGGGCAGCGCACAAGCCGGTGCCGTCAAAGCCGCGCTGCTCGCCTGGGACGGCCGTCTGTCGCCTGACTCGGCCGCCGCGACCAGTTACTCCCGGCTGCGCTGGGCCCTGGCCAGGATCGTGGCCGGCCGGTCAGGGCTCGCCGGGACCGCGAACGACGAATTGATGCGATTGCCGGGCAGCGCCTCCGCGGCCAGCAAGCTCTGGTGGGTCCTGCCCGCCCTGCTGCGATCGGGTGATCTCTCCCTGACCGGCGGCAGTACCTGGGCTGAGTTGCTGGCCGAAGCACTCGACGCCGTCGCCACCGCGCCGGCTGGCGTCCCCTGGCACCAGGAGCACACCGCCGCACTGGCCCATCCGCTGACGCGAGCGCTCCCAGCCGCGCCGGCGACCTTGAGTCCTGACGGCGCGGGTATCGGCGGCGACAACGACACCGTCTGGGCCACCGGTTGCTACGCCGAAGCCGGCCTCGCCGCGGTCTACGGCGCCGTGGCCCGGTACGTCTTCGACGTAGGCGACTGGGACAACAGCACCTGGATCGTGGTCGGCGGCGCGTCCGGCGACCCGGCCAGCCCCCACTACGTCGATCAGCACCAAGCCTGGGCCAGGTGCGAGCTCATCCCGATGCGCTACAGCTGGGACCTCATCACCGCCGCCGACCCGCAACTGACGCTGCAGCCGCCCGCGCACTGACCGGCCTTGAGGACAGCAGGAAACGAACCCTCGCAAATCTTTCTCCTAATGAAAAGGTCTTTTATTTAGAAAGATTTGCGACGGTGCCTTCGGCCCTGGCGCGCTTGGCTAACCGCAGGCGAAGTTCTCTTCGACGCCCTCGCCCATGTAGGTTCGCGTCGTGGTGCCCTTGCACGTATAGGTAGCGGCGAAATGCCCGGGTTTTGGCGAAGACTTTTCGGATGACGAAGACTTTGCCGCGTTTTTTAGCCGAAATGCGCGGCTAACTCTTCGTGATCATGAAGTGATTAAGCGACCTCAGCGAAAGGTGAGCGCGTAGCGGACGTCGAGGTGGTCGGCGGCGCGGTTCGCGGTGATGGCCACGCTGTCCCCGGCCAGCAGCGCGTGGTCGTCGACGACCGGGAGTTCGGCCGCGGTGAAGCTGACCTGATGGCTGAGAAGGGCCGGACTGGCCTGCGGCCGGTCGAGGTCGTGAGCGTCGCTGGCACTCAGGACCACGGGAGTGATGGTTTCGCTGGTCCGGCCGATCGCGAGGTCGTGCTCGGCCAGGACGGTGTACAGGCCCCGGCGGCACAGTTCATCGGGGTCCAGGGCCTCGGCCAGGTGCGCCGGGAGATAGGACGTCTGGACGATGACCGGCCGGCCGTCGGCCAGCCGCAGGCGGCGCAGCCGCAGGACCTGGCCGGCCGTGCCGAGGCGGGCGCCGACGTCCTCCGGCGCCGCGACGGTGCCCGCGGCGAGCAGCCGGGTGGTGATCTGCGCGCCCTGGGCGGCGAGGTCGGCGGCGAAGCTGCGCAGGTGACCGAGGCCATAGGCGTACCGGGAGGCCACGTAGGTGCCGCTGCCGTGGCGGGTGTCGATGAGCCCGTCGTCGGCGAGCAGCTGCAGCGCCTGCCGCAGGGTCATGATGCTGACGCTGAACTCGGCGGCCAGCTCGCGCTGGGAGGGCAGCGGGCTGTCGGCGGGCCATCGGCCGCTGGTGATCCGGTCCCGCAGCGCGCCGTGGATGCGCAGGTACTTAGGCTGCCGGTCCTCAGCGGTCCGCCGTACCGTGCTCATGGACGGGCTTGGTCGAGCGCGGTGCGCAGGGCGGCCACGTCGCGGCCGATGTCGGCGCAGCTGGCGCCGTCCAGTACGCGGCGCATCAGCGCGGAGGCGACGATGACGCCGTCGGCGTGCCTGGCCGCGTCCGCCGCCCGGCCGGGGGTGTCGATGCCGAAGCCGATCAGCACCGGCCGGGGGCTGTGGCGGCGGGCGCGGGCGGCGACCGCCCAGCGGCCGGTGTCGTCGCTCTCGCGGGAGGTTCCTGTGGTGGCCATGACGCTCATGACATACAGGAAACCGCGCGTACGGCAGGCGATCGCCTTAATCTGCTCCTGCTCGGTGGCGGGAGTGACCATCAGCGTGGCGTCCAGGCCGGCCTGGACGGCCGCCTCGAGGTAGTCGCCGGCCTCGGCGGCGGGAAGGTCGGGGATGATCACCCCGCTGAGTCCCGCGTCCGCGAGCTGGCGGCAGAACGGGGGCAGGCCCCGGGTGTAGGCGTGATTGGCGTAGGTCATCGCGATGAGCGGGACGTTGCGGGCGGCTGCTGCTGCGGCGGCGGACTCGCTGAGCTGGCCGAGGATGCTGGCCATGGTCGCTCCGCGACTGAGGGCGGCGTTCGATGCCTGCTGGATGGTGTAGCCGTCCAGCATGGGATCGGAGAACGGCAGGCCGATCTCGACCGCGTCGGCGCCGGCCTCGATCATGGCGGCCAGCAGGTCAGTCCAGTCCTCCCGGATCCCGCCGGTGACGTAGGCGACGAGGCTGGGGCGGCCGGCGGCGCGGGCCCGGCCCAGCGCGGTCTCAACGGCGGCCACGGACGAGCTCCTTCAGGCTGGCGGCGTCCTTGTCGCCGCGGCCGGACATGGTGATCAGCACTGTCGCGCCGGCGGCCACGTCTCCGGCGCGCGCCGCGCGGTGCACCCAGGCCAGGGCGTGAGCGGATTCGAGCGCGGGCAAGATGCCCTCGGTCCTGGCGCACAACTCGGCCGCGGCCACGGCTTCCTCGTCAGTCGCGGTGTGGTATTCGGCGCGCCCGGACTCGGCCAGGCAGGCATGCTCGGGCCCGACACCGGGGTAATCGAGCCCGGCGGAAACGGAATGCGCCCCGATGATCTGGCCGTCCTCGTCCTGCAGGAAGGACGACAGGGAGCCGTGCAGCACGCCGGGACAGCCGTCGGTCAGCGCCGCCCCGCCCGCAGCCTCGACGCCGACCAGGCGGGCGGCGGTGCCGACGAAGCCGGCGAAGGTCCCGGCCGCGTTCGACCCGCCGCCCACGCACGCGACGACGACGTCCGGGCCGGCCCCCGATCCCAGTTCGGCGCACTGGGCACGTGCCTCGTCCCCGATGACCCGCTGGAACTCCCGCACCAGCCAGGGATACGGGTGCGGGCCAAGCACCGACCCGATGCAGTAGTGCGTCGAGTCCACCGTGGTCACCCAGTGCCGCAGCGCCTCGCTGGTCGCGTCCTTGAGCATGCGCGCCCACGAGGTGACCGGCACCACGGTCGCGCCGAGCAGCTCCATCCGGAACACGTTGAGTTCCTGCCGCGCGATGTCCTTCGCCCCCATGAACACCGTGCAGCCCAGGCCCAGGTGCGCGGCGACCGTCGCCGTCGCGACCCCGTGCTGGCCCGCGCCGGTCTCGGCGATCAGCGCGGTCTTGCCGATCCGCTGGGCCAGCAGTCCCTGGCCCAGCGCGTTGTTGATCTTGTGGCTGCCGGTGTGGGCGAGATCCTCGCGCTTGAGCAGCACCCGCACGCCCAGCACCTCGGACAGGCGGGCCGCCTCGGTGACCGGAGTCGGCCGGCCCGTGTAGGAACGCTGCAGGCCGGCCAACTCGGTGCGGAAGCCGACGTCGGCCCAGGCCGCACGGAAGGCCCGCTCAAGCTGTTCGCAGGCCGGCATCAGCGCCTCAGGGACGAACCGCCCGCCGAACGCCCCGAACCGGCCAAGCGCCCCCGGATCACCCATCCCCCACGGGGGACTCGACGCCGCGGCGTCCGGCGCTCCCAGTGCTCCCCCGCCGGACACGCCATCCGGCGCTCCCCCGCCGGACACGGCATCCGGCGCTCCGCCGGCGGACACGGCATCCGGCGCTCCGCCGCCGGACACGCCATCCGGCGCTCCGCTGGCGGACACGCCATCCGGTGCTCCGCTGGCGGACGCGCCATCCGGTGCTCCCCGGCCGGACACGGCAT
>DASYAT010000001.1:0-38963 GCA_036501205.1 Streptosporangiaceae bacterium | reverse complement strand
GATGACGAGGGCTGGTTGTCATCGGTCGGCCGCAAGACGCTCGATGATTACGAGCGTCTGGGCATGAATCCTGACCAGTATTTCGGCGCGAGCGACCCGCTTGTGATCGGCCGGGTGATCAAGGGCTGGCTGGTGGACTATCTCACCCAGGGCCCGGTGGTGGCCATGGTGCTGAGCGGCAACGAGGCGATCGGCCTGGTAAGGAAGCTGTGCGGAAACACCGTCCCGGTGACGGCCGACCCGGGGACGATCAGGGGCCGGTACAGCCTGGATTCGGCCGCCGCTGCCAATGCCGAGAAACGCCCGATCCAGAACCTGGTGCACGCGTCGGGAAACGCGGAGGAAGCGGGTTATGAGATCGGCTTGTGGTTCGGGGACGGATCGGGGCCGGGTGGGGCTGGGAGTTAAGAGGTAGTTAAGTAACCGAATGCCCGCCTCAGGGCAGATCGAGTCCCGGTAGCGTGGCTGTGGTGCTCGCGAGGTCATCGGCTAGGTCAACAAGCTGTCAACGCAAGGCGTGGCTGATGGCCGAGGCGGTTTCGCCGGACTGTGATGAAGGCATATTTTGGCTGCCTTCAAAATCAACGCTTCGCCTGCTCAGAAGCGGGCAGCCGAAGCGCTAGGCCCGGCGAGTAGGCCAAACCGCCAGGAAAGCTCGCATAGAGTGACCGTTCGGAGCGTATATACAGCTGCCTGCGGGGGCGACTGAGGAGGGTATGCGTGGCTCGGTCTGTGGCGCCAGTCCGCCGCTCGCAGGTCCGTCACCTGACGCTTCGCGCGATCCTCGCCCTGGTCACCACCTTCGTGTTCATCGCGGGCTGGTCGCTCGGGCACGCGCTGACCACGCCTGGCGGCGGTTCTGTCTCTGAGCGCGTCGCCGAGTGGGCGCGCACGCACTACCTGAGCCCTCTTGTCACCTTCGGGGAGTGGCTGACCTACAACCCGCCCAAGAAGGGCGGGAGCCCGGACGTGCACTTCAACAAGCTTGGCGGCAAGACCGTACGCAGGGTCAAGCTCAAGAAGCATCACCACGGGCTCTTGCCGATCATCCCGGCGGACCTCGGCTCGCTGGCCGGTCATCCGCTGGCTGGCGAGGGTCAGTGGCGAGAGGTCGAGGCGGTGAAGAAGCTGCCCGCCGTCTTCAAGACCTACATCAGGTTCAGCAAGACCTACTCCTCGTACTACGCCGGCGTGGTCTCGATGGATCAGCGGCTGGTCAAGTTCAGCCTGCGGCCGGGGACCCTGGACCCAGGGGCGGGTAACTGGCACGCCTCCGACTACCTCGCGCCCGGGCACCGCAAAGGCCTGATGGCGACGTTCAACAGCGGGTTCCGCCTCTACGCTTCGGCCGGCGGCTTCTACCTGAACGGCCACTTCGACGGCAAGCTGGTAAAGAACGCGGCGTCCGAGGTGTACTACCGCAACGGCCGGCTGGCGATCGGCGCCTGGGGGCACGGCGCCTTGCACATGGGACCGGACGTGGTCGGCGTGCGCCAGAACCTGCGGCTGATCGTGATCCACGGTAAAATTCCCAGCTCAGTTGATCAGAATGTGACCACAACCTGGGGTGCGACTCTCGGTGGCGGGTACTACGTCTGGCGTTCGGGAGTTGGGATTACCGGCGACGGCAGGATCATTTTCGTGTACGGACCTGATCTGGATGTCCGGGATCTGGCTAAGCTGCTGAAGCGCGCAGGCTGCGTGTCGGCGATGGAACTGGATATCAATCCGGACTGGATGTCGTTCATGTACTACCTCGCGAAGAAACACCCGGCTGATCCGACGGCGGTGAATCTGCTGCCTAACCAGGTTCAGCCGCCCGAGCGGTACTACAGCCCCTCGAACCGAGACTTCACGGCGGTCTTCGCCCGATGACTGTGCCAACCCCGGCGGCCAGAGTGACTGAGCCGCAAAGCGGACCTCCGGCCTCGCGGCTGACCGGGCCATTGCGGTGGCTCCTGGCGCTGGTGCAGACCATGAGGCCAAGGCAATGGCCCAAGAACCTGCTCGTGTTCGCGGCGCCGCTGGCCGGCCACACGATGGGACGCCCGTACGGCTTCTGGTACGCGCTGACCGCCGCGGTCGCGTTCGTGGCCGCCTCGTCGGCCGTCTACCTGATCAACGACGTGATGGACGTCGAGCGAGACCGCGCTCACCCGTATAAGAAGGCTCGGCCGATCGCGTCCGGCCGGCTCCCGGCCAAACACGCCGTCGTAGCCGCCGTCATCCTGGTGCTCGCGGCGCTAGGCGCCGGCCTGGCGATCGGTGAGCCGCTGCTGACCGCGACCATAGCGGCCTACCTGACCATCTCGTTCCTCTACTCGGCCGGGCTGAAGCACACCCCGTTCATCGAACTGGGCAGCGTGGCCTCTGGTTTCGTGCTGCGCGTGATCGGCGGCGCGGTCGCCACCCGCGTGCCGCCGTCGGGCTGGTTCCTGCTCGTGTGCAGTCTCGGTGCGCTGATGGTGGCGATCGCCAAGCGCTACACCGAGCTGACCGTGCTCGGGGCCGACGCGGCCAAGCACCGGCCGGCGATGCGCGGCTACTCAGGGCCGGCGCTGCGGATCACGCAGCGGATCGTTTCCGGGGTGATGGTCGCCTGCTATATCGTCTGGGCGGCGAATGAGCCGGTCGTGCGCACCAGGGTGCTGCATCTGATCAGCTCGATCGCGCTGCTCGCCGCACTGGTCAGATTCGACCGGCTGACCGCGCGCGCCACCAGCAAGCCGGTCGAGGACCTGATCTCCAGGGACCCGGTCATGATCGGCTGCGAGATCGCCTGGCTGGCGCTGTTCGCGCTCGGCCTTTAAGGAGTTCCATGTTCGAGAACCTGGGGCGACCCGCCCGGATCCTGCTGCTCGGCGGCACGAGCGAGATCGGCCTGGCGATCCTCGCCGCCCTGCGCGCGCCGCAGAACTCGCAGGTGCTGCTGGCCGGCCGCGACGAGGCCAGGCTGGCTGCCGCCGGCAAGGAACTTCAGTTCGAGGTCACGCCGCTGGTGTTCGACGCGCTCGCGCTCGACACCCACCAGGGGCTGATCGACTCGGTTTTCGCCGAGGGTCCGGTCGACCTGGTCATTGCGGCCACTGGCATCCTCACCCCGCAGGACGACGTGGACGCCGAGCCGATCCTCGCCGCCCGCATGATCGAGGTGAACTTCACCAGCCACGTCACTACGCTGCTCGCGGCCGTCGCCAAGCTGCGCACGCAAGGGCACGGGACGATCGTCGTGCTGTCGTCGATCGCCGCGATCAGGCCGCGCAAGGCCAATTACGTCTACGGCTCGGCCAAGGCCGGCCTTGACGCCTTCGCTCGCGGCCTGGCCGATGCCCTGCACGGGACTGGCATCAGGCTGCTGCTGGTCAGGCCAGGATTCGTTATCGGCCGGATGACGGAGGGCATGAGCGCGGCACCGATGTCGTCGACGCCGGCCCAGGTCGGCCAGGCCGTGGCCACCGCCCTGGAGGGTAAGGCCACCGAGATCTGGGTGCCGCGCGGCCTGGCCGTGCTCGCCACGGTGCTCAAGCTGGTACCGCGCCCGGTGTGGCGCCAGATGCGCAGGTGACTGACGGGCTAGTCAGGTGACTGGTGCGGTCGGAGGGACTGCACGCTGACACTGATGACGTGGTTATCTACTTTCCGGCTAGAGTCCGTCGGCTATTGGTTTGCATCGCTACCGCAGCTATCGATCGAGAACCATTGATGCGGTTTCCCGGTCCTCGAATGTTTGAGTCGATTAAGCCACAGTAGGAGCTCTGTTCTGGGCAAACATGGGTGACGGTGTTATTACCTTAAGGATCTGGGCCCGCAAAGGTAAACTCTTTACTGAGCTATTAGCGTTTTATTAATTGACCTCAGCATTGGGCTGCCTGGCGGCGGGCATGATCATTTCCGGCCGGAACCGGGCGTCTTACCGGCGCCTCGGGCCGCGCCGATGATCTAGTGAGGCAAGGAGGCGTTCGCTGTGAGCACCACAGGCTCGACCCTTACCCGGATTCAGCAGGAAACGACAAGGTCGCGGCAGTTGCACGTGGCCATGGTCGCTCCGCCGTACTTCGATGTACCGCCGACCGCTTACGGCGGCATCGAGACAGTGGTCGCTGATCTGGTCGACTCGCTCGTGGCGCGAGGACACCAGGTGACCCTGATCGGCGCGGGCCGCCATGCTACCAAGGCGCAGCGGTTCATCACGACATACGACGTCGGACCTGCTGACCGGCTCGGAGAGCCGATGCCGGAGATAGTGCACGCCGCCAAGGTGGCTGCCATTCTCGACACGCTCGAAGTGGACGTGATCCACGACCACACAATGGCCGGCCCGCTCATGGCACGCGGGCGACTGACCCCGACCGTGGTCACGGCCCACGGCCCGGTATCCGGTGACTGCGGAGAGTACTACCACGCGCTCGGCGACACTATCCAGCTGGTGGCGATCTCCGACGCTCAGCGCTCGACCGGGCCTGACCTGCCGTGGGCGGCGACGGTGCACAACGCGATCCGGGCGGAGACGTTCCCGTTCAGCGCGAAGAAGGAGGAGTACGCGCTCTTCCTCGGCCGGTTCCATCCGGAGAAGTCGCCGCACCTGGCCATCGATGCCGCCAGGGCGGCCGGTCTCCCGATCGTGCTGGCCGGCAAGTGCAGTGAGCCGGTAGAGCGGGCGTACTTCGCCCGCGAGATCGAGCCGAGGATCGACCGCGATGTCACGCTCTTCGGCGTGGCCGACGGGCCCGCGAAGCGGCGGCTGCTGTCCAGGGCGGCTTGCATGCTGTTCCCGATCACCTGGGAGGAGCCGTTCGGCCTGGTCGTCATAGAGGCCATGGTCTGTGGCACCCCGGTGGTGGCACTGCGTCGAGGCGCGGTGCCCGAGTTGATCGTGGACGGTCAGACCGGCATCATCGTCGATGACCCGGCCCAGCTGCCAGAGGGCATCGCCCGCGCCAGGGAGATCGACCCGGTGGCCTGCCGCAAGCACGTCGAGGCCAGCTTCACTGTCGAGGTCATGGCCGAGGGGTACGAGACGGTCTACCGTCAGGCGCTGGCGGTGGCACCGGAACCATGGATGACCGTCGCCGACCAAGCCAGGGTCCTCTGAGGCGCAGTCTCTGAGGCACGGTCCTTGCGGCACTGCCTCTGATGCGTCAGATCGACCGGCCGCGGCCACGGCGAGCGCAAAGCTTGCCTTGGCCGCGGTCTTTGGCGCTGGTATAGGCTCTACGGACGTGGGGGGTCAGGAGACCAGGGCGACGCAGCGACTCGCCGCGCTAGGAATTGCTTACCGCGTGCATCAGTACGCCCACGACCAGCGGGCCAGCAGCTACGGCGTTGAAGCAGTCGCCGCGATGGGCGTGTCAGCCGAACGGGTGTTCAAGACGCTGATCGCCAGCGTGGACGGCCAGTTGACAGTCGCCGTGGTCCCGGTATCGGGGCAGCTCAACCTCAAGGCGCTGGCCGATGCCGTCGGCGGCAAGAAGGCCGAGATGGCCCAGACCGCCGCCGCCGAGCGCGCCACCGGCTATGTCAGCGGCGGGATCTCGCCGATAGCCCAGCGCAAAGTCCTGCCCGTGGTCATCGACTCCTCCGCTACGGGGTTCGAGACCGTCTTCTGCAGCGCGGGCCAGCGCGGCCTGGAAATCGAGTTGCCCCCCGATGATCTGGTCCTGGCCACCGGCGCGACCTTGGCGTCGATCGCGAGGCCAGGGAACTTAGCGGCCAGCCCTTAGACCGTGTGCTCGCCCTCCTGCGGGGCCCGGTCGTCCCGGCCTGGGCCGTCGTCCCGCGCCAGCCGGTCATCCCCGACCGGCCATCCCCCACTCGGACCGCCAGCGGCGGCCTGGCGGGTCAGATGTGGCGTCGGCCCGGCCGGTGCGCGTTTCGCCGGGTTTGCGGCGGGTCCGCCACCCCACTTCTCATCGGTTAGACGCGACTTCTCATCGATTGCGGCGACTTCCCTATGATTACCCGGGTTATAAATGCCGCATATCGGATAAATGTTCAGTCTAACCAGTGAGAAGTCGTCGGAACCGATGAGAAGTCGCGTCCAACTAGTGAGAAGTCGCGTCCAACCGATGACAAGTCGCGTCCAATCGATGACAAGCGCCTGGGCACCTGGCCGCGCGCGAGCGGCGCTACCAGGACCACGTCGCCCCTGACCGCCCAACCCGGACATTTCACCGGCGACGTAACTGCGACACCTGTCCCGCGACACCATGCCGTCCGGGGAAGCTACTACATCAGAACGGATCTGATGGCCTCGAACCTTTGGACCACGTCGGGCGGCGGTGCGTCGGTGAGAACGCTGGGCAGTTCGGTGCCGAATTGCCGATCGGCTTGTCTCAGATGGTGTTGTCGGCGGGTTTCAGTCCGGGGACCTCGGCGGGCGGCTGCGGCCGGCTGTCCGGCAGTTGCCTGGAGATCAGCAATCCGATGACAGCGGCCGCAGCCGTGAGAGCGAACGCGGCCGCCAGGCCCACCGCCAGCGACCAGCCCAACGTCACGGCCGCGCTGATCAAGGCACCGCCGATGCCGATGCCCATCGCGCTGCCCAGCACGTCGGCCAGGTTCAGCGAGGCAGAGGCCCAGCCCTCGCCGCCGGCCGGCGCGGCCTGCATCATCAGCAGGGTGATCGGCGAGTAGGTCATGCCCATGCCAAGCCCGGCCACCGTCCAGGCCGCGATCCCTTCGGCGACGCTCACGTGACTGGACAGCAGCAACGTAAGTCCGGCGATGCCGACCAGGATGATCGAGAGCCCGAGTCGCACAAGTCGCCGGCTCGGCCACTTGCCGTTCATCTTGGCCTGGAACCAGGCTCCGGTCGTCCACGCCAATGTGGATCCGGTCACCGCGATGCCGGCCACAACCGGCGTGTAGTGCCGCAAGATCGTGATCGTCAGGGTGACGAACGCATCGGCACCGAAGAACGCGAACGTCAGCAGCGACCGGCTCGCAATCGTCGCTGGCAGCCCGTACCTGGCCCGGAGCGTCCCGGGCGGCATCAGTCGCCGCAGCAACGGCACGCCCAGTGCGAGCCCAGCCAAGATCAGCACGCCGCCGACGACGATTGCCAGATCTCGCCCGGAGAACCCGCCTCCAGTCGCCCGCGCCACCACCGCAACCGGATGACTCCCGGCGGCGGCAACAGCCGACCTGCCCGGGCCGGTCGGTCTGGCTGCCGCGCCGCCGGCCGCCGTGCTGCTCGAACCGGCCGCCAGAGTCAGCCCACCAAGCACCAGTCCGGCCGCGGCCGCGACACCGACCCCGTCGATCAGCCGATGTCCCTCAGTGGCCTTGTTTTCCGGCCGTCCGAGCTTGAGCAGCGCCGGAATCGCGAACGGCCCGGTCAGCGCGATGAACGGCAGCAATCCCAGGAACACCCAGCGCCATCCAAATAGGTGCGCCACCTCGGCGCTGATCGCCGGCCCCGCCAGACCAGGTACCACCCACGCGGTCGACATGATCGCCATCATCCGCGCCCGCAGGTGGTCGGGCAGGGTCCTCCCGATCGCCGCGTACGCGACCGACGGCACCGCCCCCGCACCCAGGCCCTGCAGCGCACGCCCCGCCACCAGCACCGGCATCGACGGCGCAAGCCCCGCGATCGTCAGCCCGACCACGAATACGATCAGCCCGGCAATATAAGGCACAGCCGGCCCGCGCTGGTCGGCGGCCCGCCCCGCTGCCACGATGCCCACCATCGTCCCGAGCAGGAACGCGCTGAACACGAACCCGTACAACTCAAGTCCATGCAGGTCACGCGCGACTACCGGCATCACGGTGACCACGGCCAGCGCCTCGGCGGCGACGAACGTGATCGTCAGCACCAGGCCGCCAGTAAGTGCCCGCCGCTGCGCCGACCACAACCCGTCCGCCATCAATTCCTCCCCGTACTCTCCCAAAGAGGATAAAACTTAAAGCCCACTTAAAGTAAAGCCGGGTTCGCCTCGAACCGTGGGCCGGGCCGGCCAGCCGGTCCCGCCAGCCGGGACGGGCCATGCACCGACGTCAAAGGCCGCGCGGACCAGCGGCCCGCGCGGCCCAGGCAAAGCGTCAGCTGAAGTGCGGAGTGCAGATCGCGCCGGTGTCGGCACCGGATACCAGTGCGGCGTACTTCGCCAGGGCGCCGGTGGTGTAGTTCGGCGCCGGACGCTTCCAGCCAGCCCGCCGCCGATCCAGCTCAGCTTCGCTCACCAGCAGGTCAAGGCGACGCTCCGGCACGTCGACCAGGATCCGGTCCCCGTCTTCGACCAGCGCGATCGGACCGCCGTCGAACGCCTCCGGCGCAACGTGCGCGATGCAGGCGCCGAACGTGGCCCCGGAGAACCGCCCGTCCGTGACCAGCACCACGTCCTTGCCTAGCCCGGCGCCCTTGATCGCGGCCGTGACCGCCAGCATCTCGCGCATGCCGGGCCCGCCCTTCGGACCCTCGTACCTGATCACGACCACATCGCCCTTGGACACCTTGCCGCCGGTGATCGCCGCGAAGCAGTCCTCCTCGCGCTCGAACACCCGGGCCGTGCCCTCGAACCGTAGCTTCTCCAGCCCGGGCACCTTCACCACCGCGCCCTTGGGCGCGAGCGAGCCGCGCAGCACGCCCAGCCCGCCCTCGGGCAGGATCGGGTCGCTGAGCGGATGCACGACCGTGCCATCCGGCGCGGCGGCGTCGGCCACGTTCTCCGCCAGTGTCTTCCCGTTGACACTAATAGCGGAGCCGTCGATCAGCCCAGCCGACAGCAGTTCCTTCAGCACTACCGGCAGTCCGCCGACCTGGTCGAGCTCGCTCATCACGAACCGCCCGGCCGGCCGCATCGAGGCGATCAGCGGAGTCCGCCGGCTGACCGCGTCGAAGTCATCCATGGTCAGCTCGACCTGAGCCTCATGCGCGATCGCCAGCAAATGCAAGATCGCGTTGGTCGAACCCGCGGTGGCCATCACGACTGCCGCCGCGTTCAAGAACGCCGTCCGCGTCATAATGTCCCGCGGCCGCAGCCCAGCCGCCAGCGCCTGCACCGTCACCTCACCGGTCGCCCGGGCGAGCGCGGTCCGCTCGGCGCTCACGGCCGGCGGCGAAGCGGCCCCTGGGAGCGCCATCCCCATCGCCTCCGAGCAGGCCGACATGGTGTTCGCCGTGTACATGCCAGCGCACGACCCGGCGCCCGGGCAGGCGGCCCGCTCGACCGCGAGCAGGTCGGCGTCGGACATCTCACCGGTTGCCTGCGCGCCCACGGCCTCGAACACATCCTGAATGGTCAGCGTCCGCCCCAGCGCGTGCCCCGGCAGGATGGTCCCGCCGTACAGGAACGCGGCCGGCACGTTCAGCCGGGCGCACGCCATCAGCATGCCGGGCAGCGACTTGTCGCAGCCGGCGATGGCGACGAGCGCGTCGAACCGCTCGGCGTGCACCATCAGCTCGACCGAGTCGGCGATGACCTCCCGGCTGACCAAGGACGCCTTCATGCCCTCGTGGCCCATCGCGATGCCGTCGGAGACCGCGATCGTGCCGAACTCAATCGGCACCGCCCCCGCCTGCCGAACGCCCTCCTTGGCTGCCGCGGCGAGCCCGTTGAGGTGCAGGTTGCACGGCGTGACCTCGTTCCAGGACGACGCGACGGCGACCTGCGGCAGCTTGAGATCCTCCTCGCTCAGTCCGACCGCACGGAGCATCGCCCGCTGCGGCGCCCTGGCTGGGCCGGTTGTGAGTGGGCCGCTTCGCGGTCTCGGAAGAGGTTTAGGTTGATTGCTCATTTTCTTTTTTTAAAGTCCTTTCATATATAACGAATTGCTGGTGGCTTTTCACCTACAGCTCAGAGGCCGGTCACGTCCCAGCCGATGCTGGAACGAGAGTCTCCGCCCCGGCTCGCAGCAGCCCGTAACTGATCCCGTCGGCCAGTGCCTCCCACGACGCCGTCACAATGTCATCGGACACCCCGACGGTGGTCCACTCACCCCGATGATCAGCCGAGGTCAGCATCACTCGCGTGACAGCGCTCGTGGCGGCCCGCCCGTCGAGGATCCGGACCTTGTAGTCGACCAGGTGAATCTCCCCGAGCTGCGGATACAGCTCGGTCAGCGCCTTGCGCAGGGCCTGGTCAAGCGCGTGCACCGGTCCGACCCCTTCACCCACGGCCACGACCCGCTGATCCCCGAGCAGCAACCGCACGATCGCCTCGCTCCGGTCGGCCCCGCCGGCCCGCTCGATTACGACCCGGTAGCCCTCAAGGTCAAACCACGAGGGAGCCCGCCCAGCGACCCGTCGAACGAGCAGCTCGAACGACGCATCCGCCGCCTCAAACGCGTATCCCCGATGCTCAGCCGCCTTGATCTCCTCAAGGACATCCGTGGCGAGCTGAGGATCCGAAGACAGATCCAGCCCCAGCTCGGCTGCCTTGACCAGCACGTTGCTGCGCCCAGCCAACTCGCTGACGAGCACATGTGCCTGGTTCCCGACCAGTGTCGGGTCGACGTGTGAGTAAGCGTCGGGCCGCCGCGCGATAGCAGACGCGTGCAGTCCAGCCTTGGTAGCGAAAGCGGAGGACCCGACGTACGGCTGCTTGGCGTCGAACGGCAGGTTGGCCAGCTCAGCGATCTCCCGAGCCGTCGAGGCCAGTGCTCCGAGCCGCCCCGGCGGCAGCAGCTCATGCTCCCGCTTGAGTTCCAACCCGGCGATGATCGCGAACATGTCCGCGTTCCCGCACCGCTCGCCGTACCCGTTGGCCGCCCCCTGGACATGAGTCGCTCCGGCACCGACAGCCAGCAGCGAGTTGGCCACCGCGCAAGCCGAATCGTTGTGGCAGTGCACGCCGACCCGCAGAGAAGGAAAACGCCCGGTAACTTCGCGCACGATCTCCGCGATGTCATCGGGCAGCGTCCCGCCGTTGGTGTCACAAAGCGCGAGCGTATCGGCGCCCGCCTCGGCGGCCGAGGCTAGGCACTCAAGCGCGTAGCTGGAGTCAGCGAAGTACCCGTCAAAGAAGTGCTCGGCATCGAAGACAGCTCGGCGCCCCTCGCGCACGAAGAACCGGACCGAGTCGCCAACCATAGCCAGGTTCTCTTCGCGGGTGGTCCGCAGCGCTTCGTCGACGTGCAGCGTCCACGACTTGCCCACGAGCGTCACGATCGGCGTATTGGCCTCAAGTAGCACGGCCAGATCCCCGTCACCGTCAGCCGACCGATTGGGTCGCCGCGTGGCGCCGAAGGCCGCCAGCTTCGCGTTGTGCCAGGGGATCTCGCTCGCCCGAGCAAAGAACTCTTTGTCCTTGGGGTTGGACCCTGGCCAGCCACCTTCGACCACGTCGACACCGAGCGCATCGAGTGCTGTAGCAACTCGCAGCTTGTCCTCAACGGTCAAGTCGAGCCCAACTTGCTGCGACCCGTCCCTGAGTGTCGTGTCGTAGATCTCGACTCTCGAGGGGGGGCCGGGTCGGGCGGCAGATGCGTCGGCGCCAGCTGCTTGCGCAACGCTTAGCGCCGACGAACTGCCGCCCGCCCCGGCCGGCGTTGAGTCAGTCATCGGGAGTCCTCCCGCTTGCTGAGCTCGGCCGATAGGGCCATCGCCCACCCATCAGTTGCCCCGGCTCCGCCGGACGCCAGCACAGCGTCGACCGCAGCTTCTAGGTCAGCCGCAGCGTCCGGCTCACCGAGATGATCGAGCATCAGCGCGGCTGACAGCGTCGCGCCGGCCGGGTTGGCCCGACCCGTCCCGACGATGTCCGGGGCTGATCCGTGGACCGGCTCGAAGATAGACGGCCCAGTCTTGTCTGGGTTCAGGTTGCCGCTGGCCGAGAGCCCCAGCCCGCCAGTCAATGCGGCCGTGAGGTCGGTCAAGATGTCCCCGAACAGGTTGTCGGTGACGACCACATCGAACCGGCCGGGATCGCTCACCATATACAGGCAGGCCGCGTCGACGTGAGCGTACTCAAGCTTCACGCCGGTCTCGGCTGCGACGTCCTGGGCGGTCCGCATCCACAAGCCGCCCGCGTTCGTGAGCACATTGGTCTTGTGCACCAGCGTGAGCTTGCCGCTGCGCTTAGTTGCGAGCCCAGCCGCGTATCGAACGCACCGCTCGACTCCAGCCCGAGTGTTCAGCGACTCTTCCGTCGCCATCTCGAATGCAGTTCCCCGGTGCACGGTCCCGCCAGCTCCGGCATAGAGCCCCTCGGTGTTCTCCCGCACAACTACGGCGTCGAGGCCGGTCTCGCCATGAAGGCTGGTCACGCCGGGGCGAAGCTTGGACGGCCGCAGGTTGATGTACAGATCAAGCTCGAACCGGAGCCGCAGCAGCAGCCCCCGCTCCAGAACTCCCGGCGGCACCGAAGGACTGCCAATCGCCCCGAGCAGCACGGCGTCAACCTTGCGCAGCTCATCGAGCACGCCGTCGGGCAGCACTTCGCCCGTCTTCAGGTAGTGCTCGGAGCCCAGCGAGCAGTGCTGCCAGTCGATCGAGAACCCGTGCTGCTTGCCGGCCTGGTCCACCAGATCCCTGGCGACGGCAGTGACCTCGGGCCCGATGCCGTCGCCGGGCAGGTGCGCGACGACGTACGTACGTACTACATCGCTCTCCCGCGCGGACTCGTACGTACGTACTACATGGTCCTCCATTGGGGATCAGGCCTCCTCGTCATGATCGGTCGGCGCGTCGAGCCAGCTCATCATCCGGCGCAGCGGCTTGCCCACCCGCTCGATCTGACTGGTGGACGCTTCCTTGCGCAGCCGCTCGAAGTTCGGCCGGCCAGCGTCGTCCTCCGCGATCCACTCGCGCGCGAAATCCCCGGACCGGATGTCCGCGAGGATCTTGGCCATCGCCTCGCGCGTCGGCTCAGCGATAACCTTCGGTCCCCGGGTCAGGTCGCCGTACTCGGCCGTGTCGCTCACTGAGTAGCGCATCCAGTTCATGCCGCCGGCCTGCATCAGGTCGACGATCAGCTTGAGCTCATGCAGGCACTCGAAGTAGGCGACCTCAGGCTGGTACCCGGCCGCGACGAGCGTCTCGAAGCCCGCATTGACCAGCTCGGTCACGCCGCCGCAGAGCACGGCCTGCTCACCAAAGAGATCAGACTCAGTCTCTTCCTGGAACGTCGTCACCAAGGCGCCAGCCTTCGTGCCCCCGATCCCCTTCGCATACGACTTGACCAGGTCCCAGGCCTTCCCAGTCGCATCCTGCGCCACCGCTACGAGCACCGGCGTTCCCTGCCCAGCCTCGTACTGCCAGCGCACGGTGTGCCCGGGCGCCTTAGGCGCGACCATCGCGACGTCTACGTCGGCCGGCGGCGTGATGTACCCGAAGTGGATGTTGAACCCGTGCGCGAAGAACAGCGCATCCCCGGCCTTGAGCGACGGCGCAATGGCCTCCGCATAGAGATGCCGCTGCCCCGTGTCCGGAGTAAGCACCATCACGAGATCGGCCCACTCGCAGACCTCAGCGGGCGTCCCGACGGTAAGCCCAGCCTCTTCGGCGACCTTGCGCGACTTCGACCCCTCCTGCAGCCCGACCCGCACATCGCACCCAGAGTCGTGCAAGCTAAGCGCATGCGCGTGCCCCTGCGAGCCGTACCCAAGCACGGCAATCTTCCGAGCCTGAATCAGCCCGAGATCGGCTTCGTCGTCGTAGTACACGGTAGCCATTTCGTCTTTTCTCCTTCATCTTGAGTCCATTGATAATGATGATTACTAGTCGGTGCGTGGGTGATCCCGGCTAAGCCGTTATAGGCGTGCCGGGAATCACCTACGCACCGACCGGCATCAACATAGGTTCTTCCATGTCGTCAGTGATAGTTTCACTGCCTCTGGAAAGCGCGATAAGCCCCGACCGCACGAGCTCGCACGTCCCGTGCGCAGCGAGTTGGTCGAGAAGCTGCTCCAGCCGTCCAGGCGCGCACACGACTTCGAGCACGATGCTGTCCGATCCCAGGTCCACGACATTGGCCCGAAACGACGTCGCGATGTCGAGCAGTTCCGCCCGCAGGTCAGGACTTACCCGCACCTTGATCAGCGCGAGTTCCCTTTCGATCGCTTCGTCTTCGACCAGTTCGGTGACCTTGAGCACGCGCACGAGCTTGTCGAGTTGCTTGTGCACCTGATCGACCCGGGTCGACGCCCCGTCGACCACGATCGTCATCCGGCTGACCTTCGGGTCCGTAGTCGGACCGACCGACAGCGACGAAATGTTAAACGCCCGGCGTGAAAACAAGCCTGCCACGTGGGCCAAAACCCCCGGCTTGTTTTCTACCAAAACTGAGAGTGTATGAGTACTCATCGGGCGAGCACCTCCTTTCTGCTAGCGGCCTGCTGCTCGGCGGCCGTGAACTCTGGCCCGAGCACGATGTCGTCATTCGCATGACCGGCCGGGACCATCGGGAAGACGCCTTCGGCGTCGTGGGTGCGGAAGTCGACCACCGTCGGCACGTCGGTGACCGCCAGCGCCTTTTCCAGCACGGCGTCGACGTCGCCGGCCTGCTCGCAGCGCAGGCCGACACAGCCGTAGGCCTCGGCCAGCTTCACGTAGTCCGGGATCGTCGTGCCCAGGTGAACCTCGGAATAGCGTTCGTCGTAGAACAGCTCCTGCCACTGGCGCACCATGCCGAGGAAGCCGTTGTTGAAGATCAGCACCTTGATCGGCAGGCCCTCGATCGCGCAGGTGGCCAGCTCCTGGGCGGTCATCTGGAAGCAGCCGTCGCCGTCGATCGCCACGACCAGCTCGCCCGGCCGGCCGAGCTGCGCGCCCATCGCGGCCGGGACCGCGAACCCCATCGTGCCGGCCCCGCCGGAGTTGATCCAGCTCCGCGGCTTGGTGAAGGAGTAGTGCTGGGACGCGTGCATCTGGTGCTGGCCGACGCCGGCCACCACGACCGCGTCGCCGCCGGTCATCGCGGACAGCCGCTCGACCACGTGCTGGGGCTTCAGCGGACCGTCAGGCTCCTGGGTGTAGCGGAGCGGGAAACTGCGCTTCCAGCCGTCGGTGGTCGCGCGCCATTCCGTCGTGTCGCCCGCACCGTTCGCGTCGATCTCGGCTCGCATCGCGGTCACCAGGTCGGGCAGCACCTGGGCCAGGTCGCCGATGACGGCCACGTCCGGGTGGCGGTTCTTGCCGATCTCGGCCGGGTCGATGTCGGCGTGCACGATCTTGGCGTTCGGCGCGAACGCGGCCAGCTTGCCGGTCACCCGGTCATCGAACCTGGCGCCGAGCGCGACGACCAGGTCGCAGTCCTGGAATGCGGCGACGGCCGCGTACATGCCGTGCATGCCCGGCATGCCAAGGGCGAGCGGGTGAGCATCGGGAAACGCTCCGCGTGCCATCAGCGTGGTGGTCACCGGAGCCTGGGTCAGTTCGGCTAGCTCGCGCAGGGCGGCGTGCGAGTCGGACTTGATCACGCCGCCGCCGACGTACAGCACGGGCTTGCTGGCCTGACGGATCAAGCTCGCGGCTTGTGCGATCAGGCTGGCGTCCGGCCTGCCGGGCACCTTGTAGCCGGGCAGGTCCATGGTGGGCGGCCAGGCCCAGGGGCCCTGGATCTGCAGGATGTCCTTGGGAATGTCGACCAGCACCGGGCCCGGCCGGCCGGAGGAGGCGATGTGGAAGGCCTCGGCGATGGCGGCTGGGATGCGTTCGACCTCGGTGACGAGTTCGTTGTGCTTGGTGATCGGCAGGGTGATCCCGGTGATGTCCGCCTCCTGGAAGGCATCCGTGCCGATCAGGTGGCTCACGACCTGGCCGGTGATCGCCACGATCGGGACCGAGTCCATGTAGGCGTCGGACAGCGCCGTGACCAGGTTGGTCGCGCCCGGGCCGCTGGTCGCCATGCAGACGCCGACTCGGCCGGTAGCCCAGGCGTAGCCTTCGGCCGCGTGGCCGGCGCCCTGCTCGTGCCGGACCAGGATGTGCCGGATGGTGGACGAGCGAATGGGGTCGTAAGCGGGCAGGATCGTTCCGCCGGGCAGGCCGAACACGATGTCGACGCCCTGGCACTCCAGGCTTTTGACAAGCGCCTGGGCTCCGGTCAACTCCACGGGATGTACTCCTTCTGAGTTACGACTTTTGGACTTCCTACGAATTGCCCACTCAACAAAAAACCTCCTGGCCGTCCGGCCGAGGAGGAGTAGCGCGAGCCCGTCTGGGGGCTCGCGCTAAGTGATAAGGAGTACTCGGAACATAGAGTCAGGATTCCTTGTCGAGAAAAGAGGGCGGTATTCGATGACAGCTCGATAAGGCCGTGGGAGGCGACGCTGCCCGCCGCCCCCCAGCTTAGGGCATGTCAAGTCATGACGGGGGTCTGGGGTCGAGAAGAGGGCAGCCAAACTGACCTTTGAGCTTCGAACGCGGCGATTTCGTCGGCGTGCCGCAATGTAATGCCGATGTCGTCCAGGCCTTCGAGCAGCCGCCACCGCGCGTAATCGGGCAGCTCGAAATCGACGCTCAGCCCGACCTGCGGGACGGAGACGATCCGCTCGGCCACATCGACTATGACGGTGGCGTTCGGGTCGGCGGCCAGCGCGGCGCTTAGCGCTGCCACCGTCTCCTCGTCGGTCTGGGCCGTGACGAGTCCGGCGCCGATGCTGTTGTTGCGGAAGATGTCGGCGAAGCTCGGCGCGATGACCGCCTCGAAGCCAAAGTCCTGCAGTGCCCAGACGGCGTGCTCACGGGATGAGCCGCAGCCGAAGTTGGGCCCGGCGATCAGTACCTTGGCCTCCTCCGCGCCCGGCTGATTGAGGACGAACCCCGGGTCGGCGCGCCAGGCGCTGAACAGCCCTGGGCCGAATCCGGTCCGCTCGACCCGCTTGAGCCAGGCGGCCGGGATGATCTGGTCGGTGTCGATATTCGGGCGGTCGAGTACGACCGCCTGGCCCTTGACCGTGTGTACGGCGCGCATCAGCGGGCTCCTTCCAGGTCGCCGGGGGTCGCGAAGTGTCCGGCTACCGCGGTGGCGGCGGCCATCGCGGGGGAGACGAGGTGGGTGCGCCCACCGGGGCCCTGGCGGCCTTCGAAATTGCGGTTGCTAGTCGATGCGGAGCGTTCTCCAGGCGCGAGAATGTCGCCGTTCATGCCCAGGCACATCGAGCAGCCGGCCCCGCGCCACTCAAACCCGGCTTCCTTGAACACCTGGTCCAGGCCCTCGGCCTCGGCCTCGAACTTCACCCGGGCCGACCCGGGCACGACGATCGCCTTGAGCCCGTCGCTGACCTTGCGCCCGCGCAACACCCCGGCCGCCGCCCGCAGGTCCGCGAGCCTGCCGTTCGTGCACGAGCCGATGAAGACCACGTCCACGCCGATGTCCCGCATCGCGGTGCCCGCGCGCAGGTCCATGTAGTCAAGCGCCCGCTGGGCCGACTGCTGCTCGGCCGCGGTGGCGAAGCTCGCCGGATCGGGGACGGCACCGTCGATAGTGACCGACTGCCCGGGGTTGGTGCCCCAGGTCACGACCGGTCGCAGCGTGGCGGCGTCGAGGCGGACCTCCCGGTCGAAGCCAGCGCCATCGTCGGTGACCAGCGATCGCCAGTCGTCCAGCGCCCGCTCCCAGTCTTGGCCCTTGGGGCTGTGCTTACGGCCATCGAGGAACGCGAACGTGGTGTCGTCAGGGGCGATCATCCCGGCCCGGGCCCCGGCCTCGATCGACATGTTGCAGACGGTCATCCGCCCGGCCATGTCGAGCGAGCGGATCGCCTCGCCCCGGTACTCGATCACGTGGCCGGTCCCGCCGTGGATGCCGATCTCGGCGATGATCCCGAGCACGAGGTCCTTGGCGGTGACCCCGTCAGGCAAGTCGCCGTCCACCGTGACCGCCATGGCCGCCGGCTTGGTCTGCCGCAGCGTCTGGGTGGCGAGCACGTGCTCGACCTCGGTCGTCCCGATGCCGAACGCGAGCGCCCCGAATGCGCCGTGGGTCGAGGTGTGACTGTCACCGCAGACCACGGTCATCCCCGGCTGGGTCAGCCCGAGCTGCGGGCCGATCACGTGCACCACGCCCTGCTCGGCGCTGCCGAGCGGATACAGGGTGACCCCGTGCGCCTCGCAGTTCTTGCGCAGCCGCGACATCTGCTCGGCCGCCAGCGGATCGGTGATAGGCCCGTCCGGGTTTACCGTCGGCACATCGTGGTCCATCGTGGCCACCGTCAGGTCCGGCCGGCGGACCGTGCGTCCGGCCAGCTCAAGACCCTCAAACGCCTGCGGCGAGGTGACCTCGTGCACGAGGTGCAGGTCAATGTAGAGCAGCGGCGGCGCGTCCGGAGGACTAGCTACCAGATGCCGCTGCCATACCTTGTCGAAAAGGCGGCCAGTGCTGAGACTGGCCCCGTCGGGCTCCATGTTGTGTCGTTCCCCGCTTACTCGTCGTCGCCTGGATGAACGTCGCCGCCGTTGTCCCGCCGGTCCAGTGCGACCTGGACTGCCTGCAGGGCGGAATGGCCCGCCTTGCTTGAGGCTGGAGGTTTAGCCGGCTGATCTTGCGGATGGTTGCGCTGCCACATCACATTCTCCTGTCGCTTCCCTGGTGGGCACTGCTTCCAGGCGTTCCAGCGAAGGCGAAGCCGAGGCCGCACGATCGTCAGCCGACGACCGGAGATCCCTAAAGTGGCGGGAGAAGGCGGGAAGAGGAGAGACCTGCTAACCCGATTTCAGCGGCATTCGGCCAGCGCCTCAACACCGTAGCGGGTTGCTGGCCTGCCTGATCAGGTCCCGCTACGGCTGCTAAGAATGAGTACGAAGCGCCGCATGATCGCACCACCATACTTGACGCTCCCCCCACCCGCGAAATCGCCCCCTCCCAAAACCCCGCTGACCAGCAACAACGAGCTCAGGCAGTGGATCGCCCGGCCGCCGGCAGGACGATGCGAGGTGGACCCGGACGGCAAGGTGCGGGCGGGAGGACGGCGAGGCGAAACGCAGCGACCAGCCGCCCCGGTGCCCCCCGAGGCGGTAGCTTCCGGGGACGCAACAACCTCAGAAGGGCACCGAGGTGGCTATAGGTGCATCCAGCAAAAGGTCCAGCGCTGACGAGTCTGACTCGGGTCGGCAACTCGTCATCGAGTGGACTACGCAGCTCAGCCCGCGTCGTGCACCCTCCAAGAGCGCCGCATGAACTACCTGCCCACGATGAGCAGGGTCGCAGTGCAGGTCAGGCCGGGCGACAGGTGGATCAGCCGCATTGCGGCGGCCACCGTCGCCGGCCTGGCCGGCATCGCCGGTGCTCTCAGCTACAGTCACATGCGCCAGCTCGCCCAGGATCACGACCAGGCTGGCTGGCACGCCCACGCGTTCCCGCTGTCGGTCGACGGCGTCGAGATCGTGGCCTCGCTCGTCCTGCTCGCCGACCGGCGGGCTGGACGCCGGCCGGGTTGGCTGCCCTGGACAGCCCTGGCAGCCGGAACGGCTGGCAGTCTGGCTGCCAACATCGCGACCGCACACCCCGACCCGGTCAGCCGCGTCATCGCCGGCTGGCCAGCCCTATCCTTGCTCATCGCCATCAAGCTCCTGTCCGGCCTGCTCGAACGCCCTAGCATCCCGGACGTTTCCAGCTCAGTCGCTCGTCACTCAACGCAGGCCACCGCCCCGGTACCGGCCGCCACCTCGATCCCCGGCACGATCCCGGCCTGTCCATGCCAAACCCGCAGCCGACGCGCACCACCCTGCAGAAATACAGCCCCGGGTAGCAGCACCCCGAGACAACGAGCCCCCATCGATCCCATCAGCCAATCCGGCACCCGACAAGCACTCGGCCGCGCTGCTGCCGGCCGCCCGGGCCGTCAGGGACGGACTCGGCCGGGACGGGCTTCCGCTCACCCGCGACGCCCTCGCCGTCCGGCTACGCCAGCGCGGCCATCCAATCCGTAACGCCAGGCTGACACCGGTACTCCACCAACTCCGGCACGAGCAGCCGACCGACCTCGCAGCCTGAATCACCGCGCAGCTAAATCCCAGCGCCCAGCAGGCCAGTCCGATGGAATCACCGGCCACCGAAGAAGGAGGCCCACCCACCCGCCCCGCCCCCGTGCCGGCTGAACAGCAGCCCTCAATATGGCTCAAACCGCAGGGCGAGTAAGAGCATCGGTATATAGGTCCGATAGCTCTTAGTGCTCTGTTATCCGACGCTTCAGCGGTTCTTGGCCCTCGCAGCCGGATTAGTTAGCTCGCTGACGTGCATAGATGCCAGGTTAAGAGCGAGATGCCGTCGAGGAATGATGTCATCAAAAGTTAGCACTTGCGTTTCTCAGGCAACGCGAGTTAGCCTGCTTGAACTTGGCGCAAACGGGGACCGCGGCAACAAGGTATGGGGCGTACGTGTCTGGATACGCGATTACGGGGCGCTTAGTTCGCGCTCGCATCACTCGGTTCCTCACGGGCCGTTCACGGCATCGGCTTATGTTAGCCGCCGTTCTCATTCAGCAGTTATCGGTAGATGCTTGCCATGCGATCTGTTCGCGGCAAGCTCCTTTTGCCGACCGCATCTGCTGACTAGCCACGTAGCTCTCCTAACGGAGAGGGTGCCAGTTTCATGCAGTAGCAGGCAACACGGGAGAACGGGGAGAATGTTCATGAGATTAGCTCGTTTACGCACTCTGGCGGTCGTGCTATCCGGCATAACGTTAGTCGCATCGCTGGCTGTCGGTCCGGCATACGCTGGCCCGATTTCCGCAACCGGCACGGTCACGTCGTCAGGCATGATGCCTGTTGCTAGCGGAACGGTGACCAGTCCGAGTGGCGCCGCTATGCCCGGTGAGACCGTTGGCCTGTATGCCTGGCCGAGCGACTCGGTGCTAAATGCATTGAAGGTCGGCAAGCTCATACCCACGACGCTCCTGGCCACGGCCACCACGAGTGGCTCTGGCAAGTACATGCTCCAAGTACCGGCTGCGACGCTGAAGGCGGCCGCAGTTTCCTCTGGCTATGCGAACCTGGAAATCGCAAGCGCCGGGGGCGGTTTCTGGTTCTTTCCTTACCAAACGGATTCGCTGCCTGCGCAACCCCCAGCGCCGGTAACCGTCAACCTCGGCAGCGGTCAGGGGCCGATCTGCGGCTTTGCTCCTCATGGACAAGATCTGATATTCACCGGCTTTTTCAAGCAGCGCCAGCGGCCGAATGCGCCGGCCGTAGTCGGGCAGGGCTACATCGGCGCTTCTAAGACCCGCGGCGACTACATGACGTTCAGTTATACCCAGTCCACTAACCATTCGCAGACCACAACGCTGGGCGTCGGAATATCGGGATACGGCTTCGATGCCGGATACTCGAAATCCGGCACCACGTCGGACACCGCTACCGATAGCATGGGCTACCCAAACCAGACTAGCAACACATGGTTCACGACAAATTTCAATGTCGGGCAAGGGCGGGGTATATGTTATGCCGAATATCCCGAGTACGTTAGGCAGAAAAAACAGAATGGAAAGTGCCCGCGCACGACCCTCGATCAGGACAATCGCACGGTGTGGGTGTATAAGTGCCTTTGGATGATTAGGTCTACGGGCTGGTTCGGCGGAGGAAATTGGGTTCATCCGAAGAATGCTCCGAGTACCCTCGCGAAATACTGCGCGAAAGAGAGGGCCGGCCTCAATTTCACGACCGCCAACGAGAAATCTGTCAACTGGTCAAACGGGTGGAACTGGGAGGGACGCTCGGCATCAAGGGCGTTAACCTGAAAGCCAGCTTCAACGCCTCCGCGCAAACCGGCTACGATTCCAACGCTAAGATGATATTCAACTTCGTGCAGACAGGATGGATCTGTGGCACTGATCATGACCCCGGCAAGGCTACGCAGCTAGTCATGCGCGGCACTAGGTCCTAGCAGCGGATCGCGTCCTGCCAGCAGTAAGGCAGCGGTTCAAGGCTTGGCATGCGGCGGCCCACTAGGATCGTTTCTTCCATGCCAAGCCTCGCGGTTAGCAGCGGCGTCGGCAGCACGCGGGTAAAGGAGCACGGAGCAATGAGCGCACGGACAGTACGCGACGTGCTGCTATTACCGGCAGCGATCATGGCCGTAGTCGTTGCTGCCCTTGGCGGGTGCGGCGGCGGGCACGGCAGTCCGGCGACAGATGGCCCACTGTCCAGCGGCAACGGCATCCACGATCCGGCAAACCACGTTGAGATCTGCGCGCCCGGTGGTCATTCGTGGACATTCGGCCTTGATGATTTCACTAACTACGGACACAGCATGGTGATCCTGGACCGTTTCGTCCTGATCCATCCGCGCAACCAGCGGCTGCTCGGCGCCTATGCCGTACCGGGACAGAGGGTTGTTGGCAACGTGTACTGGCCGCCGCGCTACGCTGGCCTGCCGCCTGGATGGAAGGACCGCCAGGCCGTACGCGGGTTCCGGCTAGCGCCAGGGAAAAGCTTCAACCTCGTCCTTGGCCTCGCGGCCATTGCGGCTGGCCGCCGCGCGATCTCCGACGGCGAACGGGTCTATTATCACGACTCCTCGGGCAGTTACGCCGCCAGCAGCAACTCGGTGAACATTATCGCGGCCGGCCCGAGCACGAAGAATTGTACTTAATGAGCGCGCGACCGAAGCAAATACTTCTCGTCTGATCCATCACGCGCTCGCCACCCCACTCATGGAAGTCAGCAGAGATGTCTCTGCGCTGCCGTGCACTGTGGAGGCGATTGGTCTCATTCGGGCAGCTTCACGAGCGATCGCGCTCCGCGACGAAGGTGCCCTTGCCAGGCACCCCGAACAGCAGTCCTTCGTCCTTCAGGATGGCTATGGCCTTCTGCACGGTGATCACCGCAACGCCGTAGTCCGATGCGAGCGTGGTGATGGAAGGTATCGCCGTTCGCGTCGGCCACGTGCCATCGATGATCTTGCCGCGGATCAGGTCGGCGAGCTGGTCGCGCAGAGGCTCGGGCGCGGAGCGGTCCAATGACATGAGCATGATGCTGCCTGCCGTAGCCTCTATGAGCTAGATGCACCATATTGCAGCATGCGCTAGCATGCTTATGAATACTGCCGTTGAATCCGACGCTCAACACCGTTCGAGCAAAGGAAATCCTCATGCCCACAACGCGGCAAGCTCCAGCACTGGCCAGCCAGCGGAACCCGGCCAGCCCAGCCGATCAGGCCCTCGCCAAGATCGTCGACCTGCTGCTCCCGGCCGGGTACGGGTTCACCCTGCCGGCCTGGGACGGCGATGCCTACCTCAAGATCAACAACGCGCTGCGTGCGATCACTGACCTGACCATCACGAGCCACGGCAACGTGATCTGGGAATACCGCTCCGTCCAGTGCCCCACCTGCACCCCTCCCGGCTGGTCGGCATGGCCATCGAAATCCTCGACCCCGACCACACCCGGCGCGAGCCAAGACTGGGCGAGAACGGCGGCTTCCCCCTGGTAGAGATCGTCCGCTACGCGCTGTTCCGGTACGGGTTCACCGCTCGCATCGATGAGACCGGCACCGACGCCGGCCCCGTCCTCACGGCCGCCAACCCCAAACAGCCCTGCCGGGGCACCCTCGACATCTCCGACGACGGCGAACTGTCCTGGTATGCCCGCGCACCCCACCACCCCGACGGCGGCATCCCCATCCCCAGCATCGCCGCCACCATCGACAATGCCCTCACCCGAGCCCTTCACCCGCCCACCCACGCCTAACCCGGCCGACGGCACAGCGGCCGTACATTAGCCGCGTAGCACCAAGGCCCGGCCGTGCGGGTGGTGTGCCCCCCTGGCGGAGCGCGGTCTGGCAGGGGGAAACCATGGACAACCTTCCCCTTCACCCCAGGTTTCCGAGGTTTCCCCCTGCACCCCCATCCTTCCTTTCGTGCCCACCCAAGGGAAAACCAAGCTCCACGGCGCGCGCCACACGGGGCTAGGCGAGGTTCCAACCAAGCTCCACGGCGCGCAGGTTACGGGGCCGGGGCAGGTTCAAACCAAGCTCCACGGCGCACGCCATACGGGGCTGAGACAGGTTCAAACCAAGCGCCACGGTGCGCGGCTTGGTATCACTGGTCACGTCGCTACTGGTGCGCGGCCAGCGTTTGCCGGAATTGATCCCGAAGCTGGGGAAGGCTCATGCTGTATCCGGCCAGGTCGAGAAGCAGGGGTTCGAGTGGCCATTCTGCGTAATAGGCGTACCTGGTGCTGAAGAATGCGATTGTGTCGAGTTCGTATTCGTTGTCGAGATCCAGAAGGCTGTAGGCGATCATCTGGAACAGGTCGTGTATCCCGAGCGATGGCTTGGCGGTGGTTTTGATCTCCACGAGCAGCCCGGCGGCGATCAGGTCGCCGTCAGCCCCGTGGACGAGCAGGGAGCCGGTGAAGGTCGGGCCGAGGGTCCATGGCCCGCGCCTGTTGCCAATGGGACCGGAGCTGGCTTTGTGACCGGCACCCGGCAGCTGCAGCCAGATGAATATGCGGATTCATCCTCGAAAACCCAGATGAATACGCATATTCATCCGAAACGCGAAGATGATCATGGCGGCGGCTTGTGGCGGGTGTTGCCACCCGGGCTGATGTGATCATGGTGCGTGACCGGAAGGTCAGCTGAGCGCTTGGATCCGGGTTGTCCTGCCGGTTAGAGCAGGCCGAGGCGGGCGGAGGTGGAGATGGCCTGGCGCCTGGTGGTGACGCCGAGCTTGCGGTAGACCGAGCGCAGGTGGGTCTTGACCGTGTTGATCGACAGGAACAGTGCCTCGGCGATCTCCTGATTGGTCATGTGCGTGGGCAGGAACCGCAAGACGGCTAGCTCGCTGCCGGTCAGCGGCGCGGAGACCTGGGTGTCGGCCGGCCTGGCCGGGCGGGTGTCGAATCGCTGCAGGATTCTGGCGGCAGTCGCCGCACCCTGGCTGGCCGGCCTGATCAGCACGGCTAGCGCCGACCTGGCGGCCGAGCCGCCGTCAAGAAACGGCCGGTACTCCCGGTGCGGTTCGGCTAGCGCCAGCGCGTAGGCAAGCTGGTCGGCGGCCTGGTCGGTCTGCCCGAGCCTGCGGTGCGCGACGGCGGCGAGCACGAGCGCGCTGACTTGGTCGCGCAGCGTTGGCTCCGCAGCGGAGCCGGCCAGGCAGGTCTCGGCGTTGCCGAGTGCGGCCCGGCTATTGCCCTCGGCGAGCATGATCTTGGCCGAGGTCAGAAGCGAGTCGGCCGACTCGCCGTTGGCGCGGTCGAGCGCGAGCCTGGCTCCGGCCGGATTGCCCTCAATGAGGGCTATCTGGGCATCTAGGATCGCGAGCATCTTGCCCATCGATGCCGCGCTTGCCAGCTGTCCCTGGCCGCTAGCCGGGTTCAGGTTCTGGTAGTGCAGCCTGGTCAGCAGCCGCCTGGCGGCACCATGGTCGTTCTCGTACAGCGCGAGCTTGGTCCGGTAGACGACCGCGAGGGACCAGATGACCGGCCCGGCGTGGCCGTGACCGCCGGCGGTCTCGGCGCACTGATCAAGCAGCCGTCGCGCCGTCGCGGTCTCATCTCTGGCCAGTTGCAGGCAAGCGCTGGCTAGCTCCGCTACTACTCCGGGCAGCGGGTCGGTGTCGGCCACCGCGTCCAGCACCGGGTCGGCGAGCAGTTCGTCGGCGGCGAGCAAGTCGCCGTACATCGCCTCAGCGACGGCTCGCCAGGCGGTGGCGCGGGCGCTGAACTCGGCGCCGTGCAGGCGCCGGCTCGCTTGCGCCAGCGCGTTCCTGGCTTCGGCGATCCGATGGTCCGCCAGCAGGGCGACTCCGACCGCGGTCCAGAGCAGGCCGAGCGCCTGATGCTCGACGCTGCCCGGGGTCGTCGGCGCGGCCGTGCTGGCCATGGCGGCGCATTGCCCTATCAGCTCCGAATCCGCCGTGCCCCTGGCCGTCGCTTGCATCAGGGTCAGCGCCTTCAGCCAGCTCGCGACGGCCGGCCGATGCTGGTCAGGGCATTGGTCCATCCTCGCTTCGGCGTTCTTCAGATGGAGTTCGGTGGCGTAACCGTCGCCGGTACGCAACCCGGCGGCGGCTAGTGCGGCTGCCACCGCCGCATCGGCCGAGTAGCGGCTCGCCGGGAAGGTCGCGAGAATCGGCTCGTAAATGGCCGCCCGGCCGGGCAGCAGCAACTCGGGCCCGACTTCCGCCAGTACGGTCGCGGCGAAGTCCCAGTCGCCGGCCGCGGCTGCGCTTTTCAGCGCCTGCACCGGCCGGCCGTTGCCGCCCTGCCATCGCGCTGCCCGGCCGGTTAGCTCGGTAACTTGCGCAGGGTAGTCGCGTCGTAGCTCGGCGCGGAGCAGGTCGAGCAGCAGCGGGTGGTACTCGTAGTCGAGCTGGCCAGGTCCGCTGCCCCTGGCCGGCCGCACCATGACGTTCTCCCGGCAAAGCTGGTCCAAGATGACGGCGCCGCCCTGGCCGCCGGTCAGCGTGTCGGCCAGATCGCCGCAGATCTGGTCGGTGACGCAGGTCCGTAGCAGGAAATGCCGGCGGTCGGCCGGGAGCGTGGCCATGATTTCGTCTCGCAGGTAATCGGCTACCAGCGGTTCGTCGCCGCTGATGCGCCACGGTGCGGCAGGCTCATGCTCAGTTTCGCCGCGCAGCGCGGCGAGGCGCAGGCCGGTGATCCAGCCCCGGGTGCGGTCAAGCAGTTCGTCGAGCTGGGCCGGTGGCAACTCCACACCGAGCATCTCGAAATAGGCCTGCGTTTCGGCCGGGGTGCAGGCCAGCTCGTCGGTGCCGATTTCGGCCAGGTCGCCGTCGACGCGCAGCTTCGCCACGCCCAGCCCGGCCAGATGCCGTCCGGCCAGCACCAGCCGCAAGTTCGGTGGTCCGTGCCTGACCAGCAGGTCAAGATCGGCCAGCGGCTCGCTGCCCGCGAGTTCTTGCACGTCGTCGATTACCAGGGTGACCGGCTGGTCGAGCCGTTCGGCCGCGTCGGCGAGTCGCAGCCCGAACGCCCGATCAGCCGGCTCGGTGAGCGCGTCCGCGACCTCGGCGGGCATCGCCTCGGTCCTGGCTAGCGCGGCACCGACCTGGGCCCAGAGCCGGCCGGGCTGACGATCGCCTGGATCCAGGCTGACCCAGGCGACGTTGTCGGCCGGGTTGGCGCGGGCCGCCCACATGGCGCAGGCGACGGTCTTGCCAGAGCCAGTCGGGCCGCACACCAGCGTCACCCGGCCGGCCGTCCCGCTTTGGATCAGGTCGCTCACCCGATGCCGGTGCAGCAGCGGCACGCTCGGGCATGGCACCCGGAGCTTGTCGCTATGCGGTCGATCGCGGGTCTCGTGCGGTGCTGGCCCTCCGGGATGACTCCCCGGAGCCCCCGGCTGCCTGCCCGGCCGGCTCGCTGACCGTACTGCGTGCCCGTCGCGGCCGATGACCGGCTCGCTGATGGTGCTCGTCATTTATCCCCCGACGGGCGCGAGCACCGCCTCGCCGCAACCGACGTCAGGCCCCATCCTGACGGGTGAAAGCGCAGCTCACAGCCCGATACCGACCGTACCCCCGTACTATCGGCATCAACCCCCGGGGGCATGCGGGCACGGGGGATACTCCTGCGATAGGGCTATTCCTCGCTGAAGGCTTCGCGGAGCTTGGCTTCCTGGTCGGTGGAGAGGTTAGCCGCCACCGAGTGCGCCGGCTCGCTTGGAGTCCCGCAACTCACGAGTCTTCGGCTTCTTCCTGCCTTCCTCCCAGCTCACCGTCGCCGCGTCGAGCAATTGGATGAGCTGCTGGCGCTGCAAGTCCATCAGCTCGTCGAGCGCGTTGGTGGCACCGTAAGGCGACTTGAACTTCCAGACGGTCAGCGATGACATGTCCGCTCCCTGAGGTGTGAGTCAGCGGCTCAGATGGCGCCACGATCCGCCTCGCCCCTGGCCCGCGCATCACCCACGCGGAGTGAAAGCCGCCGCAATCACGGCCGTGACCAGCCGGAACTTCACCCAGGCAGGATGACGCACACCAGCGATGGCAGCGTTGACTTGGTGCGTATGACCACAACGCAGAAGCAGGCACGGACGGCGAGGGTATCCAGGAAGTCCTCCCCTAGGGCCAGCACCGCGAAGATACCGGCCCCGCGCAAGCGGAGCACGGCCAAGCCCGAGAGCCGAGCCAGCGAGCCGACCCACCGGTATCACCTCGACACGCTGATCAAGGACCTCACGCCCACCGAGCGAGCCGAGCGAGGCAGGCAGATCAGGGCCGAGGTTCCGCGAAGCAGCCACGCGGAGTTCGACGCGTCCGTGCGGCAGCATGATCCGGTCGATGTGCTGATCGGGCAGTGCACCGATCGGGTGCCTGATCTCATTCCGATCAGGTACGGCCGGATGCTGGCCTCGCCGTTCGCCTACTTCAGGGGCGCGGCCCTGCCAATGGCCAATGACCTGGCCACGACGCCGGTCACCGGCCTGGCCGTGCAGGCCTGCGGCGACGCGCACGTGGGTAACTTCGGCCTGTTCGGCTCGGCCGAGCGGCGGCTGGTCTTCGACATCAACGACTTCGACGAGACCCTGCCCGGGCCGTGGGAATGGGACGTGAAGCGGCTGGCGGCGAGCCTGGAGGTAGCGGCTCGCGACAACGGCATCAAGACCGGGACGCGCAGGGCGATGGTGCAGCGGGCGGTGCGCCGCTACCGGCTGGCCATGGCGGAGTTCGCTGGTCAGGCCAACCTGAGCGTCTGGTACGCGAGCGCCGACGTCGACGCGGTCAGGCAACGCCTCGCCCAGCGGCTGGGTGCGCAGCAGCAGCAACGGCTGGCCAGGGGAGTGACCAAGGCCCGGACAAAAGACAGCATGAACGCGCTCGACAAGCTGACCAGGATCGTCGACGGCGAGCCGCAGATCGTCCCTGACCCGCCGTTGGTCGTTCCGCTGTCCAGCCTGATACCAAACGACATGGACCCCAGTGGCCTGGAGAATCAGCTGGTTCAGCTCGTGGACAAGTACCGTCGGACGCTGTCAGGGGACCGCCGGTACCTGCTCGACCAGTTCCAGTACCGGACCGGCGACATCGCCCGCAAGGTGGTCGGAGTCGGCAGCGTCGGAACCCGCTGCTGGATCATGCTGATGCTCGGCAAGGACCCCGCCGATCCACTGTTCCTGCAGATCAAAGAGGCCGGTCCGGCCGTGCTGTCAGAATTCGCCGGTCCGAGCAAGTACGACAACCAGGGTCAGCGGGTAGTCGAGGGCCAGCGGCTGATGCAGGCGGCGAGCGACATCTTCCTTGGCTGGCTGCGAGCTAGCCCGGCGCCCGATGGCGTGGACCGTGACTTCTACGTCCGGCAGCTCAGGGACTGGAAGTTCTCGTTCGACACGCAGACGATGCTGCCGGCCGGGCTTTCCGACTACGGCGAAGTCTGCGGCTGGACGCTCGCGAGAGCGCACGCCCGATCCGGAGACCGGATCGGTATCTCCGCTTACCTGGGCAAGTCGGACACCTTCGATCGGGCGATAGCCGAGTTCGCCTCGGCCTATGCCGACACGAACGAACTCGACCTAGCCGCACTCGATGAGGCAGCTAAGTCGGGTCGGGTGCTTGCCGAACGTGGAGTTTGATTGGCCATGGCGGCCGTGCGGCCTGGTGGACCGCACGGCCCCAGGCGACCTAACGGGCTTTCATGAAGCTAACGGGTGCTTTAGAGCGGACGCACCTGCTCGGCCTGCGGGCCCTTCTGACCCTGACCGGCCGTGAACTCGACCCGCTGGTTCTCCTCAAGATTGCGGAAACCATCGGCCATGATGGCGGTGTGGTGGACGAACACGTCGGCGCCACCGTCATCTGGTGCGATGAATCCGTAGCCCTTGCTTGAGTTGAACCACTTAACGGTGCCCTGAGGCATGTACTTCTCCTATATGAGCGATCTTCGGGGCCGTAACGGGTCCCGGGCTGTGCGACCGCCTGCCTAATCCGAAAGCTCTGCCTCCGGCTGTCAGGACGCCCGCTGTCTCATTTCGCAGGCGCTGTGACACGTGCACGAAATCTTCGACGACAACCAGAACCATCTAACACCATCGGTGGCCCTCGATGTTCCATGACGGGCAGTAACGATGCCCGAGAACTCAACTAAGTCGCTTCGCATACATCGCATCGACCCGATATGGGATCCCCACCGTGGCTTTTTGTCGGGTTTGTGGGTGTTCTGCGAGGATGGATCGGATTTCATCGAGCACGGCGCGCTGGTTCAGAGAAGGAAGCGCGGCGATGTGGCTCACGCTCCGCATCCGGTCGATGACGTCGTCGTGGGTGCTGTGCTGGACGTGGAAGAAGGTGCCCTCCGTCCACGGCGACCAGTTGGCATCGCCGGACCCGGCGAGATGCCGCTCACTGCGACGCAGGCTGGTATCGGCGGGGCCGTCCGCATCCCGCTCATCACGCCACGGCGCGTGCCGTTCGACCCGGTCCATGATCGACCACACCTGATCGAGCCATTCGATGCTGCGGTCCCTGGCATTCCAGATCAGGGCCAAATGACCGCCAGGGCGGACCACCCTGGCGATCTCCGCCATCGCGCGCCTGGCGTCGAACCAGTGAAACGCCTGGGCAACCACGACCGCGTCGATCGAGGAGTCCGCTAACGGCAGCGCTTCGGCCACCCCGGCCACCACCGGCACGGCGGGCAACTGCTCGTGCAGCTTGGCGCGCATGCCGCCCACCGGCTCCACCGCGATGAGATCGGCGCCGATACCAGCGAGCAGGCGAGTGAGCTTGCCGGTACCAGCGGCTAGGTCAACGATCTGGCTGCCTGGGCCCAGGGCCAGGTTCTCGGTCAGCCAGGTGATCACGTCCGGCGGATAGGAAGGCCGGGCCCGTTCGTAGGCGGAGGCTTCCGCGCCGAACCCCCGGGCCGCGATTTCGTGGACCTCACCCATCTGACTGCTCCGTTCTGTACTACCCGTAGCACCCGTTGCGGGCGACACCAGCTCCTAGCTTCCCGGCAAGCTAGCCATCATTCGCGCCCTGCCATAAAGGCTAGGACTTGGACTTCTTCGGTTTCTTCGCTTTCGGCGGCATTGTGCTGACATGACGCAGCGCCTTGCCGACCCAGTCGGCGGCGAGGCCAGGCGATTCGCGCCACTGCGGCGGCAGGCTAACGTAGCCGCCCATCGGCCGCTCGGCCGGGCCGAACGGGCCAGCGCCTTCGACGCCCGCCAGTTCCGCGCTGTCCGCTTCGGCGAGCCGCACGCCGACGGCCGGGCCGAACAGGCCGGCGAACATATTGCCGTGCACGAACGCGCCGATGTTGCCGAACATCGGCTTGATCTCGACGTCTGCTTCGCTCGGTACCAGGGAGCGGAAGAACTCCTTGTCCGCGTCGCTGGGCTTTGGAATCTCCATGACTTGCGCCCCCTTCTCTGGCTGCGGGCTAATTGATGCCGCCGGCGATCTTCCCCTCGAACGCGGCGAGAACATCTTCGTCGCCGGCCCGGTCGATGGTGCCCAGCGGCGGGCGGTGCCAGAGCCAGCAGTCCAAGTCAGCCGCGGTACCCGCGATCGTCGCGGCGGCGCTGGTGCCGGGATCGGCGTCGGCGGCGTGGATGCAGGGCTCGTCGTAGGACTCCCGGCTCTCCGGGTCGGTGCCGGTGAAGTGCCCAAGCGTGATGAACCACGAGTCGCCGGTGTCCGTGGCGGTGATCCGCAGTGTCCTGCCTTCGTTCGCCTTGAAGCTGCCCCAGTCCGGGACTGTCCCGCCGTACATGAGGCGCAGGGCCTCGTCGATGCCGTCCGCGCTGAGCCGCGGATCCATCTTCGACCGGTCTCCGGCCGTAAGCTCGGCGTCGATCCGGTGAATCAGCGCCTCGTGGGCCTGGCGCCGGCGCACGAAGCCGGCACTCTTGTCGTCGGCCCAGGTCCATACCTCGGTCTGCGGCGGGGTCGCGGCCAGGATCGCATCGAGGTCGCCGCTCGCCTTGGCGTAGAACTCCGCGAGTCCCGCCCGGTCGGAGGGGCGGTCCGGCTTGAGCTCCTCGGCCTTGTCCGCGTCGACTCGTTCGCGCACGATCGCGCCCCAGAACCATTGCACCTCGGCTAGGTGCCAGAGCAGATCGTCGGCGGTCCAGTCGGGGCAGGTCGGCACCCTGGCGTCTGGCGCGGTCGCAGCCATGACGCTCCCGAATCTGGCCGACTCGCTGGCAAGGTGAGCGAGATAATCCAGGTCATGGGCCTCAGTCATGATCACGTCCTCGTAGGAGTCGATGTGTTCGCGAGTGCGACAGGCAGGCCGGGCGATCCGGTACGGATCGAGCCTATGACGGCCGGGCACGCCGAGCGGGTGCTTGCCATCTACCAGGCGGGCATAGCCGAAGGCGACGCGACCTTCGAGACCCAGGCGCCCGCCTGGGCCGAATTCGACACCGCCAGGCTGCCAGAGCACAGGTTCGTGGCGCTCAGCTCGGGCATCGTCGTCGGCTGGGTTGCGGTCAGCCCGGTCTCGCGCCGTGAGGTCTACGCGGGCGTGGTCGAGCACTCGGTCTACGTCGATCGGGCCGCTCGCGGCCGCGGGATCGCCCGGCTGCTGATGACCACGCTGATCGCCTCGGCCGACGCGGCCGGCATCTGGACGATCCAGTCCGGTATCTTCCCCGAGAACACCGCCAGCCTCGCTCTGCACGAAGCGGCCGGCTTCCGGATCGTTGGCCGGCGGGAGCGCCTGGGCCAGCATCAGGGCCGCTGGCGCGACGTCCTGCTCCTAGAACGCCGCAGCACGTCCATCGGCTGACCGGCCTCGAGGCTGCCGGATAGAAAGGTCCGCAAAGCGTTTCTAATAAAAGACCTTGTTTTAGAGGTCCGGCCGGGTAGCGGCCTGGCAGAACGGTGCCGCACCGGTATCGTGTCGAATGTAAGAACGCCTACCAAACCCGGACCAAAACCAGAACGCTTACTGATCACGGCCAGAAGGGTTTCTGGATACCTCTGCGATGCAGGCCACGGACCGGACCGAGCCCGGGAAGCAGACGCTCGGTGAGGCGCTGCGCAGCTTGCGCCGCAGCCGGGGACTGCCGCAGCGCGATCTGCTGAAGCCGCTTCATCTCGGTTCGCACAGCGCGATCGTGGATTTTGAGGCCGGGCGGCGGATTCCGCCCGCGGCCGTGATTGCCGCCTACGAGCAGTTCTTCGGGCTGGCGAGCGGGACCCTGCGGTCGCTTCGGACCAGGCGCTAGCTGACCGGGCCGCTGCCGAGGAAAAGGCCAGGAGCGAGCCGACCCAGGCGGTCGCCGTCGGCCGTCCTGCGCCCGCGGTCGCCGGGCCGAGTCAGCTTCCGGCCGCGCCGGCGATCTTCACCAGGCGGGCCGCCGAACTCGCCCAGCTCGACCGGCTGCTGCGCGACCGGGAAACGAGCACGCCGATTGTGATCAGCGCGGTCAGCGGAATGGGCGAGGCGCGGCAGTGCGCCCGGCAGGCCGCCGACCTGTTCGTCGCGATCGGCGAGGATTGGCAGGTCGCCAGCCTCCGCGAACGCCTGCCGGTGCTCGACGGTCCCGACGCGGAAGTCGGGACCGCCTCCGCCACCTCCTGAACCGCCACCTCCTGAACCGCCACCTCCTGAACCGCCACCTCCTGAACGGCCGCCTTCACGGCCTCCTCCCGCGTGCTCTCTGGGAGAGCCGCACGGAAGCAGGGTTTGCGAGATTGCGCAAATAAGTTTGCTATGCAAAGCTGTTGGCGTAGGGTGATCGTGGTGGCAAGGAGGTTGCGATGACTGGCGAGAGCGTGGAACCCGATCCGGTCCCTGAGGCATCGGCCGAGGTCGGTCCGGCGGATGCGGCCGGCCTGCTGAAAGAGATGCGGCTGCTGCGTCGCAACGCGAGGTCAGCTCGGCACGCCTACTGGTTCCCGCTGGTCTTGTTCAGCCTGCTGACTTTCGCGGCGATCCCGTTCTACGTGATGCCGACGTTCAAGGGCGGGATTTATGCATCCGCTGGGCCGAGTATGCCAATACTGGGCGGCGCCCCTGGTTTCGCCGTCCAGAACTACCTCGGCTACTACTGGCTCGCCGCGCTGCTTGGCGGCCTCGCGCTCACGCTGTGGTGGTACCGGCGGCACGCTCGCCGGACCGGCCTGAAGACGCCCTCTCGCGGCTATCTCATTACCGTCGCTGCGCTGACCGGAGTGGCGCTGATCATTCCGCTGCTGGCGCATTTCCGGCCGTTCCGATTCCTTTACGTCGCGGTACCAGGTGACCTGGTCATCCGGGGTACCTTCCCGTTCTTGATCATCGCGATCGGCCTTTGCGTGCTGGCCTGGGCCGAACGGAGCCGCGCGCTCGGCCTGATCGCGCTGATCTACACCGGCACCGCCCTGGTCGCCAGCTTGTACGACGTCGAGAACGTGCTGTTCCGGCTCGGCTGGAACCCGTCGCCCAACCAGTGGCAACTCACCGACCTGCCGAACGTGCTGCTTCCCGCGGTCGTCTTGCTCGCGGCCGGCGTCGGCGCGTTCCTGGTCCAGCGCAAACAGCGGAGGGTGGCGTGACCGCGGCCGACGAGGCCGCGGAACTGCCGGACCGCTCCAACGGGCATCCGACGAACGGGCTCGACGAGACCGTCCATCAGCGGCACCGGCTCGGCATCCTGACCATCGCCGCCGAGGCGGAGAGCGCCGATTTCGGCTACCTGCGCGATGCGCTCGGCCTGACCCCTGGCAACCTGTCCAGGCACCTGACCGTGCTCGAAGAGGCGGGCCTGATCAAGGTCGATAAGGGTTATGAGGGCAAGCGCCCGCGCACCTGGGTCAGCATCACCGGCGCCGGCCGGTCAGCGCTAGCCGCCGAACTGGCCGCGCTGACCGAGTTGCTCCGCCGCCACAGCGCCCCGCAACCCTTGATCTGACCCCGGCCCCGGCCCGACCTGGCCGGCCTGATTCCCATCACCGCTCCGGAGCTATCACCGCTCCGGAGCTGCCGCAGCTCCATGCCTGGGCGACCTCGCTGGCGAAGACCCGTAGTTACCCGCAACTCCCATGGGCGCTGCGGGTAACTACGGGTGTGCGTCACGCCTCCAGAGGAGTTCTGATGATGAAGGCGCGTGGGTTGTGCTAGCGCGAGGGGTTCCGGCGAGCGGAGAGCTGAGCGATGCCGCGCTCATCGCGCGTTCGCTGCGGGAGCCTTCCTGGTTCGCCGAGATTTTCCGTCGGCATGGCATCGAGATCGTGCGCTACGTGCACGCGCGGCTGGGTCCCGTCCTGGCCGAGGACGTGGCGGCGGAGACGTTCCTGGCCGCCTTCCGCTATCGCGATCGCTACGACCTGTCCAGGCTGGAGGCGAGGCCCTGGCTGTATGGCATCGCGGTGCGGCAGATCGGCAAGCACCAGCGCGCGGAAACCCGGTACCGCCGGGCGATCGCCCGGCTTCCCGCCGAGAGCGTGCCAGCGGACTTCGGCGACCGCTCGATCGAGCGGGTGATCGCGGAGCAGTTGCGGCCGCAGCTGTCGGCGACGCTGGCCGCGCTATCGCGGCAGGACCGCGAGCTGCTGCTGCTGGTCGCCTGGGCGGACCTGACCTATGCGGAAGCCGCGCAGGCGCTCGGGCTCACGGTCAGCGCGGTTCGGTCTCGGCTGAACCGGATCCGGGTGAAGGCGCGAAAGGAGCTCGGCGGGGCCAATCCCGCGCTGGGCGTTGAGCAGGCTCGCGATGATGAGGAGATCACCAGCAATGGATGAGATCAGCATGTTCAAGGTTCTGCGGCCGGCGTCGCCCGCGGCCACCGAGGAGCTCAGCCAGGTCGTGGGAGACCGGCTCGACGAGGCCCTGGCGCAGGCGCCGGACGCCGCGCCCGGCCGGGTGAGGCACGGCCGGGTGAGGCACGGCCGGGTGCTACTGGCCGGAGGGCTCAGCCTCGCCATAGCAACTGCTGCCGTCGCCATCGCCGTGGCTGGGCAGGGCGGATCCGTGCCCGCATCCGGGCCTGGCGGACCGCTTCCCGGCACCGCCGTGCGGGAGCTTGCCTACCGGACGGCTGCCGTCGCGGCCGCGCAGCCGGAGGTGCGGCCCGGCCAGTGGGTGTACTGGAAGGAGAAGCAGCTCGGCGGGAAGCCGGATGGAATCTTCCAGGTCTGGACCACTGCGGACTCCCGGCGGGCGGCCTACGTCGACGACAAGGGCAAGGTGCAGTACATCGACCGCTGCGCCGGCATCCCGGCCGGCACCGGCCACCGAATCTGCCGCCAGTCCGCTGGCTTCATTGGCCAGCCGGCGCCGTTCGCGGCACCCCATGACACGTCCATCGGGGGAGTAACCGGGGCGATCCCGGTCAGCTACGCCGGCCTTCGCGCGCTCCCGCGCACCCCGCGGGCGCTGGTGGCCTATCTCGGCGGCCTGCAGTTCCCGCACTGGGCAGGCTGGGGCCCCGCACCGGTCAGGGAGTTCTCGATCATCGAGCAAATGCTGACCACCTACGTGATGAGGCCTGCGCTGACCGCCGAGCTCTACAAGTCCCTCGCGGTGATCCCCGGCGTCACCATCGACCACCACGCCGTCGATGTCGCTGGCCGGCGTGGACTCGGCCTGTTGATAGCCATCCCGCCCGCCTTCGGAGGCGGGATCGACGAGATCATCATCAATCCCCGCACCTACCAGCTCGCGGGCCAGCAGCTCCTCTACATGCCGCATGGAGGCTCGGCTAACCGGGTGCTGAGCGGGACGGCCATCCTGCAGAGCAGCCCCGTATCAGGCCCCGGACAGCTCCCCTAATCGCTGCGCCGGCCCGGCTCCGGCCCGCGCCGGCCTGCGTCGGCCCGCACCGCGCGGGGGCACCGCCGGCTTCTAGCTCTCCCGCAAGCACCTGGTTCCTGAAGACGCCTCCAGGAGCCAGGTGCCTGTCTGTGCGGTCCGGTCCCGCCTCGAAAGGTTTGAAGCCATTGCGCTGGGGCAGCCTCAAGTGGTTTCTCGGGATTGACCGTCGCTTTACCGGAGGTAGCGAGATGAATGAGGCTGAGAATGAGCACCGCTCCATCGGATAACGACACCACGCCGCTAACCCCGCCTGACCAGAAGGACTCCGCCGGCCGTCGCGCCGCTCGAGCTGGCCGCAGTTCGTTCGCCGGCGAGATCGCAAAGCACACGTTCGGCCGGATGGCCAGGACCACCGGGCTGGTAGTCGGCGCGATCATCGGCCTCATCGTGCTCGCGCTGGTGCTGTCGGCCGTCCACCTGCTGCCCAAGCTGCGCAACCCGTTCGTCGAGACGACCGTCGACCGCAGTCAGCCGGCCGTGCTGAAATCGATCACGTCGCTGAGCCGGTTCGAGGCCGCGAGCGGGTCGTTCCAGGTCGTCGTCGACTTGGCGAAGAAGAGCTCCTTCCTGCCCTCGTTCGTCGAGGGCACTGACACTCTGTTCATCGGCGCCGGCACCGACATCGCCTACGTTGACTTCTCCAACCTCAAGGGCAAGGCGGTCGTCTATTCGAAGAACCGCAAGGACGTCACGGTCACGCTGCCGCCCGCGCAGCTTGAGTCGGCGGTGCTGAACGTGAAGCGGTCATACGTGTTCGCCGAGCAGCAAGGGCTGCTCAACCGCATCGGCAACTTCTTCTCCAGCAACCCCAACAACCAGCAGCAGGTCTACATCCTGGCGCAGAAGAAGATCCAGGCCGCCGCCCAGCACAGCCCGCTCGTCGCCGACGCCGAGAAAAACACCACCAGCATGCTGACCGAGTTGCTCGACTCACTCGGCTTCAAGCATGTAACAGTCAAATACTCCTCTCATTAGGAGAAAGCATCGCGCGGGCCTTTTGCCTAAGCGAGTCGGCCGGCTCCAGTTCGGGCTGCTCACCGGCGCGCTGCGGCACTGGATCGGCTGGTGGGTCTGACTCCGGCTTGGGGCCGGCCACCGATGCGCTGCGGCGGTGGCTTGTCCGGCCGGTCTGGCTCATAGTCTTTGGGGCTGGCCGTCGGGTGCTCGGTGCGCTGGCCTGGCCTTGTCCGCAACGGGGAAGTTCGTGGTGGTCGGGCAACAACGGACCTTCCCGTCGTGGTCGGGCGCCCGGTTGGTCGCCCCGATCCCAGGATCACGGTGCCTTTTCCGCACTCCGCTGGCCCGGTAGTGCACTTATCCCTGGTAGTGACGTCTTATCCCCGATTGGACCTCAGTGAATTAGTCGATAGCGGACAAAATGCGGCGCTAATCAGGGATAAGACGTTCCTACCGGGGATAAGTGAGCGCCGGAGGCCTGGTCGGCCGGGCGATATTGTTGAAATGTCCAATTTGGAACGGGTGGTAAGAGGGCGCGCCCGCGGCTGGGCTTGCTGGTCGCGTACTTTGCGGGCGGGCTCGGGGTGGTTAGTGGCGATCAGTAGCGGGAGGGGAACGTTGCGTTGACAATGGACGTTCAGCCTGTACAAGTCCATTGAAGGGGGCACCTCAAATGGTTGAGGTCAAACTTGGCAAGAATCCCGCTCGCCACGATTCGCGCACCTTCGCCTACGCCAAGTACCGGACGGGGGTCGCGGCCGCGCCGCATCAGGCGCACTGGGGGCACGGCCTGCCGTTCGCGATGCTGGATAACGACAAGTACGGCGACTGCGTCGAGGCCGGCTACGCGCACCAGGTTCAGCTCTGGCGGGACCGGGCCGGGGACCCTTACGTTCCGGCCGACGCGGACGTGCTCGGTGCGTACACGGCGCTTACCGGGTTCAACCCGAACGACCCGAGCACCGACAAGGGCACCGACATCCTGGCCGCCCTCAACTACTGGAAGTCGACCGGCATGGCCGGCCACCAGATCACCGCGTTCGCGAAGCTGAACCCGCTCAGCCAGGCCGAGATGAGTGAGGCGATCGCCTTCTTCGGCGGCGCTTACATCGGCCTGGCCCTCCCGATCTCCGCGCAGAGTCAGGTCGGCTCGGAATGGGTGGTCACCACCGGCAAGGACGCGGCCGCCGGCAGCTGGGGTGGCCACTGCGTGCCGCTCGTCGGCTACGGGCCCAACGAGATCTGGTCCGTGACCTGGGGCGCGGAGCAGCGAATGACCTGGGAGTTCCTCACCACCTACTGTGACGAGGCCTATGTCCTGCTGTCGCAGGAGTGGATGGAAACGTCGGGCGAGTCACCGTCGAAACTCGCCTGGGGCCAGCTCCTGGCCGACCTCGCCAACCTCTGAACCGGCCAAGGC